>NZ_VUOI01000034.1:0-27811 GCF_015390205.1 Azospirillum sp. INR13
CCTCATCCAGCCGCCGCCGGGTCCAGTCGACGGCGCGCGCCGCCGGACCGCTGAATCCCTCTGTCCCGATGGCGCCGGTCACCGCGCGGTCATGGTTGCCGGCGATGCAGACCGCCCCTGCCTGCCGCAGCAGGGCGATGCAGGCGGCGGCATCGGTGTTGTAGCCGACGATGTCGCCCAGGCAGACGATGCGCTCCACCCCCTCTGCCCGCATGGCGTCGAAGGTCGCCTGAAGGGCTTCCAGATTGGCGTGGATGTCGGAGATCAGCGCGATCTTCATGGTTCTCCAATCACGGCTTGGCGAGGCGGGGCGGGCGGGCGCCGCCGGGAAGCGGGCGAGCAGCCGGTCCAGCTTAGGCCGCAGGAAGGGCATCGGATCGTCGGGGGTGATCGCCTTCGCCTCGCACCGCGCGACCCAGGCGAGCCAGTGCGCCATCGGCACGCCGCTGTCGCGCGCCGCCATCCGGTCCTTGCTGATGTGGCACCAGCAGGCGCCGGGCCGCGCCTTGGCCGGGGCAGGGCGGGGACGGCCGGTCAGGTCGGCATGGACGATGGCCGGCAGGTTCACCCCGGCGACGGCGCCCAGATGGTGCCACAGGTTGAAGCGCGGGTTGATCTCCAGCAGGTGCAGGCGGCCGTCCGGATCGCGCTTGAAGTCGAACTTGGCGACGCCTGTAAGACCGAGGCCGGCCGCGATCTCCCGGCCCAGGGCAGCGACGTCGGCTCCTTCGCCGTCGATGTCGGTGATGGTCAGCGCGGTGCTGTGGCCGTAATCGACCGGGTAGGTCCTGATCTTGCGTCCGGTGAACTCGCCCGCCACGGCGCCGGCGTCGTCGATATAGACATGGTGGCTTTCGATTCGCGTTTCCGGTCCGGGGATCAGTTCCTGCGCCAGCAGGTCGATGCCGACCGGGATCAGCCGCGGCCAGAGCGCGCGCAGGTCCTCCGGCCCCTCCAGCCGGATCGCCTTGCCCAGCCCTTCGATCTCGTCCCAGGGCGGACGGCGGGTCAGCGGCTTGACGATGACGGGATAGCGCAGGTCCAGCTCGGGCGCCTCGCTGCCCGGAAGCGGGCGGAGCCGCCGGGTGCGCGGAACCGGCAGACCCAGCCGTTCCGCCAGTGCCTGGAAGCGGCCTTTGTCGACCAGCGTCTCCACCAGATCGACGTCGGCGAGCGCGAAGCGGAAGACCGCGGCCAGCCGGTCGCGATGGCGCGACACCATCAGCAGCTGGGCATCCTCCTCCATATAGAGCACCGGCTTGTCGGGCTGGGCTGCGCCGAAACGCAGCAGCCGATCCACGAGCGCGTCGTCACAGCCGCCCTCCCACGGGATCAGCCGTTCGGTGAAGCGGGAATGGGCGCTGGCGCCGCCGGGTGGCCCGACCACGGCGCAGCGGACACCCGCCAGCCCCAGCGGGCGCACCAGATCCATGTCGCCCAGAACGCAGGCGAGAGCCCCGGTCTTCCTTTTGGTCATTCGCACGCCTCCCCCCTCAGATACCCTTGGCCGGCGCGGTCCAGCCGCGCAGCGACCGTTTGACCGTATCGATCATCAGCCCTCGCGCCCGTCGGCAATACGCCTCCACCGCCGGCTGACCCGGTCGGGACCGAGCGTCAGCCAGTTCATCGGCTGTTCGGCATTGGACAGCAGCGGTTTGTGTCCAGCCGGGGTCGACATGAAGTCGTAGCAATCCTCGCCGCGGGCCAACGCGTCCTCGACGGCCAGCACATGGCTGAGCAATCCGGGCTTCAGCCGGTTGTCCGCCTCGAATGCGAAGCCGCCCTGGTAATTCAGGACCCGGTTGCGGTGGACGAAGTTGTAGAGGTAGCCGATGGGCTGGCCTCCGGCGCTGATCCGGCACAGGCGCACCGTGCCGCTCGGCACGCCCTGCGTGATCAGCTGTTCGTGGAAGGGGCGGAAGGCTGGGTTGGCGAAGGCGCCGGCCTGCCTGCGGGCCTTCCAGCCGGCCTGATGCAGCACCTCCAGCGCCGCGAAATCCTCAAGCGCCTCCTCGACGGTGGTGGCGACGCGGTAATCCAGCCCGCCGCGGGCACGGTAGAGCCGTTCGCTGCGGTTCACCGCCGCCCGCGTGTTGCGGCCGAGCCCGGCGCGGAAATCGCCGCCCGCTGCCCTGACCGGCGCCATATCCACCCATTGCGCGGAATCGGCGATGCGCAGCTGCAGAGAGTGGCCCGTCCGCGCCGCAACGCGCCGGGCGGCACGCTCCGCCGCCGGGGTCAGCCCGCCCAGCACCAGCTCGTCATTGGCGGACAGCCGGGCGCCCAGCCAGTGCAGGGCGGCGTCCGTCACCTCGTCGGCGAAGCGGCGGTCGGCGAGGATGCCGTTGTATTCCATGAACAGCCGGTCATAACCGCGGTCGCCCGTTTCGTGCAACATCCAGCATCGGCTGGGCAGCAGGCCGAGACGCCGCCGCTTGCGCGGGCAGAGCACGGCCAGCCCGACCAACTCGCCTCCCCGCCGGGCAAGCAGCAACCGCGCCTCGATCCCGGCCGGCATCTGCGCCAGCCAGGGACCGATCCAGGACCAGGACAGGAAGAAGGAGGAGTCGGCGCGCGCCTCCAGACCCGCCCAGACCTGCGCCAGCTTGGGCAGGGGAGGCAGTGGATGCAGGGCGATGTCGATGGTGGCAGGGGCAGTGGTATGGGGAGTGGATTCGGTGGCCGTGCCGGTCGCCGTATCGCTGGCGATGCCGTCGGAGTCGGTGCGGGGCCAGATGCTCATCGGCGCGGCGTCTCCGGAAGATATTCCCTACCGAAAACAACACGCTGGTCTTAGAAACGGTCCCGTCTAGGCCGGGGGCACCCGAAAGCCTGTGCGGCGCGAAAGGATGCCGCAAAAGATTGCGCACCTATACGGAAACGCCTTTCATCCCCTCTCCCCAGGGGGGAGAGGGAGACGCGTGAACCAATCTTCAGCGCTTGACCGTGTCGGCGGACTGGCCGAACAGGATCTTCTTGCTCTCGTCGTTCACCGTGGGCGTGCGGTTGGGATTGACGGCCTGCCCCTTCTCATAGGCGCGCACCACCGCCGGCCGCTCCTTGATCGCGTCGAACCAGCGCTTCAGGTTGGGGAAGCTGTCCAGATCCTGCTGCTGGCGTTCATGCGGCACGATCCAGGGATAGCTGGCCATGTCAGCGATGGACAGCTCCGCCCCGCCCAGGAACTCGTTGTCGGCAAGGCGCTTGTCCATCACGCCATAGAGGCGCCCGGTCTCCTTGACGTAGCGCTCCATGGCGTAGGGGATGCGTTCCGGCGCGTATTGGACGAAATGGTGGTTCTGCCCGGCCATCGGGCCGAGGCCGCCCACCTGCCAGAACAGCCATTCCAGCACCGTCTTGCGGCCACGCAGGTCGGTGGGCAGGAACTTGCCGGTCTTCTCGGCCAGATAGACCAGGATGGCGCCGGATTCGAAGACGGTGATCGGCTCGCCGCCATCGGCGGGGGCGCGGTCGATGATCGCCGGCATGCGGTTGTTGGGCGAGAAGGCCAGGAATTCCGGCTTGAACTGGTCGCCGGTGGAGATGTTCACCGGTTCGAACCGGTAGTCCAGCCCGGCTTCCTCCAGAAAGATCGTGATCTTGTGGCCGTTCGGCGTCGGCCAGAAATAAAGGTCGATCATCCCAAACCCTCCAGTGATTTGCGGGAAAGGTTAAACGCTTCGTTCCGGCTGGCAAGCCCGCTCCGACGCGGAGCAGCCCTTCGGCTCATCTCCTTAATTTCGCGTAACGAAATGCAATTTCATTTTGTTGACAGCCCTCGCCGCCTCTGTCAGCTTGGCCAACGAACAGACGAGGCGGTGCCCCCCGTTAATGCCCCTCGATCCTTGGTTTCCCTTGAAATCATTCTCCCCGGACGGAGAGCACGCATGGCCTTGGACAAGGACGTTTTGGATCAACTGCTGGACACGCTGGGGCGCTTCGTCCGCGAAAAGCTGGTCCCGCTGGAGCACAAGGTGGCGGAGGACGACGCCATCCCGGCCGAGGTGATCGCTGCGATGCGCGAGATGGGCCTGTTCGGCCTGTCGATCCCGGAAGAGTACGGCGGACTCGGCCTGTCGATGGCTGACGAGGTGCAGGTCGCCTTCCAGCTGGGCCAGACCTCCCCGGCTTTCCGCTCGCTGATCGGCACCAATAACGGCATCGGCTCCCAGGGCATCGTCATCGACGGCACGGAGGAGCAGAAGCGCACCTATCTGCCGCGTCTGGCCGCGGGCGAGATCGTCGGCGCCTTCGCCCTGACCGAGCCGGAATCGGGATCGGATGCCGGCTCGCTCCGCACCACCGCGCGCCGCGATGGCGACCATTTCATCCTGAACGGCACCAAGCGCTACATCACCAACGCGCCGCAGGCCGGTCTCTTCACCGTCTTCGCCCGCACCGATCTGGACAGCCGCGACGCCCGCGGTGTGTCGGCCTTCCTGGTGGAAGCCGGGACGCCTGGCCTGTCGCTCGGCCCCATCGACAGGAAGATGGGCCAGAAGGGCGCCCACACCTGCGACGTCATCTTCGAGGACTGCCGCGTTCCGGCCAGCGCCATCCTGGGCGGGCGGGAAGGGCAGGGCTTCAAGACGGCGATGAAGGTGCTGGACCGCGGCCGGCTGCACATCGGTGCGGTCTGCGTCGGTCTGGCGGAGCGGCTGATCCGCGACAGCCTGTCCTATGCGATGGAGCGCAAGCAGTTCGGCCAGCCGATCGCCGAATTCCAGCTGATCCAGGCGATGCTGGCCGACAGCCGAGCGGAGGCCTATGCCGCCCGCTGCATGGTGCTGGAGACGGCGCGCCGCCGCGACGCCGGGCAGAACGTCAACACCGATGCCGCCTGCTGCAAGCTGTTCTCGACGGAGATGGTCGGCCGCGTCGCCGACCGGGCGGTGCAGATCCATGGCGGGGCCGGCTACATCGCCGATTACGGGGTCGAGCGCTTCTACCGCGACGTCCGCCTGTTCCGCATCTACGAAGGCACCACCCAGATCCAGCAGCTCGTCATCGCCCGCAACATGATCCGGGAGGCGGCATGACCGTCGGGCGGCCGGTTCCCGATTTCGCTCGCATGGTGGCGGCGCTGCCGCCGCGGATCAGCCACGCGGCGCTCGCCTGGGCGGAACGGACGCCGGACGCTCCCGCCCTGTTCGATGGGGTGCAGGAATGGAGCTATCTCCGGCTTGCCGGGGCGGTCGGGCGCGCCGCCGGCCATTTCGACCGGCTGGGCGTGCGCGGCGGCGACCGGGTGATGATCGTCTGCGAGAACGGCCTCGCCGCCGTCACGCTGATCCTGGCGGCAAGCGAGCGCGATGCCTGGCCCGTCATCGTCAATGCCCGCCTGTCCGACCGCGAGATCGACAGCATCCGCGACCATTGCCGGCCGCGCCGGATCTTCTATACCGATACGGTATCCCCCGACGCCGCCACCCATGCCGCCCGCCACGGCGCCGAACCGCTCGGCGATGCGGAGTTGCCGCCGATGGCGGTCGGCCTGCTGCTGGAGGCCGATCCGGAGCCGGTCCATGCCGGCAACCAGCGGCAGGTCGGCGCGCTGATCTACACCTCCGGCACCACCGGCAAGCCGAAGGGTGTGATGCTGTCGCACCGCGGCCTGCTGTTTGTCGCCTCGGTGTCGGGCTGGATGCGCGGGCTGGGACCCAGCGACCGCACCTATGGCGTGCTGCCGGTCAGCCATGTCTTCGGGCTGGCCTCCACCTGCCTCGGCACGCTCTATGCGGCGGCTGCCTGCACACGGTCCCCCGCTTTGCCCCCGCTGCCGTTTGGCAGGCCTTGGAACAGGATGGCGTGACCGTGTTCCAGGGTGTTCCAGCCATGTACGCCAAGCTGGTGGAGCATGCCACCGTCACCGGCCGGACGCCGGATGCTCCGGCCTTGCGCTACTTGTCCTCGGGCGGCTCGGTGCTGGACCTCGACCTCAAGCTGGCGGTGGAGCGGGTCTTCGGCTTGGCCCTGCACAACGGCTACGGCCTGACCGAATGCTCGCCGACCGTGACGCAGACCCGGTTGGACGCGCCGCGCGGCGACACCTCCATCGGCCCGGCCCTGCCGCTGGTGGAGATGCGCTTCGTCGATCATGTCACAGGCCGCGACGTGGCCGATGGCGAGCCGGGAGAGTTATGGGTCCGCGCGCCCAACGTGATGCTCGGCTATTACCGCGAACCGGCGCTGACCGCCCAGGTCATCACCGACGACGGCTGGCTGAAGACCGGCGACGTCGCCCGGCTGGAGCCGGACGGCTGCGTCACGGTGGTCGGGCGCATCCGTGAGATCGTCATCCACTCCGGCTTCAACGTCTATCCGGAGGAAGTGGAGGGCGTTCTGACCAGCCACCCGGCGGTGACGCTGGCCGCCGTGGTCGGCCACGCCGTCGCCGGCAACGAGGAGGTGGTGGCCTTCGTCCAGTTCGTCCCCGGCCGCGGCGCCTCGGAGGACGAGTTGAAGGCCTGGGCCGCCGAGCGGCTGGCCCCCTACAAGCGCCCGTCGCGCATCGTCGCCCTGGACGCCCTGCCGGCCAGCCCGACCGGCAAGCTGCTGAAGAGCGGCCTCAGGGCCTTGGCCGCCGAGGTGATGGCCGCCTGACGTCAACAAACAAAATCCTGTGGGAGGAAACAAGACCATGAAGCGGACACTTGCCCATCTCGTCACAGTCTCGGCCCTCGCCATCTCCGTGGCGCTCGGCGCCGGGGCGGCGCAGGCCAAGGAATTCCTGCTGGGTTCCGAACTGCCGCTGACCGGCAGCCTCGCCCGCGTCGGCCAGGGTATGCATGAAGGCATCGCCGTCGCCGTCGAGATGGCGAACAAGAGCTATGCCGGCAAGCACAGCTTCAAGGTCCAGACCATCGACGACGAGACCTCCCCCGCCAAGGGCGTGGCAGCGGTGGAAAAGCTGGTCGGCGACGGGGTGGTGGCGATCACCGGCGGCTACGGCTCCAACATCATCGGCCCGGCGTCGGAGGCGGCGCAGAAGGCCGGGCTGGTCTACATCACGTCGGGCGGCGTGTCGCCGGAACTGACCCAGCGCGGCTATCCCACTTTCTTCCGCATCAACAACACCGACGGCTATGCGCTGGCCATGATCGGCCTGCTGCAGGACATGAGCGCCAAGAAGGTCTCCATCGTCTACCTGAACAAGGACGCCACCAGCAGCCTCGCCAAGCAGGTCAACACCGCGCTGGCCGCCAAGGGCGTCGCCGTGGGCATGCACGAGTTCGACGGCTCCACCAGCGACTTCAAGCCGCTGATGAACAAGGTGAAGCTGCAGGACCGCCCCGACGTCATCGCCATGGTCGGCTACGAGAACGACTATGTCGGCATCCTGCGGGCGTCCAAGGTGCTGAAGCCGCAGGTCAAGGCGGTGGTCGGCGTCTGGTCGCTCGCCACCGCGCAGATGGCCAAGGAATTCCCCGACCTGATGGAGAATGTCTACGGCACCTCCATGCTGCCTTATCCGGTGGAATTCACCCAGCCGGAAGCGGTGGAGTTCGCCGCGACCTACAAGAGGCTGTTCAACAAGGACCCCGACTATCTGGGCCAGTTCGGCTATGTCCAGACCCGCCTGCTGATCGACGCCGTCGTCCGCGCCGACGAGGCCGGGACGTTGGGCAAGGGCGGACTGCCGGACGAGCTGCGCAAGACCGACGCCAACACCCTGATCGGCCGCGTCACCTTCGACAAGAACGGCGACAACCTGAACTTCACCCACCGCATGGGCCAGCACCAGGGCGGCAAGGTGGTCCTGGTCTGGCCGCAGGACGCCGCCAACGGCAAGATGAACTTCCCGGCGGTGCCGTGGTGAGTGGATGGGGGTGGGAAGGTTAGCCCCCACCCTGACCCTCCCCCGCTCTCAGCGGACCTTCGGTCCGCCTGTCGCGACAGCACAAAGCTTGCTTTGTGCGATAGCTGGGCGGGGGAGGGAAAATCGCCCTCCCTTGCGAAGCGGGGGAGGGAGGGGACCCGCGGCAGCAGCCGTGGGGAGGGTGGGGGCAAGTGCGACCACCTTTGCAAACCCCGCCACCCCCAACAGGGCGCAATCCATGCTTGAACTGACGCTCCAGGCACTGTTCTCCGGCCTGCTCGCCGGCGGCTATTACGCGACCGTGGCGGTCGGGTTGGCGCTGGTGTTCGGGACCATGCGGGTCATCAACCTCGCCCATGGCGAGCTGGTGCTGCTGGCCGCCTATGTCGCCTACGCCGCCGAATCCAACTATGGCGTCTCTCCGGTGCTGGCGATCCCGGTGGCGCTGGTGATCGTCGCGGCGGC
Source organism: Azospirillum sp. INR13 (assembly GCF_015390205.1). Lineage (NCBI taxonomy): Bacteria > Pseudomonadati > Pseudomonadota > Alphaproteobacteria > Rhodospirillales > Azospirillaceae > Azospirillum > Azospirillum sp. INR13. The sequence goes on from NZ_VUOI01000034.1 coordinate 8,285, forward strand.
ATCTGCTCTCGTCTATGCCCTGCTCAGCCGCATCGACCAGGACCGCGAGATCAATTCCCTCATCCTCACCTTCGGGCTGGGGATCATCCTGACCAACACCATCCTGTCGATCTGGGCGGCCGATATCCGGTCGACCTCCGATCCCTGGTTCCAGGACTCCATGGTGGTTGCCGACACGCTGTTCGCGATGAACGCGGAGGTCGCGGCCTTCGTCGGCGGGCTGGTGCTGATGGCCGGGGTCTGGTGGTGGCTGAACCATTCCTGGCAGGGGCGCGCGGTGCGGGCGCTGTCGTCGAACCGGGCGGCGGCAACGCTGATGGGCGTCAACCCGCGGAAGATCGAGATCCTGTCCTTCATGATCGCCGCCCTGCTCGCCACCTTCGCCGGCTTCGCCATCTACACCGGCAAGACCGTCTTCCCGGCCTTGGGCCATGTGCTGACGGTCAAGGCCTTCATCATCACCGTGCTGGCCGGGATGGGGTCGATCCCCGGCGTGCTGATCGGCGCCGTCATGATCGGCGTCATCGAATCGCTGACGGTCACCTATCTGTCGGCCTCGCTGCAGGAGTTGGCGGGAATGATCCTGTTCCTGGTCGTGCTGTTCGTCTCGCCTTCGGGCCTGTTCGGCGGGGGGAGGGCGCTGGCGCGATGAGCAATGCCCTGACGAACCGCATTCTTCTGGCCGTGGCGCTCGCCGTCGCCTATGTCGGCGTGCCTCTGGTCTTCGGCGGCAACGCCTATGTGCTGGGGCTGATCGTAGCGGCGCTGACCATCGCCGGGGTGGCGGTGGCCTGGGCGCTGCTCGGTAATCTCGGCGGGATGGTCAGCTTCGGCCACGCCGCCTTTTTCGGGGTGGGGTCCTACACCTCGGCCGTGCTGGCGATGAAGCTGGGGGTGCCGGTCTTCGCGGCCATGCTGCTGGGCGGGCTGGGGGCGGCGGTGTCGTCCATCGCCATGCTGCCGGCGCTGCGGCTGCGCGGCCCTTACTTCGCGCTCGCCATCCTCGCCTATGCCCACATCTTCCAGATCCTGGCGACGGAGATGACGCCGGTCACCGGCGGGGCCGGCGGGCTGCTGTCGATCCCGCGCTTTCCCACCGTGCTGGGCTTCGATTTCGGCGACAAGACCGGCGGCTACCTGATCGTGCTGACCATCGTGGTGCTGGCGGCGCTCGCCTATGACGCCATCCGGCGCAGCACCTGGGGCCTTGCCCTGAAGGCGATGCACGACACCGAGGTCGCCACCCGCGTCGTCGGCGTGCCCAGCACGCATCTGAAGGCGGCGATGCTGGTACTGTCGGCCTTCATCACCGGGGTGGTCGGCGCCTTCAATGCCCATTTCATCAGCTTCCTCGACCCCGACTATGCCTTTTCCAGCGGATGGACCGTTCTGCCCATCGCCGCGGCGATCTTCGGCGGCTACCGCACGGTGTGGGGTCCGGTGGTGGGGGCGCTGGCGATCTATCTGGTCGACCAGCTTCTGTTCAAGCCGATCCTGCCGCACGGCCACCAGATGATCCTGGGCGTGCTGCTCTGCGCCATGATCCTGTTCAGCCCCGGCGGCCTGATGCCGGCGCTCAGCCGCCGCCCGGTGAAGGAGAACCGCCATGCTCACGCTTGACGGCGTCCAGGTCAATTTCGGCGGGGTCCAGGCATTGAAATGCGCCAGCTTCTCCATTGCCGAAGGAGAGAGCATCGGGCTGGTCGGACCCAACGGCGCCGGCAAGACCACGCTGTTCAACGTCATCTCCGGCGTGGTGCGGCCGACCGCCGGGCGACTGGACTTCCGCGGCACGTCGCTGCTGAAGCTGCCGGAATGGAAGCGGGCGCGGCTCGGCATCGGCCGCAGCTTCCAGATCCCGCGCCCCTTCGGCCACTGCACGGTGCGGGAGAATCTGCTGGTCGCCCAGCGCTTCGGCGCCGGCAAGAAGGATCCCGGGCGGATCGACGAGATCCTCGACATCCTGAACCTGCGCGACAAGGCCGACCGCGACGCCACCACCGAGCTGGCGCTGACCGAGCATAAGGCGCTGGAGGTCGGCAAGGCGCTGGCGACCGAGCCCAGCCTGCTCCTGCTCGACGAGGTGCTGGCCGGGCTGGAGACCAGCGGCAAGCGCGCCTTCATGGAACGGCTGGCGGCGGTGCGCGACCGCTATCGCCTCGCCATGGTCATCATCGAGCACGACATCGCCACCATCGCCGCGCTCTGCCCGCGGGTGCTGGTGCTGAACTTCGGCCAGATCATCGCCGACGGCTCCCCCGACGCGGTGTTCCGCGACCCGGAGGTGATCCGCAGCTACACCGGCGAAACCACGCTTGCGGAGGCGTCATGACCAATGCGCTCGACATCCTGACGCTGCGCGCCGGCTATGGCGCCATCAACGTGCTGTGGGACGTCTCGCTGTCGGTGGAGACCGGCAAGACCACGGTGATCGTCGGCCCGAACGGCGCCGGCAAGACCACGCTGCTGCGCGCCATCATGGGGCTGGTGCCCGCCACCTCCGGCGACATCCGCGTCGACGGGCAGAGCCGCAAGGCGGTGAAGACCTGGGACCGGGTGGCCGACGGGGTGGTGATGATCCCCGAAGGCCGGATGATCTTCCCCGATATGACGGTGGAGGACAACCTGATGATGGGCGCCTTCCCGCGCGGTTGCCGCAGGGATTGGAAGCGCAACAAGGCGATGGTCCTGGACATGTTCCCACGGCTGGCGGAACGGCGCGGCCAGATCGCCGGCACCCTGTCGGGCGGCGAGGCGCAGATGCTCGCCATCGGCCGCGGCCTGATGGAACAGCCGCGGGTCTGCCTGATCGACGAGCCGTCGCTGGGCCTTGCCCCCGTGGTGGTGGACGAGATCTTCCGCATCCTCGCCCGCCTGCGGGCGGAAGGGCTGACCATCCTGCTGGTGGAGCAGAACACCAGCCGCGCCCTGAAGATCGCCGATCACGTCTATCTGATGCAGTCCGGCAAGGTCGTGCTGTCGGAACGCGGCGACCGGGTGGACCTGGACCGCCTGCACGCGCTTTACTTCGCGCACGAAACAGCTGCGTGATGGGACAGGGTATGGACGATCTGCTGAACGGGGAGCCGGAATCGGGATTCCAGAGACTGCTGGGCTACGCCTTGAGTCGCTGGGAGGAGGGGGAGGCGGAGCTGACGATGGCCATCGACGAGCGCCACCTGAACCGGGCCGGCGTGGTGCATGGCGGGGTTCTGGCGACGCTTTTGGACACGGTTTCCGGATTCTCGGCAACATATTGTCCCTTTCCCGGCCGGGTGCGGCGGGTGGTGACGCTGTCGCTGTCGACGAGCTTCCTGGGACAGGCGCGCACCGGTAGGCTGGTCGCCACCGGCCGGCTGCGCGGCGGCGGGCGCAAGATCATCGGGGTGGCGGCGGAGATCCGCCACGGCGACACCGGCGCCCTGATCGCCACGTCGGAAGGCATGTTCAAATACCGGCCGGGCAGCGAGAACCGGGAGGGAACCGAGATATGAGCGGACAACTGACCGTCGCGCGCCAGGGCCGCGTGATGGTGCTGACCATGGACGACGCTGCCACCAAGAACGCGCTGGGGCCGGAAATGATGGCCGCCGCCCGCGACGCCCTGGTCCAGGCCGCCGAGGATCCGGGGGTGGGGGCCATCGTCCTGACCGGGGCCAACGGCACCTTCTGTTCCGGCGGCAACCTCGGCCGGCTGCTCGGCAACGCCAAGGCCGACCCGGAGGTGACCCGCGGCAGCCTGGAGCGCTTCCATGGCTGGACCCGCGCCATGCGCGCCTGCCCCAAGCCGGTGATCGCCGCCGTGGAAGGGGCCGCCGCCGGGGCGGGATTCTCGGTGGCATTGGGGTGCGACCTGATCGTCGCGGCGGAGGATGCGGTGTTCACCCTGGCCTATGTGAAGGTCGGGCTGAACCCGGACGGCGGCGCGTCGGCCTTCCTCGCCCGCGCCGCTACGCCGCAGCTGGCAGCCGAGATCATGTTCGAAGGCGGCAGGATCGGTGCCGCGCGGCTGGCGCAGCTCGCCATCGTCAACCGTGTGGCGGCGTCCGGCACCGCGCTCGCCGAGGCAATGGCCTGGGCGGAGCGGCTGGCAGACGGGCCGACGCTGGCCATCGGCCGGGCGAAGCGGCTGATCGAGTCCGGCTTCGGCGCGCCCGACGACCAGCTCGACCGCGAGGCTGCCTTCTTCGTCGAGGCCCTGCATGGCGCGGAGGCGGCGGAGGGCATCACCGCCTTCTTCGAGAAGCGGGCGCCCAATTACCCCCGCGGCTGACCCGGCTGTCAGGCCAGCAACGACAGGGTCGGGTCGGGCGGGGTGGGAGCTGCGTTTTCCAGGGAACGGGCGACGTCGGACGGCGCGCCCGGCACCCGCAGCGGCTCGGTCCGCCCGGTGAAATGCAGCTCCGTCCCGCCATCGGCGGTGGCCCGTAGATAGGCGACGGCGATGGGGTTCACCAGAACGGTATCCCCCGATATCTCGGTCAACTCAACGAATGCCATGGTTTGATTCCTCTCACGCGTAAGAGTAAAACAGGCGGCGATGGTGTATGTTTCCAGACCGGACGTTCAGTGGGGCTGCATCACCGGAAGGGGTACCCCTTCGACCTCTTGAACGGGACGGAACCGCGACAAACATGGGCGGTTCAGTGGATCGAAGCCGAACAGGCTTCGAAAACCGGACGGGGCGGGCTATAAGCCCGCTCGGTTAGATCAAGGGAGCATGCCGTCTTGAAGGTGCTTGTCGTCGAGGACGATCCGCTGATCGGTCCGGCCGTGAAGGCCGTTCTGGAGAATGCGGGCTATACCGTGGTCGGACCGTTGCGCGACGCCGCCAAGGCCGCGCGGGTCGGTGCCCGCGAATGTCCCGACCTGGCGCTGGTCGACGTCAATCTCGCCGGTGGGGAGAACGGCCTCGTGCTGGCCCGGCGGCTGTGGCAGGAGAACGGCATCCCGTCGCTGCTGATGACCGGTTTCGATCACCATGCGGCGGAAGCCCGCAGCTTCGCCATGGGCCTGCTGCGCAAGCCGGTGATGCCGGACGCGCTGGTCCAGGCCATCGGCGCCGCCGGGGAGATTCTGGGCGGGTTGCGCCCGTCGTCCAAGCCGGACGCGCTGGAGATCTTCCACGGCTCCGCCGCCTTCGCTGCCGGCCTTCCCAAGGTGCGCTCAGCCTGACCGGCACACGGACCGCCAATTCGATCCGAAAACGCCCGCCCTTCGGTGGGCGTTTTTGTTTCCGGGGCTTTCCGGGAGGGAACCGGCGGGCGTTCGGTGACGGATACGAAATCGGCGCGATCATTCCGCCCGGCCGCTGTTGGTGGGGTGGAATACGGGGGACGGACCCGGCTGGTGGCCTGCAGCTCCCGGCTCACGGCTTGGCCGGACCCATGCCTCCGTAGACGGAATTCGATGTTCCCCAAACCAAGGCCGCCCGGCCGCCGCCACACCGGCGTCGACGGGCGGAACAGCGAAAGGAATCGTCATGAAGAGCCTGATGATCGGCGCCGCCACAGCCCTGGCCCTGATGGTCGCCCCGGCCTTCGCCGCCGACAGCGGTTCAATCTCCGGCAGTCCGGCGGCCAACAGCGCCGGTTCGACCACCAATTCCAACCAGGCGAACCCGCCCTGCACCGACAACAACCAGCTGGGCTGCGGCAGCATGGGCGGCGTGGACGGCAACAGCGCCGGCACCAGCGGGTCCTCGACGGACAGCGGTTCGATGGCCGGTTCCGGGTCCTCCAGCGCGACCGATGGCACGGGCGGCAACAGCCTGGGCAACAGCGGCTCGATGGGCACCGGCTCCGACGGTCCGATCGGCACGCAGCAGCCGTCCGGCTCCATGGGCGGGACTTCATCCACGGGCAATGGCGGCACGGTCCGCTGATCCTGTCGGCCTGACACATGGAAAGGGCGCGCGGATCAACCGCGCGCCCTTTTGCTTTGTTCTGGATGTCGATAGCCGGAGGAATCCCCTCTCCCCGGGGGGAGAGGGAGGATTCACCCCTCCCGCGACAGCAAGGCCACCGGCAGGTCGGCGAACAGCGTCGTGGCGGAGACCGCGTCGCCGCCCTCCACCTCCGCCCCGGTCAGGCGGTTGCGCCAGCGGGTGCCGCGCGGCAGCGGGATGGCAGTGTTGCCCCAGTCCGGCGTCCCGCCCAACTGACCGACCAGCCTGGGCACCGCCACCACCACCGTGTCGTCGCCGGCGCGGCGGGCATAGGCGACCACATGGTCGGCGCGGTCGCCGGTCGCCTCCAGCGGAAGATACTCGCCGGCGCTGAAGATCTCCGGCTTCTCCGCCCGCACCGCCAGGGACTGCCGGGTCACCGCCAGCTTCACCGCGCCGTCGGTCCAGCGCTCCAACAGGCCGGCGACGGCGCCGCGCTCCACCACGTCCTCCACCTCCTCCAGCAGCCTGCGGCGGGCATCGTAATCCACCGGCAGGCGGTTGTCGGGATCGACGAGGCTCAGGTTCCACAGCTCGCAGCCCTGGTAGATGTCAGGCACGCCGGGGCTGGTCAGCTTCAGCAGGGTCTGGGACAGCCCGTTGACCATGCCGATGCGCGCCAACGAGGCCTGGAAGGGCAGGAAGGCCTCCAGGAACGCATTGCGGCGGGTGACGTCCAGGGCATCGTGGATGAAGCTGACGACCGCCCCCTCATAGGCCTCGTTGGGTGCGGCCCAGGTCGAATGGACCTTGGCCTCGCGCATCGATTTGGTCATGGCGCCGACGATGCGCTCGGCGAAGGCGGTCATCGCCGACTGCTCGATCTGCTCGACGGAGGCGCCGGTCAGCTCAGCCGGCCAGGCGCCAAGCAGCAGCTGGTAGAACAGATACTCGTCGTTGCGGTCGGGCGGGGCGGTGCCCTCCACGTCGCCGCGGCGGGCGCGCAGCAGCCGGCTCCAGGTCTGGACCTGCCGTTCCCACTCCTCCGGCATTTCCGACAGGGCGTAGAGCCGGGCGCGGGTGTCCTCGCCGCGCTTGGTGTCGTGGGTGGTGCTTGCCAGCATGTTGCCCGGCCAGTTGCGGGCGCGATCCTGGTTGGCGCGGTGGAAGGCGGAGACGCTGACGCCGAAATGATCGGGATGGCCGCCGACCTCGTTCAACGCCACCAGCCGGTTGTAGCGGTAGAAGGCGGTGTCCTCCAGCCCCTTGGCCATCACCGGTCCGCTGTACTGCTGGAAGCGCATGGCGAAGCGGGTGACCTGCCGGTGGCTGTAGCCGCTCTTCGGTGCCGCCACCAGATCGGTGGTCAGCAGCCGATGCAGGAAATCATAGACCGAGCCGTCCGGCCCCTGTGCCGCCCGTCTCGCCTGGGAAATCGCCCAGTCGATGTCGCGGCGGTCGAGATCGCTCGGCACGCCGCCGTCGACATAGGTGCGGTAGACGGGGAAGCGGGCAATGGTCTCCTTCAAGGCCTGATGCAGGATGTTGGCGGTGAAGTCGGCGGTGGCGGGGTTGGAGCGGGCAATGCGCGCCGCCTTGCGCGACAGCACGTTCAGCTCGCTCGCCATCTCGCTTTCCATGATGCGGATCTTGCACTGCCGCACCACCTCTTCGAAATCGTCGCGCCGGCCGATGAAGTCGGCGTAGAGGCGGGTGAAGGCTTCCTCCGCCTTGGGATCGACGAACAGGCCGCCCATCAGGTTGGCGTATTCGTAGCCGGTCGTGCCGTCGATCGGCCAATCCTCGCGCAGCCGCTCATGCCGGGCGAGGATCTTCTCCACCACCAGATAGAAGGGCTTTGAGGAGGCCGCGACCAGCCGCTCGCAATAGCCCTTGGGGTCGATCAGCCCGTCGATGTGGTCGATGCGGATGCCGTCGAGCGTGCCGTCCTCCACCATCATCAGCACCATGCGGTGGGCGACGTCGAACAGCTCCGGCTCGTCCATGCGCAGGCCGGCCAACTCGTTGATGTTGAAGAAGCGGCGGTAGTTGATGTCGTCGGCCGCCACCTTGAAATAGGCGACGCGCCAGTTCTGGCAGGCGATCAGCTCGCGCAGGTGGCCCCAACTGTCGATCTCCCCCTGGTACCCGCGGAAGACGGACAGCCGCTGGTTGATCGCGTCGGCCACGTCCGGCCGCGTCGCGACCAGTGTCGCCAGTTCCGCCTTCTGAACGCCGGCCCGCGCGATCTGATGGGGCCGGGCGTAGGCGAGATGGGCGAATGCGTCGCCGATCCGCTCCAGATCCGGGTGGTCGGTGCCGAGGATGGTGCCGTAATCCTGCGGCCGCACCGGCAGCTTGTGGCTGCCATAGGCCCACACCGCGAAGCTGCCGGTCTCACTGTCGAAGCGCAGCTCCAGCCCCCCCGACACCAGCACCGCGCCATATTGGTCGCCCAGGAAGGGCACCAGCACCTTGCCCTGGAGGTAGCGGTAATCGGATTCCCATTCGATGTCGAAATACCCGGCATACGGGCTCTCAGGTCCCCACTCCAGCACGTTCAGCCACCATTCGTTGTCGGCCCCGCCGACACCCATGTGGTTGGGAACGAAGTCCAGGATTTGGCCGAGGTTGTTGCGCTTCAGCGCCTCCACCAGATCGCGGAAGTCGTTCTGGTCGCCGACCTCCGGGTTCAGTTCGTTGTGGTTGACGATGTCGTAGCCATGGGTGCTGCCCGGCCGCGCCTTCATGTAGGGGGAGGCGTAGAGATGGCTGACGCCCAGGCGGGCGATATAGTCGGCGATGGCGGCGGTCCGGTCGAAGCCGAATTCGCCATTCAGTTGGACCCGGTACGTCGCACGAGGGATCGGCTTGCCGGCGGCGGGGGCCATGGGTGTGTGCTCCTCGGAATAGGGAGTGGCGGAGTGGGAAAGGGGCATGAGGTCAGGTACGGGCGGGGGAAGAGGACGGGCGCGCCGCGGCCAGGATGGCGGCGACCGCCGCCGGTTCCGGCGCATCGGCCAGTTCCTCCAGCGTCATCGACAGCTTGCGGCGCCAGTTGGGATACTGGTCGGTGGTGCCCGGCAGGTTGACCTGATCGCGCTCTCGGGTCAGGTCGTCCAACTGCGCCACCGCCAGCGCCGCGTTGGTGCGGGCGAGGAAGGCATGCACCGCATGGTCCAGCGCGTCGTCATAGGGACTGTCGGCCCCGAAGCCGGCGGGCAGGGCGATCCCGGCGGCGCAAAGGGCATCCACCAGGGCACCGCGGTCCGCCGACCGGCGGACCTGCTGCTTCTCCTTCTCGTCATCCGCCGGATAGAGGCCCTTCTCGGCCTTCAGCGCGATGTCGTCGCCCTCCCACCAGCCGCGCAGCGTGGCGAGGTCGTGGCTGCCGACGGTGGCGAGCGCCAGTTCCGGATACTCGTCCGGTCCCTTGAAGGCGCCGTCCTCGGTCCATTCGAAGAAGACGACGCGATAGCTCAGCACCCCGGCCTCGGTCATCCGCTCGCGGAAACCCTCCGGCACGGTGCCCAGATCCTCGCCGACGACGAGGCAGCGCCGACGCTGGCTCTCCAGCGCCAGGATGCCCAGCAGATCCTCCATCGGATAGGCCACATAGGCGCCTTCGCCCGGCGAATTGCCGTCGGGGATCCAGTAGACATGCTGGAGCGCCATCGCGTGGTCGATGCGCAGCGCGCCGGCATGGCGCATGTTGGCGCGCACCAGATCGATGAAGGGCTGATAGCCGGCATCGCGAAGCGCCCGCGGATGGAAGGGCGGCAGCCCCCAATCCTGGCCGGCCGGATTGAACAGGTCGGGCGGGGCGCCGACATGGGCGGCGTCGACCACCGCCTGCGGCGTCATCCAGGTTTCCGCCCCGCCGGCATCGGCACCGACCGCGAGGTCGCGGTAGAAGCCGATCGTCATCCCCAGCTCGGCCGCCCGCTCCGCCGCCGCGCGCAGCTGGTCGTCCGCCAGCCATTGCAGCCACGCGAAATAGGCGACGCGGTCGGAATGTTCCTTGCCGAAGCGCTCCACCGCCGGCGCCGCAGCATCGTGGAACTCGGCCGGCCACTGGTGCCAGTCGGCCTTGCCGTCGGCCGCGAAGCGTTCGCGCAGGGCCTGGAAGGTGGCGAACCGCTCCAGCCCGATGCCGCCCTCGGTCCAAAAGGCGTCGAAGGCGGCGCGCCGCTCCGGCTTGGCGGAGGTCCGGAAGGCGGCGAACAGCTTTTCCAGGATCGGCAACTTCAGCCTGGACACCGCAGTGTAATCGACGTTGGCGGAGGCGCGGGCCTCCTCCAGCGCCTGCCGGAACTCCGGCGAAGCGACCTCCCGGCGCAACTCCGCATCGTCGAGGAACTCCGGCACCGCGGTGACGTCGATGTAGAGCGGGTTCAGGAACAGCCGGCTGGCCGGGGAATAGGGGCTGGCATGTTCGGGATTGTCGAGGAACATGGCATGCAGCGGGTTCAGCCCGACCACCGCCGCCCCGCGCGATGCTGCGATGTCGGCCAGCGTCCGCAAATCGCCGAAATCGCCGATGCCCCAGTCACGGTCGCTGCGCAGGGTGTAGAGTTGCGCCGACAAGCCCCACAGCTTCTCCCCCACCAGCATCGGCGTCGGCAGATGGCAGCGGGCCGGCGCCAGGACCAGCCGGGTTTCCGCCGCGCCATGCTCCGTCTCCACCCGCAGCGTGTGGTAGCCGGCCTTGTCCAGCTTGCCCAGCGGCAGGCGCCGTTCGGCATAGCTCACGTCGCCGACGGTGATGCAGCGGCAGCGCGGCAGGCTGCCGAAGCCGACGACGCCGCTCTGCGTCTCCCCGCTTTCCAGCGTCAGGGTGTAGCGCAGGGTGCGGGTGCCGTGGGGCAGGGTGACCGGCGCCGTCACCGCCTCGCCCGCGCGGCGGACCACCACCGGGGGCAGGGCGCGGCCATATTCCTCCTCGTCCAGCCGGTCGAGCAGCGCAAGCGCGGCGGCCTCGTCCCCCGCCTCGACCCCCATAGCCGACAGCAGGGCGCGGATGGTCTCCTCGCTGGCCGTCACCGTCTCCCCGGCGGCATTGTCGAAGGAGCGCTCGATGCCCATGCGGTCGGCAAGCCGGTCGAGCGCCGAGGCTTCCTCCAGCCACAGCACCACCGACCAGGGGCCGAGCGTGTCGCCGGTCAATCCAGCGCCCTCGGACCACAGCACGCGGCCCTTGGCCTCGGGAAGCCGGATGCCGGCGTGTCGGCCAGATTGGCGAAGGCATGCAGCCGGCTGCCGTCGCCCAGCCTCCAGCAGACGGTCAGGCCTGTCTTGCCGACGACACCATGGCTGGCCGCTCCGCCGGGCACGCCGTCCAGCCGCGGCACGATCTCCGTCCGGCGCAGGGCGAGCGCGCGGCGATACCAGTCGAGCCACTCCGCATGCTCCGGTGTCCCACGGGCGTCCCAATCCAGCTTGGCCGACTCCGCCGTCTCCGGCGCGGTGGGATCGGGGATGCGGGCGCGGGCGTCGGGGTCCTGGAACTCGGGGAACTTGGCGAACTCTTCCGCCCGGCCCTTGCGCACCGCCTCGGCCAACTCCTCGCCGAAGTCGCAGAAGAAGGGGAAGGGCTTGGCCGACGCCCATTCCTCGCCCATGAACAGCATGGGGATGCCGGGACCCAGCAGATAGAGGATGGTTGCGGCCCGCACCGCCTCGGACTTGGCTATGTGGGTGATGCGCTCGCCGAAGGCCCGGTTGCCGATCTGGTCGTGGTTCTGGATGAAGGTGACGAAGGCGGTGGGCGGCAGATGCGCCGACGGCTCGCCACGCAATTCTCCGTCGCGGTAGGCCGACGGGTCGCCCTGAAAGGCGAAGCCCTCCGCCAGGGCGCGGCCCCATTTCGCCGGATCATGGGCGTAGTCGGCGTAATAGCCGCCGTCCTCGCCGGTCGCCGCGCTGTGCAGGCAATGGTGCAGGTCGTCGTTCCACTGGGCGGAGTGCCAGCGCGGATCGCCCTCGCGGTGGCGGGCCAGGAAGCGCGCCTGGTTGGCGTCGTTCTCCAGCACCAGATGGACGTGGCGCTGGTTCTGGAAGTGGCTGTGCACCCGCTCCGCCAGCTCTTCCAGGACGTGGCGGTCGCTGTCGTCGATGATGGCGTGGACCGCGTCCAGCCTCAGGCCGTCGAGGTGATACTCCTCCAGCCAATAGAGCGCGTTGTGGATGAAGAAGTCGCGCACCGGCCCGCTACGCTCGCCATCGACGTTGATGGCGGCGCCCCAGGGTGTCTTGTGGCGTTCGGTGAAGAAGCTGTTGGCGAAGGCGTGGAGGTAGTTCCCCTCCGGTCCGAAATGGTTGTAGACGACGTCGAGGAAGACCATCAGCCCGCGGGCGTGCGCCTCCTGCACCAGCGTCTTCAGATCCTCCGGCCGGCCATAGGCGCTGTCCGGCGCGAAGGGCAGCACGCCGTCATAGCCCCAGTTGCGCGTTCCGGGGAAGTCGGCCACCGGCATCAGCTCGATGGCGGTGACGCCCAGCTCGACCAGATCGTCCAACCGGTCGATGGCCGACAGGAAGGTGCCTTCTTCGGTGAAGGTGCCGACATGCAGCTCGTACAGCACCGTCTCGTGCCAGGGGCGGCCGGTCCAGGCGGCATCGGTCCAGGCGTGGACGCCGGGGTCGATCACCTCCGACAGGCCATGCACGTCGTCCGGCTGGAAGCGCGACGCCGGATCCGGCACCGCCAGCCCGTCCGGCAGGACGAAGCGGTACCGGCTGCCGGCCTGCGCCCGCGCGGTGGTCAGGCCGAACCAGCCATCGCCCTGGTCCTCCATCCCAACCGGCTGCCCGCCGTCGTCGAGCGACAGCAGCACCGACGCCGCCGACGGCGCCCAGATGGAGAAGCGGACGGAGCCGTCTGCCTGCACTTCCGCCCCGAAGGGCATGGAATGGCAGCGGCGGCGCTCGTCCACCGGGGCGATGCGGTCACGGTCGCGGCTGGCGATCTCCGGCCCGGCATCGGCGCGGATGATGGCGGTGACGCCGGCCAGCGGAATCGCCACCCAGCCCGGCCGGTTGGCCAGCTCGTAGCCGACCTCGTACAGCGCCTTTTCCAGCAGGAACAGCTTCAGCAGCGTCGGGGCCGCCTGCGGATCGCGCGGGAAGCCGGGGCAATCGCCGATGGCGTTGCGGTAGCCGTCGAGGAAGGCGGCCGACGCCGCGCCTTCCCACCAGGACAGCCACGCCGTGCGGGCATCGCGGGACGGCCCGTCGAGGTCGCCCGGCATCGCGTCGCGCGCCATGGCGGCGGCGTAGGCGATGGAGCGCAGCATGCCGGCGACATCGCGCAGGATGCAGTGCTTGGCTCGCCGTTCGGCCAGCGGCCGCATCGGCTCGCCTTCGAAGTCGACGATCTGCACGTCGCCGCGCGACACCAGCACCTGCCCCAGGTGATAGTCGCCGTGCAGGCGCATGGCGCTGAGGTCGGCGGTCGCCGGGATCAGCGCGTCGATCTGCGCCATCATCGCCGCTTCGCTGGCGGCGAGCGCTTTGGCCTGGGGCGCGATGGCGGGGTCAAGCGTCGGAGCGGCGGCGCGCAGCCGCTCCAGCACCCGCTTCGCCAGGGTGCGGACGCCGCCGGCCCACTCCTTCAGCCGCTCCGCCGTCGCCGGCTCGGGCGTGAAGGCATCGCCGCCGCCGGGGGTGGCGAGTGCGCGGTGCAGTTCCGCCGTCCGCTGGCCGAGCAGGCGCAGGAAGGCGACGCTGTCGGCGTCGGCGGCCTGCGAGGCATCGCCGTCTGCGAAGCGGGCGACGCGGTCGTTCAGGTATCCGGTGACATGGCCCCAGGCATCCTTGGCCTCCGGCACAAGTTCCTGCATCACGCACAGGGTGGTGGAGCCGGAGCTGTTGGCCCGCTCAACCCAGCCCAGCAGGGCCGGCGTGTTGGGGAACTGCGCAACCTCGGTCAGGAAGCGGCTGACCTCCAGTTCCGGGTGGGTGCCGGGTTCCAGCTTGCGCAGGCCCTTCAGGATGGCGACGTCGCCGATACGGATGGACGTGTTGGATTGTTCCGCCGTCATCCTGTGCAGCGGGGCGTCCGTGTCCAGCCTGTCGCCCAGCGCTTCGCAGGCGCGGGTGTGGCCGGCGGTCAGGCCGGGGGACAAGGCCGTTTCGCCCACGTCCAGGTCGCGCTTCAGGATCGCGCCCAGCAGCGCACGGACCACGCCGTCGTCGGCATAGCCGTCGCGCAGGCGGCCGGCGACCGGCAGATCCTCGGTCCCCTCGATCACCGACGGATCCTCGCCCGTGCCGCGGTCGAGGATCAGGGGAAGCTGGTAGAGCTGCGGCTCCCGCCCCGGGGGCTCGACGCGCAGCAGGCAGAGCTGTGCCTGCGATCCTCCGACGAGCGGCAGCGGCAGGGCATCGACGACGCGGACGACCGGCCGGCCGGCATCCTTGGCCGCATACCAGCGGCGGGTCAGCAGATGGTCCGGCAGCAGGGAGTCCTGGAGACGCGACAGGATCTCGCCTTCCAGAGGGCTCGCCAGGACATTCGAGTGGACGTGAGGCTGCGGCGCGGTGGGCACGAGGGCTCCTCCCCTGTTGAGCGCTGGGTGGCACGTCGCTCAAACAGAATGGAGGGGCAGCACGGAGGGAGGGAGTACCCGCACCCGCGAAGCCGCTTCCACGAACGACCGCGCCCTTCTCCCGAAAGAGTGGTCAGACAGTCCGCGGGTGGTGCGGCAGATGGGCGAGGCGACCGATCCGCTCGGCCACTTGCAACGCCTCGACGACATCGTCGAGCCGCCCGTCGCGCATCAGGTTGTGCGCGTGGGTGTTCAGCGCGGCGACGACGGCCCGCTCATCGGACACCCCGCGCGCCGGCTGACCGTCCGGGTCGAGCACGGTGGCGCCCAGCGCCGCCATTGCCTCCGCAGTCAGGTTCACGGCCTCGGACAGGGCCTCTTCGTCGTCTTCCGCTGCGGTCAGGATCGGTTCCAGAAGCTCCGCAAGGAGACGGGGGGTCATGGTGCTAATCCTCGGTGACATTCTCAGGCCGTCCCCATCGACGTCGATGCTGCATGTTCTTTCGATACAACAGCCGGAACGAAGGAAAGGTCCGTCCCGCCGAGCTGTCCGAAAGCCGGTTTCCCGAAACATGGAAAGGGCGCCTGGACACCTGAAGCGACATGGGAACCGCGCGTGCGGCCGGCAAGCGGAACCGGATGTCAACTGCACGGATGGGAGAGGGCGCCTATCGTTAAAGGGCGCTCTAACAATGTAAATCATCTATTGCAGTGACTTATTCAGAAGGTGCAGGGAGGCGGGCGATCTTGGCTAGGATGGTGTCGGCGGGCTTGGTCCATACGAAGGGCTTGGATGCCTTGTTGCGCTCGCGGATGTAGCGGGCAATGGCGCCCTGGAGGTCGGCCACGGACTTGAAGACGCCGCGCCGAATGCGTCGGCGGGTGATGATTGAGAAGAAGCACTCGACCGCGTTGATCCAGGAGGCCGAGGTGGGCGTGAAATGGAAGACCCAGCGCGGATGATCAGCCAGCCATTCCAGGACCTTGGGATGCTTGTGGTGGCGTAATTATCGACGATGGCATGGATCACCTTGCCCGCTGGGACGGCGCGCTCCACCGCGTTCAGGAACTTGATGAACTCCTTGTGGGTGTGCTTGGGCAGGCAGCGCCTGACCACCGTGCCGTCCAGCGTGTTCAGCGCGGCGAACAGCGTGGTGGTGCCGTTGCGCTTGTAGTCGTGCGTCATCGTCCCGCACTTGCCGGTTTCAGCGGCAGGCCGGGCTGGGTGCGGTCGAGTGCCTGGATCTGGCTCTTCTCATCGATGGACAGCACCACCGCGTGGCACGGCGGGTCCATGTAGAGGCCGACGATGTCCTCGACCTTGGCGGAGAACGCCGGGTCGTTGGAGCGCTTGAAGGTGCGGATGCGATGCAGCTGGAGGCGGTTGGCCTCCCAGATGCGCTGCACGGCGCGCAGGCTGATGCCGACCGCCTTGGCCTCCGCCCGGCCGGTCCAATGCGTCATCGCCCCGGGTGGTTCCGAGCAGGTCAGAGCCAGCACCTTGGCTACCGTAGCGGTGGGCAGCGGCGCCCGCCCAGGTTTACGTGTCTCATCACGCAGCAGCCCGTCCACGCCCTGTTCGGCGTAGTGCACCTGCCAACGCCAAACCGCCGGGCGGCTGACACCGGCGCGGCGCGCCACCTCCTGCACCGGTAGCCGCTCGGCCGAGAGCATGATGATGTTCGCCCGCTGCCCATGTTTGAGGGGGCGGTTCCGATCACCGAGGATCGCGGCCAAGCGCGCGCGGTCCTCCGGTCCAACGACGATGCTGACGGTCCGGGCCATGACGACAGAATCGCACGTCGAAAGCCCGTTGTGAATCCTATGTCTGTGTCAGTGCACTAGGCTGCGTGCACATCCAATTTATGGGAGAAATGATGTTGAGAAAAGCGCCAAACCGTATAACATGGGAAGGAAATGTGCAGCTTTTACTAAACCGGAATTTCGATTTTAGGAAATGCGATGATGGACGAAGCAAAATTTGACAAACAGAAATATATAAAAATCATACAAGAGAAGGGTGCCCCAAAATCCTGCCCGCTATGTGGATCAAATGATTGGATGACCGTAACGCGTAATGATGAAAGCACAGGAACAATGCTTCCAACACAAGGCATTGGTAGCTACATTGAGACCATTACAATAGGGTGCAGGAATTGCGGATTTCTTAGTCAACATGCAACCAAGATTTTGGATGGCGAGATAAATGGCGGACAGGGGTAACGTAACGCATTTGGATAGTCATCGCTCCGTTCCATCCAGTGGCACGCGTTCCCCCATTGACGGAGGGGGTGGCGGGGGCCATCCTCCTGGTATGGATGAATTGACTCGACGCGTTGACCGGCTGGATGGCCTTCTCGACGAGATGAAACCGCTGCTCGCACGTCTCGACGAGCGGCTGAATCATCTTGCGACCAAGGCCGACCTGTCGGCAACGAAGGGCGAGTTGCTAGAGAAGCTGGCAGAAAAGCCGGGCAAAGGTTACCTGTGGACAGTCCTTGCCGTGCTCGTCGGCGCGATCCTTGCCTCCGTCGCGGCTGGGATCAGTCTCAGATAGTCACTCGATGAAATCCTCCCGGCGCAGCCCGTAACGTTTCAACTTGTCATAGAAGGTCTTGCGCGGGATGTTCAGCGCTTCGATGGCGGCCTTCACGCTGCCGCGGTGGCGGGCGAGTTCGGACTGGATCAGGCCTTTCTCAAACAGATCCACCTGTTCCGCCAGCGACAGCGCGGACGGCGCGGCCGCCGGCGCCACCTCCTCCAACCCCAGCACGAAGCGGTCGGCGGCGTTGCGCAGTTCGCGGACGTTGCCCGGCCAGTCCCGGCTTATCAGACGCTGCATCTGCTCGCGGGTCGGCGCGCGCGGCGCGCGGTTGTACCGTGTGGCGGCCTGGGCGACGAAATGCTGGAACAGCAGCGGGATGTCGTCGCGCCGTTCGCGCAGCGGCGGGATGGTCAGCACCACCACGTTCAGCCGATAGTATAGATCGGCACGGAACGTCCCGGCATCCGCCGCCTGCCGCAGGTCCGCCTTGGTGGCGGCGACCACCCGCAGGTCGACCGGCACCTGCTCGTTCGACCCCAGCGGCTCGACCATCCGTTCCTGGATCACCCGCAACAGCTTGACCTGCAGCGACAGCGGCATGCTTTCGATCTCGTCCAGGAACAGGGTGCCGCCGCTGGCATGCTCGATCCGGCCGACGCGCCGCTTGGCGGCGCCGGTGAAGGCGCCGGCCTCATGGCCGAACAACTCGCTCTCGAAGATCGATTCCGGCATGGCGCCGCAGTTCAGCGCAACGAATGGGTTCTTGCGCCGTCCGCTCGCCTCGTGCAGCGCGCGGGCCACCATCTCCTTGCCGGTGCCGGTCTCGCCGAACACCAGCACGTCGGCATCGGTATCGGCGACCGCGGCGATGGTGGTGCGCAGCCGCTCGATGCCGGGGGTGCGGCCGACGATGGTCCCGGCGGGATCGGCACCGCCGGCGATCTGCGCCCGCAGCCGGCGGTTCTCCATCACCAGACGGCGCTTTTCCACCGCGCGGCGGGCGATCTCGGTCAGCCGGTCGGACGGGAAAGGCTTCTCCAGGAAATCATAGGCGCCGTTGCGCATCGCCTCCACCGCCATCGGCACGTCGCCATGTCCGGTGATCAGGATGACGGGCAGGTCGGGGTCGATCTCGCGCACCCGCGCCAACAAGGCCAGCCCGTCCATCTGCGGCATCCGCACATCGGTGACGAGGCAGCCCGGCCAATCACGGCCGAGATGGCGCAGCGCCCGCTCCGCCCCGTCGCAGGCGGTCACTTCGAACCCCGCCAGTTCCAGCGCCTGCTGCCCCGGCCACCCTCACCGCGCGTTCGTCGTCGACGAACAGGACGCTGCCGGCGTCGTCATGGGCGACGCTATCCAACGGGGACCGGGTCATGCAGGCTGCTCCGTGGTCTTGAGCCGCAAAGTGAAGACGGCGCCCTGGCCGGGCTTCCCCGTTCCGGTTGGCGGCGGTCAGGCTTCCGCCGAAATCCTCGACGATGCCGTGGCTGATCGACAGGCCGAGCCCCAGCCCCTCACCGGCCTCCTTGGTGGTGAAGAAGGGGACGAACAGGCGGGGCAGGTCGGCCTCGGCGATGCCGCTGCCGGTATCGGCGAGGCTCAGCAGCGCCTCCCCGTCCGCCGTGACCAGCCCGATGCGCAGGCGGCGCACCGGACAGCCGCGCATGGCGTCCGCCGCGTTGCCGATCAGGTTGACCAGCACCTGCTGCAGCCGCACATCCTCGCCCATCACCAAAACCGGCCGATCGGGCAGGTCGACCTCGACCGTGATGTCGTCCCGCCGCAGCTTGGATTCCAGAAGCGCCAGGGCTTGCCCGACGGCGGCATGAACCGACACCGGCCCCAGCGTGCCGGAGGCGCGGCGGGCGAACCCCTTCAACTGGCGGGTGATGGCCGCCATGCGGTCGGTCAGCTCCGCGATCTCTGCCAGATTGCCGCGCACCGCGTCCATCCGCCCGCGCTCCAGCAGAACCACCGCATTGTCGGCGAAGCTGCGCATGGCGGCCAGCGGCTGGTTGATCTCATGCGCGATGCCCGCCGACATCTGGCCCAGCGCCGCCAGCTTCGCCGCCTGGGTCAGCTCGTTTTCCGCCGCGCGCAGATCGGCGGTGGCGGCGGCGACCCGACGTTCCAGCTCCGCCCGCGATTCCTCCTGCAGGGCGATGCGCTCGACCAGCGCCACCCGGCGCAGCGCCACGGCATAGGCGGTGAGCGCGGCCATCGCCACCACTGCCGCGGCGAGCAGCCCGGCGACCCAGGCGCGGGCGGTGACCGGATCCAGGCTGGTCAGGCTGTGCAGGGTCCAATCGCCCGCCGGGCATGGCAACCGAGGTCAGCAGATAGTGGCGGAGCCCGCCCTTCTCCTCCAGCGCGATGCGGTCGGACGCGCCGCCGAACACCCAGGGCAGTACGTCCAGCCCTTCGCTGGTGCCTGCGGGACGATCGGCAGGCTGATCGGCAGCCGGCGGGGCAGGGCGTGATAGCGCCAGGAGGCATGTTGGTGATGAAGACCACCCGTCGCGGTCGGTCACCAGCAGCTTTTC
>NZ_VUOI01000035.1:0-31916 GCF_015390205.1 Azospirillum sp. INR13
GATCGGGGAGAGGGCGGCCGGACCCTGGCCCAAGTGGAGAGTCCGGCTCCCTGACCCCCTGCCGCTTACCCGAAAAGCTGCGCGTGCAGGGCCTGCCAGCTGTCACGGTCGGGCGCCAGCATGATGCTGCCGTTCAGCAGCCCCGGCCGATAGTGCGTTCCGTCGATCAGCGCCGAATAGCCGCCGGCCTCGGCGTGCAGCAGCACGCCGGCGGCGTGGTCCCACGGCATCAGACGGTGGTAGAGCGAATAATGCGCCCGTCCCTCCAGCAGGCGCAGATACTCCTGCGCGGCGCTGGACAGGCAGGCGCGCTCGCCGAGGCCCGCGCTGCGCTCCTCCAGTTGCCGGCTCATCTCTTCGGCGCAGAATCGGGTGGACAGCGCGCCGACCATCTGCGGCAGCGGCACCGCCGGCGCGACATGAACCCGCCGGCCGTCGAGCCATGCCCCCTGCCCCTTCACCGCCGTCGCCATCCGTCCGTCCACCGGGTCGTGGATCCAGCCGGCGACCGTCTCTCCCTTGCAGGCGAGCGCGACGATCACCGCAAACATCGGCCGGCCCTGGGCGAAATTGATGGTGCCGTCCACCGGATCGATGATCCAGACCGGATCGTCGCCGTGGATGCGGTCGAGCACGCGTTCATCCTCCGACGCCGCTTCCTCGCCGATCACGCGGCTGCCCGGCAGCAGGGCCGGCAGCGCCGGGGTCAGCGCGCGTTCCGCCGCCTCGTCCGCCAGGGTGACGAGATCGGTCGGCCCGGTCTTCTGCCGGATTCCGGACGCATCGAGCTTCTGGAAGTAAGGCATGATCTCCGTCCGGGCGACGGAACGGATCAAGTCGGACACGCGGTCGATGTCGGGAAGCGGGAAACCCGTCATGGTAGGGCGCTCTCACTGGATTCGGGGTATTGGGCGGTCACGGTTTCGCCGCCGGCCTGGCCGGATGGCTGTCCAGCTTCAATGTCGGATCGCCGCCGCCGGGGTTGGTCAGCAGCACCTTGCCGTCCAGTCCGCTGTCCTTCAGCGCCTTCGACAGCGCGTCGAGCGTGGCGCGGTCCGCTGCTGCAGCCGCGGCCTCCTTGGCCTGATCGGGCGGCGGCGGCGGCACCGGACCTCCCTGCGCCGGTTGTCGCGGCGCGTTGGGGTCGATCCGGGGCGGCGGCGGTGGAGTTGGCGGGGGGCCGGCGGTTTCCTTCTCGGGCTCCGGCGGAGGCGGCGGCTGCCAGAGGCGGAAACAGTCGGTGAAGGCCGGCTGCTTGCACTCCTTCAGCAATTCGACGGCATCCGGCGCGATGACCAGCGGTTCGTCGGGGGCTAGGGGAAGTGGTTGCGGCGGGGGCGGAAGCGGGTCTTCGGGCGGGACGTCCGGTTCTTCGACATAGCCGGGCGGAAGGGGCGCTCCGGGCCGCAAGGGATCCGCCGCAGACGGCGCCGCCGACGGCAGGGCGAGCGCCAGAAGCACCGGCAAAGCCGGCAGCAGGCGACCGGCACCGGACAGGACGGAACGGGGGGAGCAACGGAGCACGACAAGACCGCGGCGATGGCGAACGGCCCATTATGGCCCGCCGTCACCCGCGCAGTCATCCATCAAGCGTGTGTCAAATCACCATCATGCGGCGGCGCGGTGGTTTCCTTCGGGGAAGCCGGCGGACCGCCGCCCCTCGCCATAGCCCCAAGCCGAAAGTTCGCGGCAGATCGCGGCGATCTTCGCGGCTTCGTCGGCGTTCGGCTCCCGCTGCGCGGCAGCGTCGATCAGGCGGATCAGCTTGGCACGTCCTTCCGGGGTGCGCGACAACTCCTGCAACCGCAGCAGCGCCGCACCCGGCGGCAATTTCTCTTCACGCGCCACGAGGGCGACCTGATCGGCGAGGAAAGCCGTGATCGAAAAACACGACGGGTCGGTTTGCAACCGCATTGGCAGTCCTCCTCCTGGGGGAGCGTGTTGCTCCGTTCCCATAATCGGACCCCAACGGGGAAATGACCACGCCGCATTCGTCGTAAGACCGGAGTAGGGTGCAACAGGTCATAGCCGATCGTTGCACCCATTCCGTTTAGCCAATACGCCAAGGCACCGCTTATGGTTGCCGTCGCCGCATAGGCCGTACTATGCGGTCAGGCCTCGGATTGCGGCTGGAACCGCTTCTCGAACCGTGCTAGGTCGGCCGGGTCGAGGGAGACGTGCAGATGCGCCCGCTCCTCGTCGTCCCGGCGTTCCAGCACCTCGCCCTTGGCATAGAGCCAGGCGAGCGCCGCACCGTCGCCCAACTCGACCGACAGGTCGACCACCTGCCGGTTGACGTTCATCCGCAGGTCCAGCAGGCGGTCGAGATCGTCGATCCCCTCGCCGGACAGGGCGGACACCGCAACCGCGCGCGGGTTGCGGCTGGTTTGGGCGAGAACCGCCGCGCGGCTTTCGTCGTCCAGGGCGTCGATCTTGTTCAGCACCTCGATCACCCGGTCGTCCGTTTCCGGATCGATGTCCATGTCTGACAACACCTCATGGACGTCGGCCTTCTGGGCGTCGCTGTCGATGTGGGCGATGTCGCGGACATGCAGGATGATGTCGGCGGCGTCCACCTCCTCCAGCGTGGCGCGGAAGGCGGCGACGAGGCCGTGCGGCAGGTCGGAGATGAAGCCGACTGTGTCCGACAGGATCACCTTGCGCCCGGACGGAAGAGTCACCTGCCGCATGGTGGGGTCGAGCGTGGCGAACAGCAGGTTCTGGGCGAAGACGTCGGCATTGGCCAGCCGGTTGAACAGCGTCGATTTGCCGGCGTTGGTGTAGCCGACCAGCGCCACCACCGGGTACGGCACCTTGGCGCGCGCCTTGCGGTGCAGGCCGCGGGTGCGCCGCACCTCCTCCAGTTCCTTCTTGATCTTGATGATCCGGTCACCGATCAGGCGGCGGTCGAGTTCGAGCTGGGATTCACCGGGACCGCCGAGGAAGCCGAAGCCGCCGCGCTGCCGTTCCAGGTGGGTCCAGGAACGGACGAGCCGCGATTTCTGATAAGTCAGCGACGCCAGTTCGACCTGCAGCATGCCTTCCCGCGTGCGGGCGCGGGCACCGAAGATCTCCAGGATCAGGCCGGTCCGGTCGATGACCTTGGCCTTCAATGCCCGTTCCAGGTTGCGCTGCTGCACCGGCGACAGGGCATGGTCGAGGATGACGAGCGTCGCCTCGTTCTCCTCCACGACCTGTGCCAGATGCTCCACCGTGCCGGAGCCGAGCAGGGTCGATGGCTGCGGCCGGTTCACCTTGGCGCATTCGGCATGGATCACATCCAGCTGAATCGCCTGGGCAAGACCGATCGCCTCCTCAAGCCGTGATTCGGGAGGGCGCAAGTCCCCGTCCGCCTCGTTGCGGAGGACGGGGTGGACCACGATGGCCCGCGCGGCGCCTTCCGGGGCCGCGCCGTTGCCATTGGTCAAGGGATCAGACGCTTTCACCTTCCTTGGGCGGCTCGAAAAGTTGAATGGGATGGGCCGGCATGACCGTCGAGATTGCGTGCTTGTAAACGAGCTGGGAGTGCGCGTCGCGCCGCAGCAGTACCGAGAAGTTGTCGAACCAAGTAATGATGCCCTGGAGTTTCACGCCGTTCACGAGAAAGACGGTTACGGGAGTCTTGTTCTTGCGGACGTGGTTCAGAAACACATCCTGCACGTTCTGGCTTTTTTCAGACATTTTTCATGCCCCCTTCTTCAATGTTCTTGGGACCCCTTGTCTAAAGGCGGTCCGCTCCCCGTTTCACGGTGTAGGTTTGGTGCGCGCAGGTACCGTCTCGACAGCCGTTTGCAGGGATATGGTATCACCATTGCCATCCACCAAGCCACACAGGACGCTCTGCAGCGCCGTGCAGTCGGTGTGGCGATGGGCGGGGGGAAAACGGTCGAAGCCGCTCCCCTCGCCGAGCCCTATTAGCACCGGAACGAGACCGGCGCCATGGGCGCATTCCATGTCGATGTCGGCATCGCCGAGAAACCAGACGTCGGCCCCCGGTTCGATGCCCGCCGGCTCCAGCGCCATCCGCACCGGGGCGAGGTGCGGCTTGTCGAACTCCGCGTCCTGGGCGCCGACAAGCTTGCCGAAATAGCGGGTCCAGCCCAGCGCCTCGGCCTCCGCCCGCAGGAACTTGCCGTTCTTGTTGGAGACGACGGCCTGATAGACGCCGCGCTCGTGGAAATGGCGCAGCAGGGTCTCCGCACCGGGCAGCGGTTTCAGTCCGTCCAGGTGATGGGCGGCGAAATAGCCGTAGAACAGGTCGCGCGCCTCGGTCCAGCGCTCCCCGAAGATGCGCGGGAAGCTGTCGCGCAACGACGCCTTGATCCGCTCGCGCGCCTCCTCCGCACTCCAGGGATCGAGGCCGAAGGACACCAGCGCATGATTCAGCGCCTCGCGCACCGTGTCCCAGTTGCTGACCAGGGTGTTGTCCCAGTCATAGATGACGGCGCGCGGCAGGGTGATGGAGGCGGACAAGGGGGGCTCCGGTCAAAGTCAGTGGAGGCGGACCTGGATCAGCAGGCGTGTACCCGGATGGCCCCAGATGTGGCTGCATATTCATGGATCAGCCTGTCCCGGGTCATGAGTGGAACGCCGAGTTCGCGGGCGGTAGCGATCAGCATCCGGTCGGCCGATCATTATGAAGCGGCTCCGGCAGGTTCGAGGCTCCCAATGCCGCGTCGAGTGAGAGCGGCAGGCAGCGCAGTCCGGCAGATGCCAAGAACCGCTGCATCCAGGCCGATGCCTCCAGATCCAACCGAATCCGGCCCTTGCGCACCAACGTGCCGATTTCCCAGGCCGAGACGGTCGAGACCAGGATCCCGCCGGCCGACCTTTCCTGCTCTATGCGCTCTCGTGCATCGGCAGAAAGCTCGATGCCGGCGTCGAGCCACAGGATCGCGTGGGTGTCGAGAAGAATCATTCGGCGGTCACCGGTGCAGGATCCCGCTTTCAGCGTCGAAGGCGTCGTCGTCGAAGGTCGGCTGAGTCAGGTCATAGTCGCCGACCACCTCGACGGAACCGGGGTGGGCGCCGAACAGCGGCGACAATGTCCTGTCCGGGGGATTCAATTCAGCCACAGGACGGCCGTGCCGCGTCACCACGATCTTGGCGACGCGGTGATCCTCCAGATCGTCGAACAGCGACAGGCATTTCGCCTTGAACTCGGTCACGCTCACCGTCACCACCGGCAATCCCACGGCAACCTCCGCCAAAATGGTCAGTTATATATGACCAATTTGGCGGTCCCGTACAAGCGGCCACTCACTCGATGAACATCTTGCCCTTCTCGCTGCCATGGACGCCCAGCGACTTCAGCTTGCGGTGAAGGGCGGAGCGCTCCATGCCGACGAAGGACGCCGTGCGGGAGATGTTGCCGCCGAAGCGGGTGACCTGGGCCAGCAGATACTCGCGCTCGAACACCTCGCGCGCCTCGCGCAGCGGCAGGCCCATGATCTCGCCGCCCTTGTCCCATTTCAGGACGGTCGGCGTGATGGCGCCGATCTCCGGCGGCAGGGTGTCGGCGCGGATCGGCTCCTTCGCGTCGCCCTGCGCCATGATCAGCAGCCAGTCCACCACGTTGCGCAGCTGCCGCACGTTGCCCGGCCAGTCATAGGCCTGGAGCGCGGCCATTGCATCCTCGCCGAATTCGCGGATCGGCAGGCCGGATGCCTCGGCGGACCGCTGCATGAAGTGGCGAGCAAGCACCGGGATATCCTCCCGCCGCTCGGCCAGCGAGGGCACGCGGATCGGCACCACCGACAGGCGGTAGAACAGGTCCTGACGGAAGCGGCCCTGCTCGATCTCCGCCTGCAGGTCGCGGTTGGAGGTGGCGATGACGCGCACGTCCACCTCGACCCGCTGGCCGCCGCCGACGCGCTCGAACACCTGCTCCTGCAGGGCGCGGACGATCTTGCCCTGGGTCTCCAGCGGCATGTCGGCGACCTCGTCCAGCAGCAGCGTGCCGCCATGGGCCTGCTCGAAGGTGCCGATCTTGCGGCCGGGGCCGTCGACGCCGGCCTCCGTGCCGAACAGTTCCATCTCCAGCCGTTCCGGCCGCATGGTGGCGCAGTTCAGCCCGACGAACGGGCCGCCGGCACGGCGGGAACGGGCATGGATCAGGCGGGCCACCACCTCCTTGCCGGCACCGGCCGGACCGGAGATCAGCACGCGGCTGCCGGTGGGCGCCACCTTGTCGATCGACTGGCGCACCTGGTTGACCGCGGAGGAACGGCCGATCAGCTCCGCATCGCCACCGGCGCGCAGCTTCAGTTCCTGGTTCTCGCGCTTCAGCCGCGCCGCCTCGATTGCGCGGTCCACCATCAGCAGAAGGCGGTCGGCCTTGAACGGCTTCTCGATGAAATCGTAGGCGCCGACCTTGATCGCCTGCACCGCGGTTTCGATGTTGCCGTGGCCGGAGATCATGATGACCGGCAGGTTCGCATGGTCGCGCATCAGCTGTTCCAGGATCTGCAGGCCGTCCAGCCTGCTGCCCTGCAGCCAGATGTCGAGCACGACGAGGCTCGGCCGGCGCGCCGCCACCTGGGCGAAGGCCTGATCGGCGTCGGCGGCCTCGCGGGTCTTGAAGCCTTCGTCGTTCAGGATGCCGGCAATCAGCAGCCGGATATCGGCTTCGTCGTCGACGATCAGAATGTCATGCGCCATGGGCTTCGTGCCTCAACTCTCCGCCGGTCTCCGCCGGCCTGTCGTTACGGCCGCCCGCGTCGTTCGCGGCCGCAACCGGGTGTGGAACGACCAGGGTCACGCGCGCCCCGGTGCCGCCTTCGCGGTCCTCCAGGGTCAGCACGCCGCCGTGGTCCTCCATGATCTTCTTGACGATCGCCAGCCCCAGCCCGGTGCCCTTGGCCCGCGTCGTCACATAGGGTTCGGTCAGCCGGTCGCGCTGCTCGCCGCCGGGCAGGCCCTTGCCGTTGTCCTCGACGGTGACGACCACCTTTTCGCCGTCATCCTCCACCGCGATCGACACCTCGCCGGGCGGCAGTTCCGACCCGTCGGCGGGTTGGCCGCGCCCTTCGATGGCGTCGGCGGCATTCTGCAGCAGGTTGGTCAGCGCCTGCGAGATCTGCCGGCTGTCGCAGGCCACCGTCAGCGGTCCCGCCGGCAGCCGCGTCTCGAACCGGATCTTGCCGGTATGTGCGCTGGATTGCAGGAAGACCGCCTGCCGGACCAGATCGTTGATGTTGACCGGCTTCATCACCGGCTGCGGCATGCGCGCAAAGGCGGAGAACTCGTCCACCATGCGGCGGATGTCGTCCACCTGCCGGACGATGGTGTCGGTGCACATGGTGAAGACCTCCGTATCGCTGGAGATCTCCTTCAGGTACTTGCGGCGCAGCCGTTCGGCCGACAGCTGGATCGGCGTCAGCGGGTTCTTGATCTCATGCGCGATCCGGCGCGCCACGTCGGCCCAGGCCGCCTTGCGCTGTGCCGACACCAGTTCGGTGATGTCGTCGAAGGTGACGACATAGCCCCGAACGGTGCCGTCCCGCACCTCGGCGGCGATGCGGACCAGCAGGGTCAGCATCGGCTTGCCGGGACGGCGGACATGGATCTGGTCCTGCACGACGCGGCCGGGCTTCTTCGGCGCGTTCTCCAGCAGATCGCCCATGTCCGGCAGCAGTTCGACCAGCAAGAGGCCGACCAGCCGCTCCGGATCGTCCTCGCCCAGCAGGCGCGCGGCGGACAGGTTCGGCAGGTTGATGACGCCATCGGCATCCAGGCCCAGCACGCCGGCCGACACGCCCGACAGCACCGTCTCGGTGAAGCGGCGGCGTTCGTCCAGCAGGCGGTTGGTCGACAGAAGCTCCCGCCGCTGCCCCTCGATCTCGGTCGTCATGCGGTTGAAGGCGCGGGACAGCAGGACGAATTCGTCCTCCCCCGGCGGTTCCGACACGCGGACTGTCAGGTCGCCGGCACGCACCCGTTCGGCGGCGCCGATCAGCGCACTGATCGGGCGGACAAGCCGGGTGGCGAAGTTCAGGCCTGCCCATACCGCGGCCAGCAGCAGCAGCATCGCCACCATGAGGAAGATCAGCGTGAAGGTGATCTGCAGGCTGCCGCGCTGGCTTTCCAGCGCGCTGTATTCCTTCACCGCCCCCTCGGCCGCCGCCATGTGCTGCAGGACGCGCGGCTCCACCATGCGGCCGACATAGAGGAAGGTGTCGGACATCCGGTCCAGGCTGACCAGCGCGCGCACGCGGTCGTCGGATTCCTTGACGATCAGCGCGACCTCGCCGTTGCGGGCCTGCTGAAGCTTCTCTTCCGGGATCGGTTCGAATTCCAGGGTGAAGGTGTAGCCGACGCGGGCGACGATGGCGCCGGTGGTGCCGTTGAAGACGATGGCTTCCGACAGGGCGCGCAGCATCGCCTGGGTGGCGACGACCTGCTCGAACCGCTGCGGGTCGCTGGAGAAGCGGGCCTCCTGCGACAGGTCGTTGGCCATCGCCAGAGCGTCGGCGCGGATGTTCTGCTGGTGCTCGTGCAGATAGGCGCTGGCGACCACCAGGGACTCGTTCACCGCCGTGCGGACGCGGTCGCTGAACCAACTCTGCACGCCGGCATAGAAGAACAGGGTCGAAAAGACGGTCATGATGATGGCCGGCGCCACCGCCAGAACGCTGAACACCAGGACCAGCCGGGTGTGCAGCCGCGAACCGGCAAGCCCGCGCCGCCGGCCGATCATGATCGCCACGATCCTCCGCGCGATCAGCACGCCCAGAGTCAGCAGGATCGCAAGGTCGAGCGTCAGAAGAAGCGTGACCGTGCGCGGATTGGCCTGCCCGAAGGGCGCGCTTTCGGTCATCGCCGCGTAGGTGGCGAAGCCGGCGGCCAGCGCCGCCAGCGACAGGGCAAAGGCCAGCCGCTTGCCCAGGCCGACCCGCCGGGACCATTGAAGGAATTTCTGCCAAACCGGCATCTGGCCGGCCGCAGGGGTGTCGGTTGTCAGGGGCATGGTCCGGCGCTAATCTGTTGCCGGAAAGATACACCTCTGTTGCGGCCCTGCCAAGATGCAATGGCTCTGTCTTTCGGACAGGGCGTCGATATGCCGGCCGATATGGGCTGCGGGGATCAATGTGCGCCGTAAGATGCGCATCCGTCCGTGCCGTGCCTGTGTCACAATTTTGGCACGGACGGGTTGCGACGGCGCGGCGGAACCGCTACTTGATCCCGCGCATCACCTGAATGTCCAGATCGCGGATCTTCTTGCGCAGGGTGTTGCGGTTCAGCCCCAGCAGTTGGGCCGCCTTGATCTGGTTCCCGCGGGTCGCCGACAGGCTGAGGGAGATCAACGGCCGCTCGATCTCGCGCAGCACGCGGTCGTAAAGCCCGTTGGACGGCATGCCATCCTTGTGCGCGGCGAAATAATCCTTCAGGTGACGTTCGACGGCGGACGACAGACCCTCGCTCTGCGGCTCCTCCACCGGCTGGGCCGCCGGCGTGGCGTCGGCGAGTTCCGCCTCCACCACGTCCAGTCCGATGACCTCCTGCGAGTAGAGG
Source organism: Azospirillum sp. INR13 (assembly GCF_015390205.1). Taxonomy (NCBI): domain Bacteria; kingdom Pseudomonadati; phylum Pseudomonadota; class Alphaproteobacteria; order Rhodospirillales; family Azospirillaceae; genus Azospirillum; species Azospirillum sp. INR13. The sequence goes on from NZ_VUOI01000035.1 coordinate 9,514, forward strand.
GCGGCCAGGCGTCGGACGAGGTTCTCCAGTTCGCGGACGTTGCCCGGCCAGCGGTACCGCTTCAGCCGGTCCATCGCCGCCTGGTCGATGCTCTTGGCCGGAAGCCCTTGGGCGATGCCGATGTTCAGGAAATGGCGCACCAGAAGCGGGATGTCCTCGGTGCGCTCGCGCAGCGGCGGCAGGCGGATCGGCACCACGCACAGGCGGTAGAACAGATCCTCGCGGAACAGGCCCTGGCGGATCAGGGTGCGCAGGTCGCGGTGAGTGGCGGCGATGATGCGGACATCGGTCTTGATTGCGGTGCGCCCACCGACCGTGGTGTATTCGCCCTCCTGCAGGACGCGCAGCAGGCGGGTTTGGGCTTCGAGCGGCATGTCGCCGATCTCGTCCAGGAACAGGGTGCCGCCCTGCGCCTGCTCGAATCTGCCGGTCGACCGGTTGGTGGCGCCGGTGAAGGCCCCCTTCTCGTGGCCGAACAGCTCGGATTCGATCAGCTCGCGCGGTATCGCCGCCATGTTGATGGCGACGAAGGCGCCGTTGCGCCGCTTGCCGTAATCGTGCAGCGCGCGGGCCACCAGCTCCTTGCCGGTGCCGGATTCGCCGGTGATCATCACCGTCAGGTCGGTGCCCATCAGGCGCGCCAGCACCCGGTAGATTTCCTGCATCGCCGGCGAACGGCCGATCAGGGGAAGCTGCTCCTCGCTCTCCTGGTCGCCGCCGGGCATGGCGGCGGGCGCGTTGTTGGCGTTCAGCGCGCGCTCGACGACCGACACCAGTTCCTTCAGGTCGAAGGGCTTGGGCAGATATTCGAAGGCCCCGCGTTCCGCCGCTTTCACCGCGGTGATCAGCGTGTTCTGCGCGCTCATCACGACGACGCGCAGTTCCGGCCGCAGTTTCTTGATGCGCGGGATCAGGTCCAGGCCGTTTTCGTCCGGCATCACCACGTCGGTGATGACCAGATCCCCCTGCCCGTCCGCAACCCAGCGCCACAGGGTCGCGGCGTTGCCGGTGGTGCGCACCTCGTGGCCCAGGCGGGCGAGGGCTTGCGTCAGGACGGTGCGGATGGCGCGGTCGTCATCCGCGATGAGAATGGTCGCCGCGCTCATCAACGACTCCCCCGGCCGCCCTTGGACTGCGAGCCAGCGTCAGAAATCTTCGAATTCCCGGAAAGTTTCGAGTCTTCGTATTTCGAATCATCGTACATCGGCAGCGACACCTTGAAGACTGTCCGGCGAGGCTGGCTGTCGAACTCGATGGTTCCGCCATGGTCGCCTATGAGTTTCGCCACCAATGCAAGACCAAGGCCAGTCCCGTTCACCTTGCTGGTCACGAAGGGATCGAACAGGTTCGACTGCAGGTCTTCGGGAATGCCGTCGCCATTATCCTGAACCGTCACCAACAGCGGCAGATGCCTGCGCGTGTCGCCGCCCGGCAGGGCCATGCGCACACCATGCTGGTAGGAGGTGGTCAGCGTGATCTCGCCGCCTGATTCCGGTGCAGCCTCTGCCGCATTTTTGATCAGATTCAGGAAAACCTGCACAAGTTGGTCGCGATTGCCGTAAACGGGAGGCAGTGACGGGTCGTAACGCTCGACAAAGCGTATTTTTCGGGCAAACCCGCTCTGGGCGACCTTGCGCACATGTTCCAGCACCGTGTGGATGTTCACTGCGGCCCGCTCCAGCGGCCGTTCGTCGGAGAACACCTCCATCCGATTGACCAGCGCGACGATGCGGTCGGCCTCGTCGCAGATAAGGCGGGTCAGCACGCGGTCCTGGTCGCCGGCATTCTCCTCCAGCAGCTGGGCGGCGCCCCGGATGCCCGACAGCGGGTTCTTCACCTCATGCGCCAGCATCGCCGCCATGGCGGTGACGGAGCGCGCGGCATGGCGATGGGTCAGCGAATGGTCGATCTTGCGGGCCAGCGACCGTTCATGGATGGTCAGCACCACATGGTCGGGCGGATCGCCCATGGCCGCCACCTGCACCGTCACATGGTGCGGGCCGATGCGGGGCGTGTCGATGACGACGCCGTCCTGCGACACCCGGCGGCTGCCGCGTCGCACCTGCTCGATCAGCCCCATCACCGGGCTGTCCGGCGGCAGCAGGTCGGGCAGCGGCATGCCTTCCATGGCGTTGGCGGACAGGTCGAAGAACTCCTGCCCCTCCAGGTTGACGAAGCGGATCTCTCCGTTGCCGTCCACCACCAGCACCGGGTCGGGCAGGCTGTTCAGCACCACCAGGGAGTCCAGCCGCGGCGCCCGCGAGGCACCCGACCGGTTGCGGCCACGCTGGCCCGGGGCGGTCCCGCGGCTGGTCATCGGTACGGGATCCATCAGGCGGCCATCCTTTCGATTGCCGGTTCGTAAAAGGCACGGATGCGGTCACGAACCGCGTCGGGATCGCCCAGCCGGTTGACCTCCTGCCGGAACTCGTTGGAGTCGCGCAGGCCGGTCGAATACCAGGACACATGTTTGCGGGCGACCTTGATGCCGCCGTCCGTGCCGTAGTGGCTCAGCATGCTGTCGAAATGCTCCAGCAGCGTGTCCATCTGATCAAGCAGCGGCGGGTCGGGCAGCCTCTCGCCGGTGCGCAGGTAATGCATGACCTGGGACGGGAACCAGGGGCGGCCGTAGGTCCCGCGGCCGATCATCACGCCGTCGGCGCCGGATTCCGCCAATGCCTGGTCCACCGCCTCGAAGCCGGTGATGTCGCCGTTGACCACGACGGGGATCGACACCGCGTCCTTCACGTGGCGGACATAGGTCCAGTCGGCGGTGCCGGTGTAGAACTGCATGCGGGTGCGGCCATGGACCGTCACCATCCTGATGCCGCACTGCTCGGCGATGCGGGCGAGGTTCGGGGCATTGCGGTTGGTCTCGTCCCAGCCCAGCCGCATCTTCAGCGTCACCGGGATGCGGACGGCCTTCACCACCGCCTCCAGTATGCGGCCGGCCAATGCCTCGTCCCGCATCAGGGAGGAGCCGGCATGGCCGTTGACCACCTTCTTCACGGGGCAGCCGAAATTGATGTCGACGACCGCGGCGCCCCGGTCCTCGTTCAGCTTCGCCGCTTCGGCCATCACCTCGGGCTCGCAGCCGGCGAGCTGGACGGCCATCGGGAATTCCTCGGGCTCGGTCTCCACCATGCGCAGGGTCTGGCGGTTCTCGCGGATCATCGCCTGGCTGGCGATCATCTCCGACACCACGAGACCGCAGCCTGCGCGCTTCACCAGACGGCGGAACGGCAGGTCGGAGACACCCGACATGGGCGCCAGGATCACCGGTCCGGCGAGCGTGATGGGTCCGATTTGTATGGTCATTCTCACCTGCCCGATTGATGGGCAAAACAACAAAGTGCCAACATTTTAAGCAAGTTATCACGCAGGCCCGGCGCGGTGCAAGGGCGAAGCCCGCGGCAACGGTCAGGCACCCCTTACCAGGTCCGCCCTTTTACCAGGTCCACTGCCCGATCAGCACGTTGGACACGAACTTCACGCCGGGATAGGCGAGCGTCGCCAGCAGATAGACGATCAACATCGTCCGCGCAGCCGTCCGCCCGCGCACGCCGGTGCGGTATTCCGCGAGCAGCAGGATGCCGATCACCAGGAAGGTCGCCAGCGACAGCAGGCTCTTGTGATCGGTGCGGAACAGCTGTCCCTGCTCGAAATACAGAACCGCCATGCCGGTGGCGAGGCCGGCGCCCAGCACCACCTCCGACGCGATCAGCAGGCGCAGCTGCAGCCGTTCGCTCTCGGCCACCGGCGGCAGGAAACGGCTGAGCGGGGTCGGCCGCTTGGTCTTCAAGGCCCGCGTCTGCAGCACCGCGGCCAGCGACGCCACGGCGCTGAGCGTCAGCAGGGCATAGGTGAAGACCGACACCCCGATGTGAAGATCGATCCAAACGCCCGGAGCGTTGCCGCGCATGACCGGACCGGGCGCATCCTCGGTCAGGGTGGCGAACAGGCAGACGATCAGCAGATAGGGGAGCAGCAGCGGCGCCAGCCTCCAGGCCGTGCCATGGAACAGGCAGAGCCCGATGAACAGCGCCATGCAGGCGGCGGTCGTCACCCACAGCGCGGTGGAAAAACCGGTATGCCACTGCCCCGCGACCTGCAGGATCGCCCAGATGCCCGGACCGGCAGCGGCGAGCAGTAGAGCGCCCCAGAAGGACCAGCCGCGCCCCTCCACACCCTGCCCCGCGATGCGCCGGTAGGGATAGAAGGCGGCAGGCACCAGGGTCACCAGCGCCGTCAGGCTCAAGAGAATGTTCTGCGACATGGACCCGAACGCACTCCCGTCTTTCCGCCCCGACATGCCGCCGCCGTCATGTGGCCGCGTCATGTGGCCATCGACCCGCCGGGAACCGTCCGGCGATGAAACAGGCAGGCTCGGCACTTGGCGGAACCACGGCGACAGGCTAGGCTCCGCGACGTTTCCGTCAAGTGGCTATCATATCTTACGGTTTGCCTCATGCCCACCTGCATCGCGCCGCCCCGCATCGCACTGATCGTCGCCGGCGGATCCGGCCAGCGGTTCGGCGCCGAACGGCCGAAGCAATATCTCGACCTCGCCGGCAAGCCGGTGCTGCGCCGGACGGTCGAGGCCTTCCTGGGCCATCCCCAGGTCGGCGGCGTCCGCGTCGTCATCGACCCCGCCTGGCGCGACGCCTATGACGCCGCGGTCGCGGGGCTCGGCCTGCCCGACCCGGTGGCCGGCGGGCCAAGCCGTCAGGAGTCGGTGCGCAACGGGCTGGAGGCGCTGGCCGCCGATGGTCCCCCCGACCTCGTGCTGATCCACGATGCCGCGCGTCCGCTGATCGACGCAGCCACCATCGGCGCAGTGATCGCCGCCCTCGACGACCAGCCCGGCGCCATTGCCGCGGTGCCCGTGGCCGACACGCTGAAGCGCGGCAACGACGGCACCATCGGCGCGACGGTGGACCGCGAGGGGCTGTGGCGGGCACAGACCCCGCAGGGCTTCCGCTTCCCAGCCATCCTGCAGGCTCACCGCGCCGCCGCCGGCCTGTCGCTGACCGACGATGCCGCAGTGGCCGAGCGCGCCGGGCTGGCCGTCGCCCTGGTGCCGTCCAAGGAGGACAATTTCAAGGTGACCACTCCCGACGACCTGACCCGCGCCACCCGCGCAATCATGAGCAGCCTGTGGGATATCCGCACCGGCAGCGGTTTCGACGTCCACCGCTTCACCGACGGCGACTTCGTGACGCTCTGCGGTCTGCAGGTTCCGCACAGCCATGGGCTGGAGGGACACTCCGATGCCGATGTCGGACTGCATGCCCTGACCGACGCCATTCTCGGTGCACTGGCCGCCGGCGACATCGGCAGCCACTTCCCGCCGACCGATCCGCGTTGGCGCGGGGCCGACAGCGCCAAGTTCCTGCGCCATGCCGCCGATCTGGTGGCGGAGCGCGGCGGCGTCATCGCCCATGCCGACGTGACCATCATCTGCGAGCGGCCGAAGGTCGGCCCCCACCGGGCCGCGATGACGGAACGGATTGCCGAAATTCTGGGCATCGAGGTCGGGCGGGTCAGCGTCAAGGCGACCACCACCGAACAGCTGGGCTTTACCGGCCGCCGCGAGGGCATCGCCGCGCAAGCGGTGGCGACCATCCGCCTTCCCGGTTAAGATCCGACCCGACACCACGAACCGGGAGAGGCCGTCATGTTTCCCGAGACCGTCCGCGAGCTTGCAGCCCAGACGCTGGCCGAATACGGCCTTGCCGGCTACATGATCGCGACCGCCGAGTCCTGCACCGGCGGGCTGATCGCCGGCGCGCTGACCGACATCGCCGGCTCGTCGAAGGTGGTGGACCGTGGCTTCGTCACCTACACCAACATCGCCAAGACCGAGTTGCTCGGCGTTCCGGCCAGCCTGCTGCATGCCCATGGCGCCGTCAGCCCGGAGGTGGCGGTCGCGATGGCGGCGGGTGCGCTGGCGAAGTCGCGGGCGGACGTGACGGTGGCGGTGACGGGAATCGCCGGCCCCGGCGGCGCCACCGAGAGCAAGCCGGTCGGCCGCGTCTATATCGCCACGGCGGTGCGCGGCGGTGCGGCCAAGGCCAAGGAATACACCTTCCCCGGCGACCGCGACGCCGTGCGGATGGCGACCGTCCAGGCGGCGCTGGAGCGGCTGCGGCTGGCCCGCCCGACCGGAAGCCTGCGCTGAACAAACCCTCGCAAGTTCTTCACGTAAAAGGAAAAGGCCCGATGCCGACCATCAACATCCAGCTTTTCGAAGGCCGCACGGTCGAGCAGAAGCGCGAATACGCCAAGGCGCTGACCGAAGCGACCGTGAAGGTGCTCGGCTGCTCGCCCTCGGCGGTGGACATCATCTTCCAGGACGTGAAGAAAAGCGATTGGGCCAGCGGCGGGGAACTGTGGTCGGACAAGACCTGACCCGCCCGCCTCACTCAGGCCCGCAGGGCGTCACGCCGGTTGCGTCGCCCTGCCCGGCCCATACAGTTGGGCTGCCCGCGTCTCGAAGGCCTGCACCATGCGGCGCACCGCCTCGTTGAACAGCAGGCCCATGATCTTCTGCAACATCTTCGAGCGGAATTCGAAATCGACGAAGAAGTCGACGCAGCAGCCGCCAGGATGGTCGTTGAAGATCCAGTGGTTGTTCAGGTACTGGAACGGCCCGTCTGTGTATTGCACGTCGATGCGGCAAATGGATTCGCTCAGTTCCACCCGCGAGGTGAAGCGTTCACGGACCATCTTGAACCCGATGATCAGGTCCGCGAACATGACGTTGCCTTCGCGCTTGCGGATGCGGGCCGCCAGGCACCAGGGCAGAAACTCCGGATACTTCTCCACGTCGGCGACAAGGTCGTACATCTGCCGGGGGGTGTAGGGAAGAACCTTCTTTTCTGCGTGCGTGGGCATGCCCGTACCATATCCTTTCTTATTGATCCGCCTGCATCAGGCGGCCGCGACCCCCAGCTTGCGCAGCCGGGCTTCGCGCAGCTTCTCGAAATCGGCGCCCGCATGATAGGACGAGCGCGTCAGCGGCGACGAGGCCACCAGCAGGAAGCCCTTGCCGCGGCCAACAGTGGAATAACCGTCGAACTCCTCGGGAGTCACGAAACGATCCACCGCCGCATGCTTGGGCGTGGGCTGGAGATACTGCCCAATCGTCAGAAAGTCCACATCGGCGGAGCGCAGATCGTCCATCACCTGCCCGATCTCCTCCTTCGTCTCGCCCAGCCCGACCATCAGGCCGGACTTGGTGAAGATCGTCGGATCCAGCTCCTTCACCCGCGCCAGCAGCTGGAGCGAGGCGAAATAGCGCGCACCCGGACGGATGTTGGGATAGAGGCGCGGAACCGTCTCAAGATTGTGGTTGAAGACGTCGGGCTTGGCCTCAACCACCACCTCGACCGCACCCTTCTTCTTCTGGAAGTCGGGGGTCAGGATTTCGATGGTGGTCGTCGGCGACGCGGCACGGACGGCGCGGATGGTGCGGGCGAAATGCTCGGCACCGCCATCGGCCAGATCGTCGCGGTCGACCGAGGTGATGACGACGTGGCTGAGCTTCAGCTTGCCGACCGCCTCGGCCACATTGTCCGGCTCATGCGGGTCCAGCAGATCCGGACGCCCGGTCTCGACATTGCAGAAGGCGCAGCCGCGCGTGCAGATGGAGCCCAGAATCATGAAGGTGGCATGCTTGTGCTTCCAGCACTCCCCGATGTTCGGGCAGGCCGCCTCTTCGCACACGGTGTTCAGCTTCAGCCCGCGCATCAGCTGGCGGGTCTCGTTGTATTCCTGGCTCATCGGCGCCTTGACCCGGATCCAGGCCGGTTTGCGCTGGATCGGGTTGTCGGGCTTATGGGCCTTTTCGGGTGGCGCAGCTTCTCGGTCTGGTCGACGAGGGTCATGGTCTAAAGCTCCCGATGGCCGACGCGATGCTCCGGCCCCGACAATAGGTGCGATGAGGGTGTCAAACCCGCCATTCCGGCGGAAACAGTTCGGCCGGATAGGCCGGATCGAGCGCCTGGTCAAGCGTGAAAGGCGGCTCGACCGGGAAATGGCCGTCAGGGGTATCCGCCTCGACGGCGGCCCGCAGGCGGGCATCCGAATAAACCTCGGCGAAGACCTCGGCGATGTAGGGCCGGAGGCTGGGACTGTCCTTGATATCCTTGAGCAGCTTCTTGCGCTGCTCCCGGACGGTCAGGCGCCAGCCGCGCTCGCACCGTTCCCGAAGGTCAGGACAGAACATCCATTTCAGCAAATGGACCAGCAGAACGCCAAGGCGGCTGTCGATCTCGGACTTCTGGCTGCGGCCCATGCTCTCGATCTCCTCGGCGACGTTCTCCCAGTCGACCGGGGCATTGTTCCGCTCGGCGCCGGCACGGCGAAGCTCCTGCGCCTGGGCTTGGGTCCAGGCGTAGAAATCCTCGTCATACGCGGCGCTGCTGCGGTCCATGGCTCCGTCCAAAGGGGAAAAACGTCACCTCGGAAAATCTTATTTAAAAGTGGATCGCCCGGCCATAGGCATCAAGGACCGACTCATGCATCATTTCCGACAGGGTCGGGTGCGGGAACACCGTGTGCATCAGTTCGGCCTCGGTCAGCTCCGACGACTTGGCGATGCCGTAGCCCTGGATCAGCTCGGTCACTTCCGCGCCGATCATAATGGGCGCCCAGCATCTCGCCGGTCTTGGCGTCGAAGATGGTCTTGATCATGCCTTCCGGCTCGCCGAGCGCGATGGCCTTGCCGTTGCCGACGAAGGGGAAGCGGCCGACCTTGATCTCGTAGCCGGCTTCCTTGGCCTTCTTCTCCGTCAGGCCGACCGACGCGATCTGCGGGTGCGAGTAGGTGCAGCCCGGGATGTTGCGGACGTTCAGCGCATGCGGATGCTTGCCGGCGATGTGCTCGGCGACGATCACACCCTCGTGGCTGGCCTTGTGGGCGAGCCAGGGGGCACCGGTCACGTCGCCGATGGCGTAGACGCCCGGCTCGTCCGTCTCGCACATGGCATTGGTCTGGATGTGGCCGCGGTCGGTCTTGACCTTGGTGTTCTCCAGGCCGAGGCCTTCGGTGTTCGGGCTGATGCCGACGGCGACGATGACGCGGTCGACCGTGATGTCCTCGGTCTTGCCGCCGGCCTCGACGGCCACGGTCACGCTGTCGGCCGCCTTGCGCAGGTTGCCGGCCTTGGCGCCGGTGATGATGCGCATGCCCTGCTTTTCGAAAGCTTTACGGGCCATTGCGGAGATTTCCTCATCCTCCACCGGAAGGATGCGGTCCATCACCTCGACCACTGTAACCTTGGCGCCCAAGGCGTTGTAGAAGCTGGCGAATTCGATGCCGATGGCGCCGGAGCCGATGACCAGCAGCGACTTCGGCATGGCATCCGGCGTCATCGCCTTGCGGTAGGTCCAGACCAGCTTGCCGTCATCCTCCAGGCCCGGCAGCGTGCGGGCACGCGCACCGGTGGCGATGATGATGTGCTTGGCGCCGAAGGTGCCGACCGGCGCCTCGCCCTTGCTGACCGCCACCTGACCCTTGCCGATCAGCTTGGCGGAGCCTTCGATCACCGCGACCTTGTTCTTCTTCAGCAGGTGCTTGACGCCGCCGTTCAGCTGCCCGGCGACCTTGCGCGAGCGGGCGACGACCTTGTCGAGGTCGAAGGACGGGTTCTGGATGACCAGGCCGTAGTCGGCGGCATGCTTGGCGAGATGCAGCACCTCGGCCGAGCGCAGCAGCGCCTTGGTCGGGATGCAGCCCCAGTTCAGGCAGATGCCGCCCAGGTTCTCGCGCTCGATGACCGCGGTGTGCAGGCCCAGCTGCGCGGCGCGGATCGCCGCCACGTAACCGCCGGGCCCGCCGCCGATGACGATGACGTCGTAATTCATGTCGGCCAAGGGTGTTCTCCCCATTCAGGAGCGAGGCGCATCCTCGCGGCCGGCGGCAAAGATGCCTTCCTCGACCCGGCACGCCTCGTCGATGATCGTCTGGTACAGGGTGGCCATGAAGTCCGGATCCAGGCCGTAGGCCAGCCCCGCCGTGGCCGCCCGCCGTTTCACCGCTTCGACGCGGTCGGGCAGGACGGCCGGCAGGTTCTCCGCCATCTTCACCGCAGCGACGCGGTGGACGACGGACAGGCGCTTGCCCAGCAGCGCGACGAGTTCGTCGTCGATGGCGTCGATTTCGGCGCGGAGCGGGGCAAGGCTTTTCGACATGGATCCGGGTCCTCAAACCATCAGAGCAGCATCGAGAGCGGATCCTCGAGCAGCTTCTTCACCGCCGCAAGGAATTCCGCACCGACGGCGCCATCGGCCACGCGGTGGTCGAAGGTGCCGGTCAGGCTCATCACCGTGGCGATGGCCAGAGCGCCGTCCTTCACCACCGGGCGCTGCTCGCTGGCGCCGACCGCCAGGATGCAGGCCTGCGGCGGGTTGATGATCGCCTGGAACTGCTTGATCCCCATCATGCCGAGGTTGGAGATGGAGATGGTGCCGCCCTGATACTCTTCCGGCTTCAGCGCGTTGTCGCGCGCCTTCTTGGCCAGCGCCTTCATCTCGTTGGAGATGTCGGCCAGACCCTTGGTCTCCGCCTTCTTGACGATCGGGGTGATCAGCCCGGTCGGGTTGCCACCGCGACCGACACGTCGGCATGCTGGAACTGCAGCATCGCCTCGTCGGTCCAGGCGGCGTTGATCGCCGGGACCTTCTTCAGCGCCAGCGCGACGGCACGGATGATGAAGTCGTTCACCGACAGCTTGTAGGCGTCGGACCGGCCGTTCAGCTCGGCACGGACCTTCATCAGCGCGTCGATCTCGACATCCACCGTCAGGAAGTAGTCGGGAACGGTGCGCTTCACCTCGCCCAGGCGCTTGGCGATGGTCTTGCGCATGCCGCTGTTGGGCACGGCGGTGTAGGCCATGCCCAGCTTGTCGGCGAGCGCCTTGGCATCCACACCCTCGGCCTTGGGAGCCGGAGCCGCGGCGGGAGCCGGAGCCGCGGTGGCCGGAGCGGGAGCGGCTGCCGGGGCAGCGGCCTTGGCCGGACCGGCGGCCTTGGCGGCCTCGACGTCGGCCTTGACGATGCGGCCGTGCGGGCCGCTGCCCTTGACGGTCTTCAGGTCGACGCCGGCCTGTTCGGCGATGCGGCGGGCCAGCGGGCTGGCAAACACACGCTCGCCGGAAGCAGCCGGGGCCGGAGCGGCGGCGGGAGCCGCAGCCGCAGCGGCCGGGGCAGCGGCCGGAGCGGGAGCCGCGGCAGGCGCAGCGGCCGGAGCCGGAGCGGAGCCGGCCGAAGCCAGCGCGCTCTCGTCCTCGCCCTCTTCCAGCAGGATGGCGATGGGGGTGTTCACCGCCACGCCCTGGCTGCCGGCCGGGATCAGGATCTTGCCGATGCGGCCTTCATCGACCGCTTCGACTTCCATGGTGGCCTTGTCGGTCTCGATCTCGGCGAGCACGTCGCCGGACTTCACCGTGTCGCCTTCCTTCTTCAGCCACTTGGCGAGGTTGCCCTCGGTCATCGTGGGCGAGAGGGCGGGCATCAGAATCTGAACGGTCATCCTATCAGCCCTCCTCTCAGCGGTAGCAGGCTTGCTTGGCGGCCTTGACGATGTCGGCGACCTGCGGCAGCGCCAGCTTTTCCAGGTTGGCGGCGTAGGGCATCGGCACGTCCAGGCCGGCCACGCGGGCCACCGGCGCGTCGAGATAGTCGAACGCCTGCTCCATCATCAGCGCGCACATTTCCGAACCGATGCCGGCGAAGGGCCAGCCTTCCTCGACGGAGACGAGGCGGTTGGTCTTCTTGACGCTGTTGACGATGGTGGCGGTGTCCAGCGGGCGGATCGTGCGCAGGTTGATGACCTCCGCGTCGATGCCTTCCTTCGCCAGTTCCTCGGCGGCGGCCAGCGCATGGCCGACCATGATCGAGAAGGCGGTGATCGTCACGTCCTTGCCGGCGCGTTCGATCTTGGCCTTGCCGATCGGCAGGACGAATTCCTCGTCCTCCGGCACCTCGAAGCTCTGGCCGTAGAGAATCTCGTTCTCCAGGAAGACCACCGGATTCGGATCGCGGATCGCCGCCTTCAGCAGGCCCTTGGCGTCGGCCGCCGACCAGGGCGAGACGACCTTCAGGCCCGGGCAGTGGGCGTACCACGAGGCGTAGCACTGCGAATGCTGGGCGGCGACGCGGGCGGCGGCGCCGTTCGGGCCGCGGAAGACGATCGGGCTGCCCATCTGGCCGCCGGACATGTAGAGCGTCTTGGCGGCGGAGTTGATGATGTGGTCGATCGCCTGCATGGCGAAGTTGAAGGTCATGAACTCGACGATCGGCTTCAGCCCCTTGAAGGAGGCGCCGACGCCAAGGCCGGCGAAGCCGATCTCGGTGATGGGCGTGTCGATGACGCGACGCTCGCCGAACTCCTGCAGCAGGCCCTGGGTCACCTTGTAGGCGCCCTGGTACTGCGCAACCTCCTCGCCCATGACGAAGACCTTCTCGTCACGGCGCATTTCCTCGGCCATCGCGTCGCGCAGCGCCTCGCGAACCGTCTTCTTCACCGTCTTGGCGAAGAACTTGTCCTCGTCCGAGTCCGGGGCCGAAACCGGGGCGGCCGGCACGGTCGGAGCCGGAGCAGCGGCCTGCACCGCCGACGGAGCGGCCTTGGTCTCTTCCGAAGCCGGGACGGCGTTGGTCGGGCCGGGCGTGGCCGGGGCGTTGCCACCCTTGGACAGCGCGCTCTCGTCCTCGCCCTCTTCCAGCAGCATGGCGATGGGGGTGTTCACCGCGACGTTGTCGGTGCCTTCCGGCACCAGGATGCGGCCGACGCGGCCTTCATCGACCGCTTCGACTTCCATGGTGGCCTTGTCGGTCTCGATCTCGGCGAGCACGTCGCCGGACTTCACCGCGTCGCCTTCCTTCTTCAGCCACTTGGCCAGCTTGCCCTCGGTCATGGTGGGCGACAGGGCCGGCATCAGCACTTCGATCGGCATTCCTCAACCTCCGGCGGCGCGGGGAAACCGGTTGCCGCTCCCCGTTATGGGGGCAACCCGTTCCGGTCGGCGCCGCTCCTGCTTATCGTTGACGTCAGGACCAGACGGTGGATTCGACGATCAGGTCTCGACCAGGATGTCGGTCCACAGTTCCGACGGATCGGGCTCGGGGCTCTGCTGCGCGAACTCGGCCGATTCGGTGACGATCGCCTTCACCGCGCGATCGATCTCCTTCAGCTTGTCCTCGTCGGCATGGCCGCCGCCCAGCAGCTTGGACTTCAGCTGGTCGATGGGATCGGATTCCGACCGCATCTTCTCGACCTCCTCCTTCGTCCGGTACTTGGCCGGATCGGACATGGAGTGGCCGCGGTAGCGGTAGGTCTTCATCTCCAGGATGACCGGGCCGTTGCCTTCGCGGATGTAGTTCACCCACTGGTCGGCGGCGGCCTTCACCTCAAGCACGTCCATCCCGTTGACCTGATAGCCGGGGATGCCGTAGGCGGCGCCGCGCTGGTGCAGCTCGCCGGCCGAGGCGCGCTCCTGCGAGGTGCCCATGGCGTACTTGTTGTTCTCGATGACGAACAGCACCGGCAGCTTCCACAGCGCCGCCATGTTGAAGCTCTCGTACACCTGGCCCTGGTTGATGGCGCCGTCGCCGCAATAGACCGCGGAGACCCCGCCGTCGTTGAGGTACTTGTGCGCGAAGGCCAGACCGGTGCCGAGCGGAACCTGACCGCCGACGATGCCGTGGCCGCCGTAGAAGTTCTTCTCGCGGCTGAACATGTGCATCGAGCCGCCCTTGCCCTTGGAGTAGCCCCCGATGCGGCCGGTCAGCTCGGCCATCACGCCGTTGGCTTCCATGCCGCAGGCCAGCATGTGGCCGTGGTCACGGTAGCTGGTGATGACGGTGTCGCCCTGCTTCAGGGCGGCCTGCACGCCGACCACGACGGCTTCCTGGCCGATGTACAGATGGCAGAAGCCGCCGATCAGGCCCATGCCGTACAGCTGGCCCGCCTTCTCTTCGAAGCGGCGGATCAGCAGCATCTCGCGGTAATAATGAAGAAGCTCTTCGGAAGAGACGGCTTGAGCGGGCGCGGTGTCGGTCTGCGCCTTGGTCGGACGGCGTCGGGACGCGGCCATGATTCCTCCCCAGGGTTCAAGCGGCATTGGGCCTTAAACAACCCTTGCCGCCACGCGTTGCGGGCATGCGGGAGCCCGCACCGGAAGCGAATATGGCGCGCACACTACACGAGCTTTTTGGCCCGCGCAAATGCCTGTTTTTGCAGCGCTATTTTCGATTAACCGGATTTCGGTTAATCGGCTGATATCCCCTTACTTATGCACCGGAGCCCCTTCCGGGTCGGCCAGCTTGGGCAGCTTGACGATGACGTCGCGCGGGTTGGAGAAGTTCAGCATCAGCCGCGCCCGCTCCTCCAGCATGTCACGGTCGAGCCCGTCGCTGCGCAGAAGCTGGGCGCGCCGTTCCATCTCCTCCCGTTCGGTGCGGAGCTGGTTCAGGACCTCTTCGGCCTGGGCGATCTCCCCCTGGATCTGCTTCATCGCCACCAGCCCGCGATCGCCATGGATCGCATAGTAGGCGAAGTAGGCGACCACGCAGGCGCACAGCGCCGGCATGATGGCTTGGCGGATCGCGCTCTTGGCGGCGCGGGCGAGCGTGTCGGTGAAGTCGGCGATCATCGTCATGGTCGGAGGATGGAATCACAGCGACTTTCCACCGGTCAAACAAAAAAGATGGAACAGCCAAGTCGCAAAAGTGTCGTGTTCTTTGCGCAACCCAGTAATGGGTACCTGCCACGCCTGCGCCACAAGTTGTCAGAACGTTCCGTGAAAATTCTCAGTGCCCACCGGTCGGGTATTCCGGCGGTCCCGCCGATGCGCCCTGCCCCGTCGCCGCACGGCACCCACTCGGCATAGTGCTAAGGGGGAATGGAATGAAACCGGCGGTGGCGTGTTTCGACCCACACACGGCGTTGCCGGAGCCGTACCGGGGCTTGTGAATGCGCTCCCGGTTGCCGGCATCCAAGGCGGCGCCGCCCAATGGCTGAGGAGATGCACTCCATGCGCAGCAAGTTTCTGATCGCGGCCCTTCCCGCCCTGCTTCTGGGGCTGGCGGCCTGCGACGACCAGAACGCCCAGAACTCCAACGCGGCGAACCAGACCAGCCCGACCACCGGCAGCGGGTCGAGCAGCGACTCGACCACGGTCCCGCCGCCCTCCACCGGTGTTCCGGTTCAAGGCGGAACTTCCGGCAACTCGATGAACGAGACCAGCGGTGCCACCACCACGGTGCCGGGCGGCTCCACGGCCGGCGGCTCAGCCGGCGGCGGCGCCAGCACCGGCGGCTCGGCCACCCCGTCCGGCGGTCAGTAAACCTGCGATTACCAAAAGCCCTTCTCCCCTTGCGGGAGAGGGGCTTTGTCAGCGGCCGCTCCGACTCAGACATCCACGACCCGCCGCCCTTCGGCGGGCGCACCTGTGCTCCCCGGCTCGAAGGCGATGCCCTTTACCAGCGCCACAACCGGGCGGCCGGGCGTCAGGTCCAGTTCGCGCACCGCCGCGCGGGTGATCCGCGCGATCAGGTAGGAGCCGCCCACCGCCAGCCGCACGTCGGCGGAGGATGGCCCCGACTCGGCGACCTCCACCACTGTCGCCGCCAGCGCATTCCGCACGCTGACGCCGACCGGCTGCTGCAGAGCCACGATGACGTCGCGGGCATGGATGTGCAGGCGCACCGAGGCGCCCGGCGCACGCTCCACCCGCGGGACGGTCAGATGCCCGCCGTCGAAGGCCAGAACGGTCAGCCCATCCTCCGGGACATGGCGCTCCACCGTCAGGTCCAACACGGCACCGGCATCCTGCGCACCGGTCACCGCCGACAGGTCGAGCCGGCCCATCACCGTTCCCACCGGCCCCACGGCCCGCACCCTGCCCTCCCCGATCAGCACCATCGTCGTGGCAAGGCGCACGACCTCGTCCAGCGCGTGGCTGACCATGACGATGGGGATGTTCATCTCGTCGCGCAGCCGCTCGATGTAGGGCATGATCTCCGCCTTGCGGGCGGCGTCGAGCGAGGCCATCGGCTCGTCCATCAGCAGCAGTCGCGGCTGCGCCAGCAAGGCGCGTCCGAAGGCGACCCGCTGCTTCTCCCCGCCCGACAGCCCGCGCGGACGGCGGTCCAGCAGATGGCCCAGCCCCAGCAATTCCACGACCGGGCCGAAGGCGATGCGCCGTTCCGCGACCAGCACGCGGCGCAGGCCGAATTCCAGATTGCTGCGCACGGTCATGTGCGGGAACAGGCGCGCATCCTGGAAGACATAGCCGATGCGCCGCTTTTCCACCGGCACGTCGATGCGCCGCGCGCTGTCGAAGAACACGGTGTCGCCGATGCGGATGTGCCCGGCATCGGGCCGCGTCAGTCCGGCGATGGCGTTGATGACGGAGGTCTTGCCGGAACCGGAGCGGCCGAACAGAGCCGTCACCCCACGCTCCTCGGCGGTGAAGGCGATGTCGAGCGTGAAGGCGCCCAGCCTCTGGCGGATCGAAAGGTCGAGCATGGTCAGGTCTGCCCGATCAGCCGCCTGACGCGATGCGCCAGGAACTCCGACAGCATCAGTGCGACCAGGGCGACGCCGAAGGAAATGGCCGCGAGCCGTGCCGCCACAGCGTCGCCGCCGGGTTCCTGTGTGGCGGCATAGATCGCCAGCGGCAGGGTCTGCGTCTGGCCGGGGATGTTGGAGACGAAGGTGATGACTGCCCCGAACTCGCCCATTGCCGCCGCGAAGGCGACGATGGCGCCGGACAGCAGCCCCGGCGCCATCAGCGGCAGGAGGATGGTGAAGAAGCGGTCGACGGGGCCGGCGCCCAGCGTGCGCGCCGCCGCCTCCAGCCCGCCGTCGATCGCCTCCACCGACAGGCGAATGGCGCGCACCATAAGCGGGAAGGACGTCACGGCCACCGCCAGGGATGCGCCTTCCGCGGTGAAGATCAATTTGATGCCGAAGGTCTGGTACAGCCAGCCGCCCACCACCCCCTTGGTCCCCATGGTCACCAGCAGGATATAGCCGGTGACCACCGGCGGCAGGACCAGCGGAAGATGGACGAGCCCGTCGACCAGCGTCTTGCCCGGAAAGTCATAGCGCCCGAGCACCCAGGCGGCGAGCACGGCAACCGGCAACCCCAACGCGATGGCGACGCCCGCGACACGCAGGCTCAGCAGCAACGCGGTGGTCTCCATCGGCGTCAGGATATCCATGCCGCAGAGCTTACGGTGCTTTGGGGGCCGGAACGAAGCCGAATTCCTTCCACACCGCCATGCCCTCCGGCGACTTCATGTAGTCGAGGAAAGCGGCGGCGCCGGCGCTTTTCGATGCCGCCACCAGCGCTGCCGGATAGATGATGGACGGATAACTGTCCGGCGGAAACACGGCCCCGACCTCCACCCCCGGATCGATGGCGGCATCGGTGCGATAGACGATGCCCATCGGCACCTCGCCCCGGCTGACCAGCACCAGCGCAGCCCGCACGCTGTCGGCCCGCGCCAGCCTCGGCTCGACCGCCTTCCACTGGCCGAGAGACTCCAATGCCGCCTTGGCGTACTTCCCGACCGGAACGTTCGACGGGTCGCCGGTGGCGAGCCGCCCGTCGCCCAGCTGCTCCGCCAGCTTGCCGCTCTTCGACAGGTCCGGCTTCAGTGCCGCCCCCTTCGGCACCACCACCACCAGCTCGTTCCCCAGCAGGTTCGTGCGGCTGTCGCTCTTGATCAGATTGCGCTGCTGCAAATAATCCATCCAGTCGAGATCGGCCGAGATGAAGATGTCAGCCGGCGCATCATTCTCGATTTGCTTGGCGAGGGCGGAGGACGCGGCGAAGGACGAGGTCACCGACAGTCCTGACTTCGCCTTGAACTGGGACGCGAGCTTGTCCACCGCATTCTTGGTGGAGGCGGCGGCCAGAACGAGCACGTCCTGCGCCATTGCCGCGGGGGCCGCGATGGTCAGGCCGAAGCCCAGCACCGCCGCCGACATCGCAAGCCTGAACCCGCTCCGACCCAGGATCGAACGCACACCAACCATCGCCACCCCCTGCCATGCTTGACGCTGAACCTATATCCAGATGGATACAGCGCTTCGCGGTTGCGGTAAAGGGCAAACGGCCGGGCTCGCGCCGTCCTGTCCTTGCCGGGGCCTTCCCCGGAGACCTTGCGGGAATCACATCATGTCATGACTTGCCGCGCTGGCCCGTGATAGGAAGTGCGGCGAATCGGACCCGGTCCCAGCCCTCCCTCTGCTTCAGGAACCTCCCATGCGCGCCGTGAAGATTTCCCCCTCGATTCTCTCCGCCGATTTCGCCCGGCTGGGCGAGGAGGTCCGCGCGGTCGACGCCGCCGGCGCCGACTACATCCACATCGACGTGATGGACGGGCATTTCGTCCCGAACCTCACCATCGGGCCGGGCGTGGTGAAGGCGCTGCGTCCGCATTCGGCCAAGGTCTTCGACGTCCACCTGATGATCTCGCCGGTGGACCTGTTCATCCCGGACTTCGCCAAGGCCGGCGCCGACATCATCACCGTCCATCCGGAAGCCGGGCCGCACCTGCACCGCACCATCCAGCTGATCAAGTCGCTGGGCAAGAAGGCCGGCGTGTCGCTGAACCCGGCGACGCCGGTGGACGCCATTCAGCATGTGCTGGAAGACATCGACCTCGTGCTGGTGATGACGGTCAACCCCGGCTTCGGCGGCCAGAGCTTCATCAAGAGCCAGCTGCCGAAGATCCGCGGACCTGCGCGCCCGCATCGACGCGCTGGGCAAGCAGATCGACCTGGAGGTCGACGGCGGCATCAACCCGGAAACCGCCCGCTTGGCGATCGAGGCCGGCGCCGACGTCCTGGTCGCCGGCACCGCCACCTTCACCGGCGGTCCGGACCAGTATGCCACCAACATCAGCGCCCTGCGCTGAGCCGCAACTGAGAACAGGAACGGCCCCGCGCCGCCCACATGGGGAGCGGTGCGGGGCCGTTCCTTTTTCGGCCCGCCAGGGTGGCTGGACCACTGGGCGCCGGCGAATTGCGGGCGGTGCGGCCCTGATCGTCCATGCTGCCGTCGGCAATGCCGGTGGCCAAATTCCGACTGTCCAAAAGAGCATCGGGCCAAAAGATCCGCCGGGGAGGAGAACCAATCGCCGCTTTGCCCGTTATTGGGCATGGGAAGACGGTCCCGCAACGGAAGGGAAGACAACCATGGGCATTCTCTGGACGATCATCATCGGCTTCATCGCCGGCATCGTCGCCAAGTTCCTGATGCCGGGTCGCGATCCGGGCGGCTTCATCATCACCACGCTGCTGGGCATCGCCGGTGCCTTCGTTGCGACATATCTGGGCGCCGCCATCGGCTGGTACCGGCCGGGTGAAGGGGCGGGCTTCATCGGCGCCATCGTCGGCGCGATCATCATCCTGGCCATCTACCGCATGATCGCCGGTCGCCGGCACACGGTATGACGGGCGTTGCTTGAAGGCGGCTTGCCTCAAAGCCGCCTCACGGAAAAAGGGACCACCGGATCGCCGGCAGTCCCTTTTTTCATGGGCCTGATCGGTCGAAGACGATCACGCCAGCGCCACCGGCTGCGGCATGAAGATGGCCCGCGAAATGGCCGCCTGGATGCCGGCGTTGGTGAAGGGCTTGCGCACGATCTGCCCCAGATGGCGGGCGTCCAGCGCGCGGATGTCGTCGTCGAATGCGGTGACGAAGATGGTGCGCAGGTCGCGCACGCGCTTCAGCCGGCGGGCGATCTCGATCCCGCTGCCGCCATCGGCCAGCCGGACGTCCAGCAGGGCCAGCGTCGGCTTTTCCGCCTTCAGCAGGGCCAGCGCCTCGGTCTCGTTGACGGCGATGCCGCAGACCACATGGCCCATGTCGGCCACCAGTTCCCCCAGCTCCATCGCCAGCAGGGCATTGTCCTCCACCACCATGACCCGCTGGACCATGGCTGCGCGCACGCGGGCGCGGGCGGCTTTCAGCCGGTCGATGGACTCCCCCGCCGGCAGCTGCAGCACCTTCGCCGCCTGCGGGATGCTCAATCCCTCCAGCGCGGTCAGCAGATACAGGCGGCGGTCGGCCTCCGGCAGTTCGGCCAGCGCACGCTCGATGGGATGGGGCGACGGCAGCGGCCGCCCGGGCGGGCCGAACTCCTCCGGAGAACGGTCGAACAGCAGGTTCAGCAGCGCATACATCGACAGGCGAGAGCCATCGCCGCCGCGGTCCAGGCCGAACCGGGACGGTGCCATCACCGCAGCCTCGACGCAGCGCGTCACCAGCGCGTCGCCACGATCGGTGGCACCCGTCAGGGCCCGCGCATAGCGGCGCAGGATCGGCACCACCTCGAACAGTTCACATTCGTAAACGAGCATGCCCGTGACTCCGCTCCCTGCCGGGAGTTACCGCTCTGGGATTCAGCCTCTCCGATCGTTCGCCGGGCAAACCTGCCGGCCTGTGGAGGTCGTTATTCGTCTTGGCGGAATCCTACCATGCCATTCGGGCCGGTCGAATGGGAAATGGGGGTGCGGAATGCCAACGAACGGTCACAGCCCGTCAGTCAGTGCCGGAGGGTCACGACCAAACGACAAACGCCGGTTGCCCGAAAGGCCGTCCACTCACTTTGCCTTCTCGCGCAGCTGGCGCGAGCGCCATTGCCACGGCTTCTCCACCTGCCCGGCCCACAGCCCCATCCGCTTGCTCTGGGCATAGGCTTCGCCCTTCTGGTAGGCGGGCGACAGGCTGGCATACTGAAAGGCCCAGCCACGCGACACCATCGCCGCCCCCAGATCGACCCCGCGCACGCGGCACTCGCCCTTCTTCTCGCCGGTGCGGTCCTGTTCGGTGACGGTGCAGGTCACCTCCTCGCCCTTCACCATGTTGGCGAGCACGGCGGTGGCGACCTTGAAGCAGTCGAGCTCATGACCGTAGCGGTTCTTGCACTTCTGTCCCGGATCCGGGGCGTCGATGCCCATCAGCCGCACCGCCGTGCCATTGACCGTCAGCAAATCTCCTTCCACCGCCATGGCGGAGCCCGTCAGGGTCTGGTCCGGCGTGTTGGCAATGGGGCCGCGCCCCTTGGCGGCCTGGTTGGTCTGCGCCATGGCGGGACCGGCCGGCACCAGACCGGACAGCAGCAGACCGCAGAGCAGGACCGGAACGATCCTCGTCACCGGCACGGCCTCAGAACAGGCTCGGCTGGTCATCGCCCGGCCTGTCCTTCCCCGTCACCGGCTTCGCCTCTTCCGGCGGATCCAGGCAGGAACAGTCGTCGTTGCGCACGCTGTTCACCCGCGGCCCCACCGGGACCACGTCCAGCCAGTCGTCCGGCGCCGGGCGGATCAGCCCTTCCACCACCGGCAGCGGGGTCGCCGGGTCGAGCCATGCGTCCCAGTCGGCGGGATCCAGCACCACCGGCATGCGGTCATGCAGGAAGGACAGGCCGGCGTTGGTCGCCGTCGTCACCACCGCCGCGGTTTCAAGCGGCGGGTCCAGCGGTGCGGCGCCCTTCGGTCCGCGCCAGCGCTCCCACAGCCCGGCCAGCGCGAACAGGCCGCGGTCGCGGCGGCGGATGACGTGGCCCTGCTTGCGCGGCTTCGCCCCCTCCCCCACGCTGGTCCATTCATAGAAACCATCGAGTGGGATCAGGCAGCGGCGCTTGCGGAAGGCGTCGCGGAAGGCCGGCTTTTCCGCCACCGATTCGCCGCGCGCGTTGATCATCCGCCCACCGATGGACGGATCGTCCGCCCAGGGCGGCACCAGTCCCCAGCGGACCATCGACAGATGGCGGCCGTCCTCCTCGCGCCGGATCACGGGGATGTCCTGCGTCGGGGCGATGTTCCAGCGCGACATCAGGTTCGGCCGTTCGGGCACGCCGAACAGGCGCTGGACCTCGCTGACCGGGGTGGTGAGTAGCATGCGTCCACACATGCCGCCGAATATGGTCCCTGCGGATTGCCGGCGCCAGTCCGCAATGACGCGCACCGCTTGCCGCCGCCGGGGGTTTCCCTGCCGCTTCAGCCGGCCTATCTTCGCGGAGCACAACAATCGCATCGAACCGGAAGTCGGGAGTTCACCCATGAAGTTCGGCATCGGACAGGCGGTTCCGCGCACCGAAGACGCCCGGCTGCTGACCGGCGGCGGCCGCTACACCGACGACGTGTCTCTTCCCGGCCAGGCCTATGCGGCCTTCGTCCGCTCCCCCCACGCCTTCGCTGCGATCGGCTCGGTCGATGCGTCGGACGCGCTGGCGCAGCCCGGCGTGCTGGCGGTCTACACCGTCGCCGACCTGGATGCCGAGAATGTCGGCATGATCCCCTGTCAGGCGGTGCTGAAGCAGCGCGACGGGTCGAACTATGTCCGCACCCCGCGCCCGGCGCTGGCCCGCGGCTT
>NZ_VUOI01000036.1:0-35377 GCF_015390205.1 Azospirillum sp. INR13
ACCAGCCGTTGAGTGTCAGAAGGACAAGGTACGGTCCATGTTGAGGGACCTTGTACCGCAGCGAGGCGGCAATCGCTTTCGCTTCGTCCGCGGATGAGCGGCTTGCCAATTGAACCCACTTCATTCCTTCGGAAGCCCATTCGCCGGGCACGAAGGACAGGCTGGCTAAGGAATTCAGCGCGGTTATCCGTCCCCGATAGGCGGCCTCGATACAGGAGCGGTCAACCAACCGCTCACCAATCTTGCAGCGATTGTTGCGATCCCTGACCCAGGCCGCCTCTCCTTTCCTGAGGAGTTCTGCTTGGTCATATGGCAGCGATGCGATGTAGGAGCGATAGATTTGACTGAGGTCGCGGTCCATCGATGCAAGGAACGAATCGTTGCAGACGAACACTTCGACGTCTTGTGTCACCAACGAACAATTGTAACTTGGCGAATTGGTCTGGGAAAAGCTTGCGCTCGGCAGAATGAAAGCGAACGCAATCACCATGTATGCGAATATTCTCATTTCCCTGCCTCGCGCATGCCCTCGCGTGATCGGAGAGAAACTATAATGAAAATGGTTGCAAATAAAAGGTTAACGGTCCTCTCAAGGGTTTGTGCGATGCCATATTCTCGCCATGCGGGTTGCGGGTGAGATTGCTCAGCCACAAAGAATGAATGGGGCGGAATCGGCGGGCAAGTCCCAGGGTTTGCCGCTCTATCGGGAGCGATCAGCGGGCGAATCCGGCTGTCGGTCGATAGGCGACCGGATTGGCAAAAACGCGGTGACTTAGGTCACCGGGCCGCGGACCCCTCCTCGCGGCCCTCGCCATCAATCGCTTCAGATCATCGCCAGCGGCTGCTTGCGTTTCGGCGGCGGGAAGGCCTTGTCGATCTCCGCGATGTCCTCCCCGGTCAGCGTCAGCTTCACGGCCTCGGCGTTCTCGATGGCGTGCGCCGTGGTTCCTGCCTTGGGAATGGCGATCACGCCCTGCTGGCGCAGCGCCCAGGCCAGCGCCACCTGTGCCGGAGTCGTGCCGTGCCGCTTGGCCACCGCCAGCAAGGCGGGGGAGCGCAGCAGGCGGCCGCCCTGGCCGATGGGGGAATAGGCCATCACCGGCATGCGGGCGGTGTGCTGGAAGGGCAGCAAATCATATTCGATGCCCCGGTGTTCGGGGTTGTAGAGCACCTGATTGGCGGCGCAGCCCTGCAGGTCGGTGACCTCCGCCAACTCCTCCAGGTCGTCCACGTCGAAGTTGGAGACGCCCCAGCGGGCGATCTTGCCGGCCTCGCGCAGCAACTCGAACGCCTCGACCGTCTCCTCCAGCGGCACGCCGCCGCGCCAGTGCAGCAGATAGAGGTCGATGCGGTCGATCTTCAGCCGCTTGAGGCTGCGGTCGCAGGCCTTCACCGTGCCGATGCGGGACGCGTTGCTGGGCAGCACCTTGGTGACGATGAACAGGCCGTCGCGCCGGCCGGCGATCGCCTCGCCCACAAGTTCTTCCGATGCGCCGTCGCCGTACATCTCGGCGGTGTCGATCAGGGTCATGCCTCGGTCGATGCCGGCCCGCAGCGCGGAGATCTCGGCGGCACGGTCGCCGCGCCCCTCCGCCATCATCCATGTGCCCTGGCCGAGAGCCGGGACCTCGGTGCCGTCCGGCAGGGTCACGCGCTTCATCTTGGTCTCCCTCGTCCGTCTTGCCGAAGGA
The DNA here is from genome assembly GCF_015390205.1 of Azospirillum sp. INR13. Classification (NCBI taxonomy): domain Bacteria; kingdom Pseudomonadati; phylum Pseudomonadota; class Alphaproteobacteria; order Rhodospirillales; family Azospirillaceae; genus Azospirillum; species Azospirillum sp. INR13. The sequence continues at coordinate 1,692 of NZ_VUOI01000036.1, forward strand.
CAACAAGCTGGTCCCGCGGGGCCAGCTTGTCGATGGGGCTTCGGTGGGCTTTCCGGGGAGTGGGACGCCGGTCACGCCGCCTTTTTCGGCGCCCCGGCATGGCCACCTTCGAGGAAGTTCAGCAACTCCTCGCGGTAGTCGTAATAGCGCGGGTGTTCCAGCAGGGCCTGACGGGTGCGGGGGTGGGGGATGTCGACGGTCAGGATGTGGCCGATCCTGGCGTTGGGTCCGTTGGTCATCATCACCACCCGGTCGGCCAGCAACAGCGCCTCGTCCACGTCGTGGGTGACGCAGACCGCCGTCACCTTGGTGCGCGCCCACACCTCCATCAGCACCTCCTGCAACTCCCAGCGGGTCAGGCTGTCGAGCATGCCGAAGGGCTCGTCGAGCAGCAGGAGCTTGGGCGACAGGGCGAAGGCGCGGGCGATGCCGACGCGCTGCTTCATGCCGTTGGACAGCTCCGACGCCTTCTTGTCCATACTGTCGCTTAAGCCCACGCGGGCGAGGTAGTAGCGGGCGATGTCGGCGCGCTCGCCCTTGTTCGCATGGGGATAGACGCGGTCGACGCCCAGCATGACGTTCTCGTAGGCGGTCAGCCAGGGGAACAGGCTGGGGGCCTGGAACACCACGGCGCGGTCGGGGCCGGCGCCGTCCACCTCCTTGCCGTCCAGCACGATGCCGCCGCTGGTCACGTCGGCGAGGCCCGCCACCATCGACAGCACGGTGGACTTGCCGCAGCCGGAATGGCCGATCAGCGAGACGAACTCGCCCTTGCGCATCTTCAGGTCGAAGCCGTCCACCACGGTCAGCGGCCCCTTCGGCGTGGCGAAGGTCTTGGTCAGACGGGTGAATTCCAGATAGCGGTCCTCCATCCCGCGCCCGCCCATCGCCTCGACATAGGCCTTGGGCGGCGGGGCGGCGGTGATCGGCTTCACGTCGGGCAGAGTCAGGTCGTCATCGCCGCCGGTGCCGCGGGCGACGCCGACTTTTATCAGGTACGCGGTGACCTCGGCGCGCAGACGCTTGAAATCCTCGTCATGGTTGACGGCGGTGCGGTCGCGCGGGCGCGGCAGATCGACGGTGAAGGCGGGGCCGAGCGTGGCGTTCGGGCCGGGCGTCAGCGGGATGATGCGGTCGGCCAGCAGGATCGCCTCGTCCACATCGTTGGTGATGAGGATGACGGTCTTGCGGTCCTTGCGCCAGATCGCCTCGATCTCGTCCTGCAGCTTGGCGCGGGTCAGGGCGTCGAGCGCGGAGAGGGGCTCGTCCAGCAGCAGCATCTCCGGGCTCATGGCGAGCGCGCGGGCGAAGCCGACGCGCTGGCGCATGCCGCCCGACAGTTCCTTCGGCCGGCGGTCGGTGGCGTGGCCGAGGCCGACCGTCTCCACCGCCCGGCGGGTCAGCACGCCGCGCTCGGCCGATGGCTTGGCCTTGTGGACGGCGTCCACCGCCAGCGCGACATTCTCCTTCACGCTGAGCCAGGGCATCAGCGAATAGGACTGGAAGACGAGGCCGCGTTCCGGGCCGGGGCCGGTGACCGGCTTGCCGCGATAGAGCACCTCGCCGGCGTCCGGCATCGCCAGACCGGCGATCAGGTTGATCAGCGTCGACTTTCCCGAGCCGGAGAAGCCGACGATGGCGACGAACTCGCCCTCTTCGATGGACAGGTCGATGTCGCGCAACACCCGATTGATGGTGTTGGGCGTGCCGCCATAGGACTTCGACACACCCTTCAGGTCCAGGATCGCCATGGCCGGTCTCCTTAGCGGGCGGGGCTGTGGCTGACGGCGGACTGCAGCGCCAGCATCACGCGGTCGAGCAGGAAGCCGATCAGGCCGATGGTGAAGACCGCCACCATGATCTTGGCGAGCGAATTGGAGGAGCCGTTCTGGAACTCGTCCCACACGAACTTGCCGAGGCCGGGGTTCTGGGCCAGCATCTCCGCAGCGATCAGCACCATCCAGCCCACGCCCAACGACAGCCGCAGCCCGGTGAAGATGTAGGGCAGTGCCGACGGCAGCACGAGGCGGCGGACCATGGTGAAGCCGGACAGCTGCAGCACCTTGCCGACATTCATCAGGTCGCGGTCGATGGAGGACACTCCGACCGCGGTGTTGATCAGCGTCGGCCACAGCGAGCACAGCGTGACGGTGATGGCGGAGGTCAGGAACGACTTCTCGAACAGCGGGTCCGCTGCCCGACACGGTGGCGCTGACCACCATGGTGACCAGCGGCAGCCAGGCCAGCGGCGACACCGGCTTGAAGATCTGGATCAGCGGGTTGATCGCGGCGTTGACGGTCGGCGACAGGCCGCTCGCCACCCCCAAGGGCACGGCCACCAGGGCGCCCAGCAGGAAGCCGGTGAAGACGGTCTTCAGGCTGGTGACGATCTGGTCGAGGTAGGTCGGCTTGCCGGCATAGGGCAGGGTCTTCACCTCCGCCGCCGGGTTCTTCGCCAGCTTTTCGGTGTTGCGCTTTTCCTGGCGTTCGTAGAAGGCGGCTTCCTTGGCGCGTTCGGCCTTGTGGTCGGCGTAGAGGTTGGTCGCCTGCTCCCACACCTGGGCCGGGCCGGGGATGGCGCCCAGGCTGGTCTGCACCTGTGGGGCGGCCCAGCCCCAGGCGGCGAGGAACAGCAGGATGGCGGTCAGCGGAATGCCCATCTGGCGCCACAGTTCGACGCCCTGCTGGCGCGGATTCTCGCCGGCGGCAAGCCGCAACAGCGGCGCCAGCCAGCCGAGGCCGACGGTGTTCAGGGCGGAAGCGATGCGGTTCAGGGCGTGCGTGCGGCGGGCCTTGCGCTGGGCGCGGGCGAGGTCGGCGGAGGTGTCGGTCAGGCTGGTCATGGCTTGGTCTTCCCCTGGAAAGATCCCTTCTCCCCCCTGGGGAGAAGGTTAGGATGAGGGGTTCGGCGCAGCCGAAGGGATCCTCGAAGCGGATCCCCCTCACCCCGACCCTCTCCCCGCTTTCGGCGGACCGGAGGTCCGCCTGTCGCGTCAGCGCAAACTTCGTTTGCGCGAGAGCGGGGGAGAGGGAGGATTGGGCAGGTGGGAGCAATACTGCTCAGCCCCCCACCACCTGACCGCCTTCGACCTTCTGGTCGCCCTTCAGGCCGATGGGCTGCTTGGCGAGGTAGTCGTTCGGCTTGCGGCCGTCATAGGGGATGCCGTCGATGAAGCCGTTGTCGACCGGCTTGTAGCCGTCGCTCTTCCACGGGAAGTCGGCCTCCTTGACCTTGCCTTCCTCGACCAGCAGCTTGGCGGCCTGGAGATAGACGTCGGGCTTGTAGACCTTGCGCGCGGTCTCGTCGTACCAGGCATCGGGCTTGGCGTCGGCGATCTGGCCCCAGCGGCGCATCTGGGTCAGGTACCAGACGGCGTCGGAATAGAAGGGATAGGTCGCGTTGTAGCGGAAGAAGACGTTGAAGTCGGGAACGTCGCGCTTGTCGCCCTTCTCATACTCGAAGGTGCCGGTCATCGAATTGGCGATCACCTTGGCATCGGCCCCGACATATTCGGGCTTGGCCAGGATCTTCACGGCTTCGGCGCGGTTGGCGTTCTCGTTTTCGTCCAGCCACTGGGCGGCGCGGATCAGCGCCTTGACGACGGCCAGATGGGTCTTGGGGTTCTTGGCTGCCCAATCGTCGGTGACGCCGAAGACCTTCTCGGGGTTGTTCTTCCAGATCTCGGTGTCGGTGATGACCGGCACGCCGATGCCCTTGATCACCGCCTGCTGGTTTCCACGGCTCGCCGACGCTGTAGCCGTAGATGGTGCCGGCCTCCAGCGTCGCCGGCATCTGCGGCGGCGGGGTGACGGACAGCAGCGCGTCGGCGCCGATCTGCCCCGATACGTCGGTCGGGCTGTAGAAGCCGGGGTTGATCCCGCCCGACGCCAGCCAGTAGCGCAGTTCGTAATTGTGGGTCGAGACCGGGAAGACCATCCCCATGTTGAAGGGCTTGCCCTCCGCCTTGTACTGGGCGATCACCGGCTTCAGCGCGTCGGCCTTGATCGGGTGGACCGGCTTGCCATCGGCACCCTTCGGCACATTGGCCTTCATCTTCTGCCAGACGTCGTTCGACAGCGTGATGCCGTTGCCGTTCAGATCCATGGAGAAGGCGGTGACGATGTGCGCCTTGGTGCCGAAGCCGATGGTGGCGCCCAGCGGCTGGCCGGCCAGCATGTGGGCGCCGTCCAGTTCGCCGGAGATCACGCGGTCGAGCAGGACCTTCCAGTTCGCCTGTGGTTCCAGCGTCACCGACAGGCCTTCATCCTCGAAGAAGCCCTTTTCGGCGGCGATGGCGAGCGGCGCCATGTCGGTCAGCTTGATGAAGCCGAGCTTCAGCTGGTCCTTTTCGACGTCGAGCGGCGCGGCGATGGCAGAGACGCCCGCCGTCAGGGCAACGACGGCAGCGGCGGATGCGAGAAGGTGGCGGAGGGTGTGGGAGGTTTGGGCCACGTCGGTTGCTCCATCTCTGAAATCCGGACCAGCGGTCGGGTGAGGCGACACCGGTGTCGAATTTCTGGGCAAGTCCCGGACTGGCTGTTTTTCAGGCAGTATGGCCATCGAAAGCGTCCAGCGGGATCGACCGGAAAAGCCTGGTTGCAAGGCTTGTCGATACCGGGGTCGGCAACACTGCCGGGGCTGGCCCATCATTGGACGCTTGGGATGCACGCACCGTCGTTGGCGCGTCTCTGGCCTCCCTCATCGCAAGGCTCATGCCAAAGGATGGGTTTTGCCGAAAAATCGGCCGGAGCGGTTGGTTTTGCTCGTTACATCCCGGCGGAAGGTATGAAGTCTCTTTCGGGTCGGCTAGGCCGTCTGCTGATTTTTGCGGCGCACACAAGCCTGCATGGTCATCCTTTGTGCAATACCTAAGGATGATCTAAAAATAAGCACCTAGGTCTTGGGTGCGAATCCAGGCGGGACTTTGCGGAATCCCTGGAGTTTTCCGGCGCCAGCCCACAGGCGCGGCAGTTGGCACGCGGATTGCGAAGGGAATGGCGAGACTACAGCGGGCGCCAGCAACGTCGCCAGTGCCCGCGACACCGCCGAAGCCCACGCGACGACGCGCGGATTTGGCTCTGGTTCGACGACGAACCGCCCGGACAACGGCGTCCGAACAGGTGTGCATCCGCCTTCGCGATCCACTCGCGGGGCAGGGACGCAGGCCCGTTCGGACGCCTTTCTTTTTGGCCCCGTGCCTGACTTTGCAGCAGGCCGGACACGATAGACGAGGCAGACGCGCCATGGACATGCATCTCTCATCGAACAACGGGCCCGCCGTCGAACTTAACGAGGCCGAACTGCGCAGTGCCGGCCCTGCCAGGGAACGGCTGGTGGTGGTCGGCAACGGCATGGCCGGCATGAAGACGGTGGAAGAACTGCTGGCCAAGGCGCCCGGCCGCTTCGACATCACCGTCTTCGGGGCCGAACCGCATCCGAACTACAACCGCATCATGCTGTCGCCGGTGCTGGCGGGGGAGAAGACCTTCGACCAGATCGTGCTGAACAGCCGCGAGTGGTACGACGCCAACGGCATCACGCTGCTGACCGGCGAGCCGGTGGAGGGCATCGACCGCGAGGGCAAGACGGTCGTCTCGCAGTCCGGCCGCGTCGTGCCTTATGACAAGCTGCTGATCGCCACCGGATCGATGCCCTTCATCATCCCGGTGCCGGGATCGACCCTGCCGGGCGTCATCGGCTTCCGCGATCTGGCGGACGTGGACGCCATGCTGGCGGCGGCGGCGAAGGGTGGCCGGGCCGTGGTGATCGGCGGCGGCCTGCTGGGCCTGGAGGCGGCGAACGGGCTGCGGGTCAAGGGGATGGAGGTCACCGTCGTCCACCTGATGCCGACGCTGATGGAGCGCCAGCTCGATCCCTCGGCCGGCATGCTGTTGCAGCGCGAGCTGGAGCGTCGCGGCATCGAGGTGCTGACCGGCGCCGACACGGCGGAGATCGTCGGGGAAGACCGGGTCGGCGCGGTGCGGCTGAAGGATGGGCGCGAGCTGCCGGCCGACATCGTCGTCATGGCGGTGGGCATCCGTCCGAACATGGCGCTGGGCAAGGCGGCCGGGCTGGACTGCGGGCGCGGCATCCGGGTGGATGACCGGATGCGCACCAGCGACCCGTCGATCTACGCGGTCGGCGAATGCGTCGAGCATCGCGGCGTCACCTGGGGCCTCGTCGCCCCGCTGTTCGAGATGGCGAAGGTGCTGGCCCACGACCTCGCGGGTGGGGAGGGCGCCGCCTACACCGGCTCCGTCACCTCGACCAAGCTGAAGGTCACCGGCGTCGACGTGTTCTCCGCCGGTGATTTCTCGGGCGGGGCGGGGACCGAGGACATCGTGTTCCGCGACGCGGCGCGCGGCGTCTACAAGCGCTTGGTGCTGAAGGACGGCAAGCTGCTGGGCGCAGTGCTGTATGGCGACACCAAGGACGGCGCCTGGTACTTCTCGCTGCTGAAGGACGGCGCCGACGTGTCGGCCGAGCGCGACACGATGATCTTCGGCCAGGGCTTCGGCAGTGCCGACGCCGGCGACCCGAACGCCGCCATCGCGGCATTGCCCGACTCTGCCGAATCTGCGGCTGCAATGGCGTCTGCAAGGGCACCATCGTCAAGGCGATCACCGAGAAGGGCCTGACCAGCTTGGACGAGGTGAAGGCGCACACCAAGGCGTCGGCCTCCTGCGGCGGCTGCTCCGGCACGGTGGAGCGGCTGCTGGCGGTGACGCTGGGCGATGGCTTCACGGCGGCGCCCAAGGTCAAGCCGATGTGCAAATGCACCCACCACACCCATGACGCGGTGCGGGCGGCCATCGTCGAGCACGGGCTGAAGACCATGGCCGACGTGTTCCAGGCGATGGAATGGACGACGCCCGACGGCTGCGCCTCCTGTCGGCCGGCGCTGAACTATTACCTGCTGTGCGCGTGGCCGGGCGAGTACAAGGACGACTACCAGTCGCGCTACATCAACGAGCGCGCCCACGCCAACATCCAGAAGGACGGCACCTATTCGGTCGTGCCGCGCATGTGGGGCGGCCTGACCAGTGCTGCCGAACTGCGCGCCATCGCCGATGTGGTGGACAAGTTCAACATCCCCACCGTGAAGGTCACCGGCGGCCAGCGCATCGACCTGTTCGGCGTGAAGAAGGAGGATCTGCCGGCGGTCTGGGCCGACCTGAACGCTGCCGGCATGGTGTCGGGCCATGCCTATGCCAAGGGGCTGCGCACGGTGAAGACCTGCGTCGGGTCGGAATGGTGCCGCTTCGGCACGCAGGACTCGACCGGGCTGGGCGTGAAGCTGGAGCGGATGACCTGGGGCACCTGGACGCCGCACAAGGTGAAGCTGGCGGTGTCCGGCTGCCCGCGCAACTGCGCCGAAGCCACCATCAAGGATCTGGGCGTCGTCTGCATCGACAGCGGTTATGAACTGCATGTCGGCGGCAACGGCGGCCTGCATGTCCGCGCCTGCGACCTGCTGGTCCGCGTGGCGACGGAGGAGGAGGTGCTGGAATACACCGGCGCCTTCATGCAGCTGTACCGCGAGGAGGCCCGCTATCTGGAGCGCACCGCACCGTGGGTGGAGCGTGTCGGGCTCGACCACATCAAGGCGGCGCTGGTCGAGGATCCGGAGCGGCGCCGGGCGTTGAACGCGCGCTTCCTGTTCTCGCAGACCTTCTCGCAGGACGACCCGTGGGCGGAGCGTGCCGCCAAGGGCGTCGACCGTCACGAATTCAATCTGCTCGCCGAAGTGGGGTAAGGGATCATGGACAGCATCATCATGGAAACCGTCTGGACCCAGGTCGGCAGCATCGACGACATCCCGGTGCTGGGCTCGCGCGTCGTCCGCACCCCCGATGGCGACATCGCGCTGTTCCGCACGGCGGCCGACGAGGTCTTCGCGCTGGAGGATGCCTGCCCGCACAAGCAGGGGCCGCTGTCCCAGGGCATCGTCCATGGCCGCCGCGTCACCTGCCCGCTGCACAATTGGGTGATCGAGCTGGCGACCGGCGAGGCTGTCGCCCCCGACGAGGGCCGCACCGGCCATGTTCCGGTGCGGGTGGAGGGGCGCAGCGTCTCCCTCGCGCTCGGCGAGGCCAAGCTGTCGCGCGGCGGCTGCCGCAAGGCCTGCGGCCATGTTTGACGGGGCGGAGCCGTCCTCCGGCCGTGAACGGGAGGTGAAGACCACCTGTCCCTATTGCGGGGTCGGGTGCGGGGTGATCGCGCGGGTGGCGGCCGATGGCGCCGTCAGGGTGCGCGGCGACGCCGACCACCCGGCGAACCGGGGACGGCTCTGCTCCAAGGGATCGGCGCTGGCCGATACGCTGGTGCCGGATGGGCGGCTGCTCCATCCGGAAATCGGCGATAAGCGCGTGTCGTGGGACGAGGCGCTGGACGAGGTGGCCCGGCGCTTTTCCGACACCATCGCCAGGCATGGGCGGGATTCGGTGGCTTTCTACGTCTCCGGCCAGCTGCTGACCGAGGATTACTACGTCGCGAACAAGCTGATGAAGGGCTTCATCGGGTCGGCGAACATCGACACCAACTCGCGGCTGTGCATGGCGTCATCGGTGGTCGGGCACAAGCAGGGCTTGGGCGCCGACGCGGTGCCGGGGACCTACGAGGATTTCGAGTCCGCCGATCTGGTGGTGCTGGTGGGGTCGAACCTCGCCTGGTGCCACCCGGTTCTGAACCAGCGGCTGCTGGCGGCGCGGGCGGAGCGCGGCACGCGGATCGTCGTGGTCGATCCGCGGCGGACCGACAGCGTCGATGCCGCGGACCGCCATCTGGCGCTGAAGGCCGGCACCGACGCGCTGCTGTTCAACGGGCTGTTGGCCTGGCTGGACGGCAACGGCCATCGCAATGCCAGCTTCACCGCCGCCCATGCCGAGGGGGTGGAGGAGGCGTTGGCCGCCGCCCGCGCCGACGCGCCGGATGTGGCGACGGTGGCCCGCCGCTGCGGGCTGGAGAAGGGGGAGGTCGCCGCCTTCTATACCGAATTCGCGGCGACCGGGCGGGTGGTGACGGTCTATTCGCAAGGCGTCAACCAGTCGTCGCAGGGCAGCGACACCGTCAACGCCATCCTGAACGTCCATTTCCTGACCGGGCGCATCGGGCGGGCGGGCTGCGGCCCCTTCTCCGTCACCGGGCAGCCGAACGCCATGGGCGGGCGCGAGGTCGGCGGGCTGGCGAACCAGCTTGCCGCCCATATGGGCTTCACGGCGGAAGAGGTGGACCGGGTCGGCCGCTTCTGGACCGCGCCGCGCATGGCCGACAAGCCGGGGCTGAAGGCGGTCGATCTGTTCCGTGCCATCGAGGCCGGCACGGTCAAGGCGGTGTGGATCATGGCGACCAACCCCGCCGTCAGCATGCCCGACGCCGGGCGGGTCCGCCGGGCGCTGGAGCGGTGCGAGACGGTGGTGGTCTCCGACTGCATCCGCGACACCGACACCGGTCGCTTCGCCCATATCCGCCTGCCGGCCAAGGGCTGGAGCGAGAAGGACGGCACCGTCACCAACTCCGACCGCACAATCTCGCGCCAGCGCGCTTTCAAGGCGGAGGCTGGGGAAGCGCGGGCGGACTGGTGGATCATGACCCAGGTCGCGCGGCGGATGGGCTTCGCCGACGCCTTCCCCTATGAAAGCGCCGCCGCGGTGTTCCGCGAGCATGCCGCGCTGTCGGCTTTCGAGAATGGCGGGTCGCGCGCCTTCGACATCGGGGCGCTGAGTGGGCTGGACGATGCCGGGTACGAGGCGCTGGCTCCCTTCCCCTGGCCCTGGCGCGCTGGCAGCGAGCCGCAGACGCGGCTGTTCGGCGATGGCCGCTTCTTCACCGCGGACGGGCGCGCCCGGATGCTGGCGGTGACGGCGAAGCCGCTGCCGCGCGAGGTGCCGGACGGGGCGCTGCTGCTGAACACGGGCCGGCTGCGCGACCAGTGGCACACGATGACGCGGACGGGTCTGTCGGCGCGGCTGTCGGCGCATGCGCCGGAACCGCGGCTGGACATCAATCCGGCGGATGCGGCGGCGCGGGGACTGACCGATGGCGGGCTTGCCCGCATCTCCACGGCGGCGGGGGAGGCGTTGGCGCGGGTGCGCGTCACCGATGCCCAAAGCGAAGGCACCATCTTCCTGCCGATGCATTGGACCGACCGCTTCACCGGTGCCTGCGTCATCGGCCGGCTGATCGACGACGAGGCGGTGGACCCGGTCTCCGGCCAGCCGGATCTGAAGCGGATGCCGGCGACGGTCGAACCATGGCGGCCGGCCTGGACCGCCTTCCTGCTGGCCCGCCGGCCGGTGGAGCCCGCCCATGGCGGTTATTGGGCGCGCCGCGCGGTGGGCAGCGGCAATCTGGGCGGGCATCTGGTGGAGATGGCCGGGACGGGGGCGATTCCCGATCTTGCGGCGTGGCTGCCCGGCCTCGACCCTGCCGGGGCGGCGGTGGAGTTCCGCGATGAAGCGCGCGGCGGCCTGCGCATGGCCTGGATGGACGGCGACCGGTTGGAGGCCTGCCTGTTCGTCGCCGCCGACGGGCGTCTGCCACCGCGCGGCTGGCTCGCCGGTCTGCTGGAGGCGGATGGGCTGGACGACGGCGCGCGGGCCGGGCTGCTCGCCGGGCGGGCGCCGGGCGCGCAGGCCGATGAAGGGCGGATTGTCTGCTCCTGCTTCAGCGTCGGGATCAACCGGCTGGTCGGCGCCATCCGCGACCGGCGGCTGACCAGTGTCGCGGAGATCGGTGCGGCGTTGAAGGCCGGCACGAATTGTGGTTCCTGCGTGCCTGAACTCAAGGAGGTGCTTCGTCATGCTCACCAGCGCGAAGTGGCGTGATGGCCAGACTCTCCCTCTCCCCCCCGGGGAGAGGGTTGGGGTGAGGGGGATGCGCGGCGGGGCGTTTTGGGATTGGGTGCGCGCTCCATTCTCGGTTTTCGCTCGTCTTTCGGAGAGGTTTTCCCCCTCACCCCAACCCTCTCCCCGGGGGGAGAGGGGGATGGTAGTGGGGGAGGCACCGTCACCCTCGTCGGCGCCGGCCCCGGCGACCCCGACCTGCTCACGGTCGCTGCGGTCAAGGCGCTGGCCGCTGCCGAGGTCGTGCTCTATGACGCGCTGGTCGGCGACGGCATCCTCGACCTCGCCCATCCGAGGGCCGAGCGCATCTGCGTCGGCAAACGCTCCGGCCGGCATTCGCTGCCGCAGGGGGAGATCAACGCGCTGATCGCCTTCCATGCCCGGCGTGGCAAGCGCGTCGTCCGCCTGAAGGGCGGCGACCCGATGGTGTTCGGCCGGGCCGGCGAGGAGATCGAGCATCTCGACAGCCTCGGCATCCCGGTTCGTGTCATCCCCGGCATCACCGCGGCGCTCGGCTGTGCCGCCTCCACCGGACTGTCGCTGACCAAGCGCGGGGTGTCGCGCGCCGTGACCTTCGTCACCGCCCATGGCCGCGACGGCGAGCGGTTCGAACCCGACTGGGCGCGGCTGGCCGATCCGCAGGGCACGCTGGCGATCTATATGGGGCGCGAGCAGGCGCGGTCGGTCGGCCAGGGGCTGACCGGGGCCGGGCTGCCGGCCGATACGCCGGTGCTGGCGGTGGAGAATGGCTGCCGGCCCGACGAGCGGCGTTACTGGACGACGCTCGGCGAGATGGCGGAGCAGGGAGTGGCCGCCGGCAAGGGGCCGACCCTGCTGCTGGTGGGAGAGGCGCTACGCCCGCGTCAGATCGGGACGGCGGACGCGCTAGCCGGGACGGCGGACCCCATTGATCTCCGCGCGTTTGGCGACCTCGGCCAGCGGCTCGATCACGACTGACATGGTGAAGACGGTGGCGTGCAGCAGGTTCGTCCCGTCCACCATCAGCCCGACATGGCCGGGGAAGAAGACGATGTCGCCGCGCCGATACTCGACGCCGCGACCGTCCTCGGACACCCACGTCCCCAGCCGGTCATCCTTGCGTTGCATCCCGCTGCTATGGTGGGAGACGACACCGGCCGCCGCCATGGCGGTCAGCACCAGCCCGGAACAGTCGATGCCGAAGCTGCTGCGCCCGCCCCAGACATAGGGCGTCTCCAGAAAGCGCAGGGCGGTGGCGATGTGGTCGGCCGCCGGGGCGGCGTCCACCGGCTCCAGCCATCCCGCGAACAGCCACAGCCCGTCGTCGGTGCCGACCCAGCCATTTTCGGCCCGGCCGTCCAGCGTCACCAGAGATCCGAAGCTGAGCGTCGCCACCGGCGGCGCCCGGTGCGTCGGTCCGGGGTGCAGGTCGGCGCGCAAGGCCCGCACGCGGTGGGTGGGGGCGACCGGTTCCCGATGCGCGGTGCCCGGCGACAGCCAGCCGACATGGCCGTCGAAGGCGTTCTCCGCCCGTAGCCAGCCGTCACGCTCCTCCAGAATGCGGAAGCGCTCGCCCCGGATCATCTCGCTGGTCTGGGGAACGCCCTGTTGCGGTTCCTCCAGCAGGACGGCGTGCGGGGCGGTCAGTTGGCGGATGGTCATGGGTGCGGGCCGGATATGGGAAAACCGGCTGCGACCTTAACGCCGCTGCCGAGGTGGCGCGAGGGATAAAGCGCATCCGTCATTTCAACGGACATCCCGTCATTCCGCCGGAAATCTCGACCGCGCCCGGCGCATTGCCCGGTTCTGCCCGGCCGCATCCGCCGACACCTTTTGTGTGCGAGCCAATCGCCAACACACAAGGCTGAACAGAGGAGCGGGAGAGATGGCAACGATGAAGGTTCTGGTTCTGGGGGCGGGCAAGATCGGGTCGATGATCGGCACGCTGCTGTCCGAGACCGACGATTTCGCCGTCACCATCGGCGACCGGGACGAGGCGCTGCTGTACCGCGCCGAGCGTGCCGGGCTGCGGGTGACGCGGGTCGATGTGGAGGATCCGCACTCCCTGCGTGCGGCCATGGAAGGCCAGCATGCGGTGCTCAGCGCCTGCCCCTTCACCCTGACCCCGGCCATCGCCACCGCCGCCGTCGCCGCCGGCGCCCATTACCTGGACCTGACCGAGGATGTCGCCGCCACCCGCAAGGTGAAGATGCTGGCGGAGACCGCCGACAGCGCGTTGATCCCGCAATGCGGGCTGGCGCCGGGCTTCATCTCCATCGTCGGCCATGACCTCGCCCGCCGCTTCGACGAGCTGCACAACCTGCATCTGCGCGTCGGGGCTTTGCCGCAGTATCCGACCAACGCCCTGAAATACAATCTGACCTGGAGCACCGATGGGCTGATCAACGAATACTGCAACCCGTGCGAGGCCATCATCGACGGTCGCCCGCACGAGGTGATGCCGCTGGAGGGCGACGAGCGCTTTGCGTTGGACGGCGTCGATTACGAGGCGTTCAACACCTCGGGCGGACTGGGCTCACTGTGTGAGACGCTGGCCGGCAAGGTGCGGAACCTCGATTACAAGACCGTGCGCTATCCCGGCCACCGCGACATCGTCCGCCTGCTGATCCGCGACCTGCGGTTGGGCGAGCGGCGCCACCTGCTGAAGGACGTGCTGGAGACCGCGGTGCCGCTGACCCTGCAGGACGTGGTGCTGGTGCTGGCGACCGCCACGGGCATGCAGGAGGGCGAGTTGCGGCAGGAGACCTTCGCCACCAAGATCTACAGCAAGCAGATTGCCGGCCGCAGCTGGAGCGCCATCCAGGTCACCACCGCCGCCGGCATCTGCGCCGTGCTGGACCTGCTGCGCGAGGGCTCCATCCCGCAGGCCGGCTTCATCCGGCAGGAACAGGTGCCGCTGGACGCCTTCCTGACCAACCGTTTCGGCCGGCATTACAAGGGGTGAGCGGGAGAGGGCCGGGGTGAGGGGGATGCATAGGGTGGATTTGGTGAGAGAGCGAGGTGTGTTCAATTCTTGAGAATCCTCGCCACGCTCCCCCCTCACCCTAACCCTCTCCCCGGGGGGGAGAGGGGATCTTTCCGTCTCCCGGCGGGCTGATGATCAGCAGCGTGTCCTGCGCCTGGATGATGTAGCGGTTGCGCTCGGTGAAGGGGATGTCGCGGCCGTGGCTGTGGACCTGGACGACCATGCCGGCGGTGATCTCCGCCATGGTTTTGCCGACCTCGTCCGGTTCCGCCCGGCGCTCGCTCAGCACCATCTTTCCGCCGGCCGACATCAGGTCGCACAGAAAGGGGGTGGCGTGGCGCGTCTCCACCGCGTCGGCCATCAGATAGCCGCCGATCCTGGGCGGCGACACCACCAGATCGGCGCCGCTGAGGTTGGCGAGCTTGATGTTCTCCTCCTGCTTGATGCTGGCGACGATCTTGGTGGCGGCGGACAGGTGGCGCACCGTCAGGACCACCAGGATGGTGGTGTCGTCGCGCCCGGTGCTGACGATCACCGCCTTGGCCTTGCCGACGCAGGCCTTGGTCAGCGTGTCCTCGCTGGTGGCATCGCCGAGCAGGCCGACGAAACCGGCTTCGGCCGCCAACTGGATGCGGTCCTCAGAATCGTCGATGACGACGACGCGGTCGGCGGGATGGCCCTTCGAGACCGTCTCCTGTGCGGCGATGAACCCGCTGTGCCCGAAGCCGCACAGCACGACGTGGCCCTGCAACTGCTTCTGAATGCGGCTCAAGCGGAATTCCTCCACGATCCTCTGCACCACCAGCTCGTAGGCGGTGCCCAGGAAGATGAACCAGATGAAGATGCGGATCGGCGTGACGGCGAAGGCGTCGATCAGGCGGGCGGTGTGGCTGACCGGTACGATGTCGCCATAGCCGACGGTGGTCACCGTGATCATGGCGAAATAGAGGATGTCGGGAAAGCTGATGTGATCGTCGAGATTGTCCCTCAGCCCGTCACGGTCGAACCAGAACACCGCGATGACCAGCGTGAGCAGCACGATGACGATGCCGATGCGCACCAGCAGCGTCTTTTCCGCCGACAGGCCGGACCGGACATGGAGCAGCTTTCCCTTGCGCAGGGAAGGCTTCGCCCGGCGCCTGTCCTGAAGTCTCCGTTCCGCCGGTTTGTCCATCGACCGTCCGTTGCTCACCCCGTGGATTGGAGCGGACCCCTTACCCCACCGTCGCCATCGACGCCGCCGTGTCGGCCGTCCGCGTGGTGCCGTAGCGGCGGATCATGGCGGCGCAGAACTCCGCGAACTCCTCCGCCACCTGGGGCGGGCTGGTGTGGTGGGGCTCGACGCCGCGGTGTTCGGGGGTGAAGCAGAAAGTGACGGTGACCTCGAAATCCGCCAGCGCCTCCATCTGGCGGTCGAACCAGTCGAGCGCGTTGGGGCGGAAGCTGTCGGCCCAGGACAGGCCGGTGCGCAGGTGCCGCACGCCCAGCCGCTTCAGCCACGCCACCGCGTCGTCCAGCCGGTGGTCCTCGAAATGGAACCACTGGCAGATGCCCATCTGCCCGGCATAGGGGGCGAAGGCCTCCACCGCCGGTTTCGGCGTGCCGTCGGCGCGCAGCAGGCCCATGTGGAAATGGCGGTAGTAGGACGACCCCTCCGCCTCCTTGTGGCGGGTGGTGGCCTCCCAATGGCTGGGCAGGTCGTACAGGCTGTACCAGTGGATGCGCGGCACCTTGCCGATCAGCAGTTCGGCGGTGCGCTTGACGCCCCAGGCCTGGACTTCTTCCGCACCGAAGGAGGAGACGCCGGCCTCGGTTACCCAGATCGGCTTGTTGGTGACGGCGCGGATCTCGTCGATCTTGTTCGGCCATTCGTGGATCTGCCAGAGATTCCAGTCGAGCGGGAAACCGTGTACCGCCACCACGTCCACCTCCTCCAGCACGCCGCGCTCCTCCAGCCGGCGGACGAAGGACGGGTCGATGGGGGACATGCCGCCCAGCACGCGGGTGATGCTGGAGTTCTCCGCCCGGATCGCCTGTCCGGCCAAAACGGTCATGCGGGCGAACAGGTCCCATTCGGGGTCGAGGTTGGGATCCCAGTGCGACTTGTTGTTGGGCTCGTTCCAGATCTTGGCGGCTTCGATCATCCCTCGGTCCCTTTCTTCACGGCGTCTTCTTGTGGCTGGGCGGGATAGACGGCCCCGGCCTCGGTTGGGCGGTCGACCCGGCGGCAGACATAGACCTCGCGTTCCGGATGCTCGGTGATGGCGAAGCCGGCGCTGCGCAGCATCGCCTCGGCGCAGGCGGCGTTCGGCGCCCACCAGTTGGTCCAGTCGCGGGCGTAGTCGTGCTCGATGAAGTGCAGCTTCGGATAGCCGGGATCGTCGAAGTGATCCTGTTCGAAGAAGTCGTAATCGGCGCGCACCGGCGCCACCTCGGCCGAGCCGCGCTGCATCGACTGGAAGATCATCAGATCCCTGGCGACATGGTCGTGGATCAGGTCCAGCGCCAGCAGCGGGTGGCGCAGGTGGTAGAGCACGCCCATGAACAGCACGACGTCGAAGCTCTCGCCGAGCTTGGCGACGTCGTAGACCGACATCTTGCGGAATTCGATGTCCTGCCCGGTCACCTCGGCGGCGAACTTGGCCTGGGCCAGATAGCGGTCGTCGAAGTCGATGGCGACCACCCGGTCGGCGCCGCGGCGCTTCATCTCGATGGAGTAGAAACCGCCGTTGCAGCCGATGTCGAGAACGGTGCGGCCGGTCAGATCCTTGGGCACCGCGTGCTCGAAGCGCTTCCACTTCACGTTCGGGTAGTCGTTGAGGAAATGGTCGGGCGCCGTGCGCACGCCGTTGAGGTCGATGTTGTGGAACCAGTCGCCGAGTTCTGCGACGCGTTCGCGGATCTGGTCGGCCGTCAGGCTCGTCATGCCGCACCCTCGTTGATGCTGTGGACCTTCAGCCCCCAATCGCCGGCGATCACCACACTGCGGGAGGCCGGGCTGATTTCGAATCGTCCGTAAAAGTCGAGCGGCAGCCCCATGGCGAGGGCCAGCGCCGCCTTGATGATGTCGCCATGGCTGACCAGCGCCAGCGTGCCGCCGGGATGGGCGCGGCGCAGGCGGTCGAGCAATGCCGCGATCCGGGTCTGCGCCTCCGCCATGGACTCACCCGGCGATTCACCGGGAGTGGGCCGGCCATGGCTGCGCGCCCGGTTCCACAGGTCCCAGGCGGGGTCGCCGTGCAGCTCCTCGAACCGCTTGCCGCTCCAGGCGCCGAGGTCGAGTTCGTTCAGCGCCGGTTCGATGGTCAGGGGGAGGCCCTGCCTCTCGGCGATGGGGGTGGCGGTCTCGACGGCGCGCTCCAGCGGGCTGGACAGCACGGCGGTCAGGCGCTGCCCCGACCGGTGTTGCGGGGACAGGCGGTCGGCCAGCAAGTCGGCCTCCGCCCGCCCCTGGGCGCTCAGCGTCACGCCGGCCATGCGGCCGCACAGGACCGAGCCGAGCCGGTCGTGCGAGCCGTGGCGGACCAGGATGAAGATGGTCTCCATGCCGCCGCTCACATCAGGCGGGTCGGCTTGGACTCCAGCGGTTCACCGGCGATGAAGCGCAGCGTGCGTTCCCGCGCCTCGTTGTCGGTGAACTGTTCGGGCGGCGACTTCATGAAGTAGCTGGACGGACCGACCAGCGGGCCGGCGATGCCGCGGTCGAGCGCCAGCTTGGCGCAGCGCACCGCGTCGATGACGATGCCGGCGGAGTTGGGGCTGTCCCACACCTCCAGCTTCAGTTCCACATTCAGCGGCACGCCGCCGAAGGTGGTGCCCTCCAGCCGGATATGCGCCCATTTGCGGTCGGTCAGCCACGGCACATGGTCGCTGGGGCCGACATGCACGTCGTCCGGGTCGAGCGGCACGTCAAGCTGGCTGGTGACGGCCTGCGTCTTGGAGATCTTCTTCGATTCCAGCCGCTCGCGCTCCAGCATGTTCTTGAAGTCGGTGTTGCCGCCGAAATTCAGCTGATAGGTGCGGTCCAACCGCACGCCGCGCTCGCGGAACAGGTTGGCCAGCATGCGGTGGACGATGGTGGCGCCGACCTGGCTCTTGATGTCGTCGCCGATGATCGGCAGGCCGCGTTCGGCGAAGCGCCGCGCCCAGACCGGGTTGGAGGCGATGAAGACCGGGATGCAGTTGACGAAGGCGCAGCCGGCCTCCAGCGCCTGTTCGGCGTAGAATTCGGTGGCCTGCTGCGATCCGACCGGCAGGTAGGAGACCAGGATGTCGGTGCCGGTGCGGCGCAGGGTTTCCGCCACGTTCACCGGCCGCTGCTCCGACTCGGTGATGTCGCCGGCAAGGTATTTGCCGATGCCGTCCAGCGTCGGACCGCGCTCCACCTGCACGCCGAAGCGCGGCGGCTTGGCGAAGCGAAAAGTATTATTTGGAGGTGCGAAAATAGCCTCTCCGACATCGAGCCCCACTTTAGAGGCTGCAACATCGAAGGCTGCAGAAATCTCGATGTCTCCAACGTGATAGCCGCCGAGATCGACAGTCATAAGCCCCGGGGGCGGCTCATTGGCTTTGGCGTCGGCATAATAGCATATCCCTTGCACAAAAGATGATGCACAATTACCGACGCCCGCGATTGCTACCCGGAGCTTTTTCCCAGTCACGAAGCTCTCCCATCCTTAAATGCACGTCTCTTCACGGAGCATGTATATTTGTAGACATGAAAAGGAATCATCGGAAGATCAGTCGTTGGTAGCAAGCCTTTTGGACGAGGTGCGCAATTTTTAACGGCGGTGTTAACGTCGGCAGAGAAGCTGCTGCAGCTCCTCTGGAGAGTTGCAATTCATCTGCGAAATAAAACCGAACAGGACGCCCTGGGCAACTTGTGGGGACGAGCGGGGGGCTCGCGGTGTCGATGTCCGCTGGCCCTGCCCCTTGTTTCCGCACGTCAACGTCAAGAATCGTATCAAATTCCTCGGAGGGACTTGTGGGAGAGACCGTTCTCGTCACCGGTGGCGCCGGCTTCATCGGCCGCCATGTCGCCAAGGCCCTGCTTGCCCGCGGCGACCGCGTCCGGGTCCTGGACAGCCTGATCGAACAGGTTCACCCGACGCGGCAGCGTCCCGACGAACTGGACGCCGACGTGGAACTGCTGGTCGGCGATGTGCGGGACGAGACGATGGTCGCCCGTGCGCTGGAGGGGGTCGATTCGGTCATCCACCTCGCGGCAGAAGTCGGCGTCGGCCAGAGCATGTATGCGGTCGACCGCTACACTTCGGTGAACGACTACGGCACCGCCGTGCTGTTCCAGCGCCTGATCGACAAGCCGGTGCGCCGGGTCGTCGTCGCCTCGTCCATGAGCATCTATGGCGAGGGTCTGTACCGCACCGCCGACGGCGTGCTGATGGAGGACGTCGTCCGCGGCGTCCGCAACCCCGATGGCAGCTGGGACCCGCTCGACCAGCAGGGCCGGCCGCTGGTGCCGGTGCGCACGCCGGAAAGCAAGCGTCCGGCGCTGAAGTCGGTCTACGCCATCGGCAAATACGTGCAGGAACGGCTGACCCTGACGCTGACCGCGCAATATGGGATGGAAGGCTCGGCCCTGCGCCTGTGGAACGCCTACGGGCCGGGACAGGCGCTGTCGAACCCCTACACCGGCGTGCTGGCGATCTTCGCCTCGCGCATCGCCAACGGCCAGCGCCCGATGATCTTCGAGGATGGGCAGCAGCGCCGCGACTTCGTGCATGTCCGCGACGTCGCCCGCGCCTTCCTGCTGGCGCTGGACAACCCGGCTGCCAACGGCGAGGTGTTCAACATCGGCTCCGGCGAGGAGCGGACGGTGGAGGAGGTCGCGCTGATGCAGGCCGCCTCGATGGGCCGAGCGGACCTGTTGCCGGAGATCACCGGCAAGGCCCGCGCCGGCGACATCCGCCACAACATCCCCGACCTGACCAAGGCGCGCACCGTGCTGGGCTATGACCGGATGGAGAGTTTCTCCGAAGGTCTGGCCGAACTGGCGGAATGGGTCGCCCGGCAGGAGGCGCAGGACCGCGTCGCCGATGCCCGCCGCGAACTGGAAGAGCGGGGTCTGGTGGCATGAACGGCAACAAGACTCCGGTCCTCATCACCGGCGGTGCCGGCTTCATCGGATCGAATCTTGCCGACCGGCTGGCCTCGGACGGGCATGACGTGCTGATCTATGACGCGCTGCGCCGTCCGGGGGTGGAGCGGAACCTGCGCTGGCTGCAGGCCCGCCACCCGTCGCGCATCAGCGCCGTCACCGCCGACCTGCGCGACGAGCAGGCGCTGGCCGACGCCGCCAGGGATGCCAAGGCGGTGTTCCATCTGGCCGCCCAGGTCGCGGTGACCACCAGCATGGTCGATCCCATCGACGACTTCGAGGTGAACATCCGCGGCACCCTGTCCCTGCTTGAAGCGGTGCGCCGCCACGGCAGGCGGACGCCGGTGATCTTCGCCAGCACCAACAAGGTCTATGGCGACCTCGCCGACGTGGCCCTGGAACTGGTGGACGACGCCTATGCGCCGGTCGATCCGGCGATCCGCGCGCATGGCGTGTCGGAGGCGCGGCCGCTCGACTTCCACACCCCCTATGGCTGCTCCAAGGGCGCGGCGGACCAGTATGTGCTGGATTACGCCCGCAGCTTCGACCTGCCGACCGCCGTGCTGCGGATGAGCTGCATCTATGGCCCGCGCCAGATGGGGACGGAGGATCAGGGCTGGGTCGCCCATTTCCTGATCCGCGCCCTGAACGGCGAGCCGATCACCATCTACGGCGACGGCCGGCAGGTGCGCGACGTGCTGTTCGCCGCCGATGCGGTGCAGGCCTATGTCTCCGCCTGGGAACGGATCGAGCAGGTGAAGGGCCGCGCCTTCAACCTCGGCGGCGGGGCGGCTAACGCCATCAGCCTTCGCCAGCTCATCAATCACATCGAGTATCTGATGGGTCGCAAGGTGGAGGTCAGCTACGGCGACTGGCGGGCCGGCGACCAGCGCTATTACGTGTCGGACACCCGCGCGGCACGTCAGGCGCTGGGGCTGTCCGAGCCGACGGAGTGGAAGCGCGGCGTGGCGCTGCTGGCCGAATGGCTGCGGGCGGAGAAGAGCGGCGTGAGCAACGTCGCTCCTTCGGTGGAGGCCGCCTGATGAGGGTTGCGCTGGTCAACCCGGCCTGGAGCTTCGACCACAGCATCTATTTCGGATGCCGCGAAGCGCATCTGCCGCTGGAACTGGGTTATTCCAAGGCGCTGCTGGAGCAGGCCGGGCATGAGGTGCTGCTGCTCGACGGTGCGCTGGACGGCCTGTCGAACGCGGAGATGGCGGAGCGGGTCGCCGCCTTCGCAGCCGACATGACCGTGCTGACCACCGCGCCGACCTACCTGTTCTGGCGCTGCTCCCAGCCGGAGCTGCGGGTGCCGAAGGAGTTCCTGGCGGCGCTCGACGGCCGCGGCGGGCGTACCGTCGCGGTCGGGCCGCACGGCTCCACCACCCCGGCGCCGACGCTGAGCAAGCTCGGCGTCGATCTGGTGGTGCGCGGGGAGTGCGAGGAGATCGTCGCCAAGCTGGCTGCCCAATTGGCGGAGGGCACGGCGCTGGACGAGGTGCCGTCGCTGGCCTTTTACCGGGACGGCGATCTGGTGGTGACCGGCGGGCCGCATGCGGCGCGCTTCACCGACCTGCCGGCGCTGTCCTGGCCGGTGGAGTGGCTGCAGCGCCATCCGCACCACCATCACCGCTATGGCACCGAACCGGTCGGGCCGGGGGCCGAGGTCGAGGCGTCGCGCGGCTGCCCCTACAACTGCAGCTTCTGCGCCAAGATCGACTTCCGCGACCAGTACCGGCGGCGCGACACCGCCATCATCCTGGAGGAGATCGACGGGCTGATCGCCGCCGGCGTGCGCTACGTCTATTTCATCGACGAGATCTTCCTGCCCAGGCGCGACCTGCTGGAAGCGCTGGTCGAGCGGCCGATCGAGTTCGGCGTGCAGACACGCATCGATCTGTGGAAGCCGGAGATGCTCGACCTGCTGGGGGCGGCCGGCTGCGTGTCGATCGAGGCCGGGGTGGAAAGCCTGACCGAGGAAGGGCGCGCCTCGCTCGACAAGAAATGCCGGATGAGCACCGACGATCTGGCCGACCGGCTGATCCATGCCCGGCGCAGCGTGCCCTTCGTCCAGGCCAATCTGATCGCGATGGCGGGCGACGATGCCGACATGGTGAAGGCCTGGCGGGAGAAAGCTGCTGGCCGCCGGGGTGTGGGCCAACGACCCGGTGCCGCTCTACCCCTATCCGGCCTCGCCCGATTACCGTCGCCTGTGGGGCGAGCCGGATGACCGGGCGTGGGAGCGGGCGCACGAGCATTACCTTGCCCAGTTCGAACGCCTGAGCGACATCCAGGAGGACGAGCCCTTGCCGCTGACGGAACTGGAGGCGGCATGCTCCTGCCGCTGACGAGTGCCCAAAGAATATTGCCGCCCGCGGAACCACCCTATGTGCTGATGACGGCCGACAGCGTCGGCGGGGTGTGGACCTATGCGCTGGATCTGGCCCGCGAGCTGGCAGGGCAGGGGACGCGGGTGACGCTGGCGGTGCTGGGGCCGTCGCCCCACCCCGATCAGGTCGCCGCCGCCGCCGCGGTGGACGGGCTGGAGCTGATCGACACCGGTCTGCCGCTCGACTGGACCGCCCCCGACGAGGCGGCGGTGCGCCGCACGGCGGAGGCGCTGGGCGATCTCGCCGCCCGGCTCGGTCCCGACGTGGTGCATCTCAACAGTCCGGCGCTGGCCGCCGACGCCGGCTTCACCATGCCGGTCGTCGGCGTTTGCCATTCCTGCATGGCCAGCTGGTGGGCGGCGGTGCGCGGCGGCGAGATGCCGGAGGATTTCCGCTGGCGGACCGAACTGCTGCGCCGTGGCTATCAGGCCTGCGACGTGCTGGTGGCGCCGAGTGCCGCCTTCGCCGAGGCGACCGCGGCGCTCTATGGCGTGGCGCCGCCGGTGGTGGTGCGCAATGGGCGCTATGCCCGCAAGGCCGGTCCGCGGCGGGCCGCGATGGGGCGGGAGCGCTTCGTCTTCACCGCCGGACGGCTGTGGGATTCGGGCAAGAACGTCGAGCTGTTGGACGCGGCGGCCAAGCTGCTGGACGTGCCGGTCTTCGCCGCCGGGCCGCTGGAAAGCCCGACCGGGCACCGCGTCGGGCTGACCCATGCCAAGGCACTGGGCCGGCTGGACGGCGCGTCGGTCGCCGGCTGGATGGCGCGGGCGCCGGTCTTCGCCTCGCTGCCCTTGTACGAGCCGTTCGGGCTGACGGTGCTGGAGGCGGCGCAGGCCGGCTGCGCGCTGGTGCTGTCGGACATCGCCAGCTTCCGCGAGTTATGGGACGGCGCCGCCATCTTCGCCGATCCGGGCGATGCCGCGGCACTGGCAGCGACCCTGCGCCGGCTGCTCGACGACCCGCTGGAGGCGCGCCGGCTCGGCACCGCCGCCCGCCGCCGCTCCGCCCGCTATGACATGGACCGTCTCACCGCCGGGATGCTCGACGTCTACCGGTCGGTGACGCACCCGGTGCGTTCGGAGGTGATCGCGTGAGGATCGTCTATTTCACCCATTCGCTGGCCTCCTGCTGGAACCACGGCAACGCCCATTTCCTGCGCGGGGTGCTGCGCGACCTGATCGCCCGCGGCCACGACGTGCGGGTGTTGGAACCGGATGGCGCCTGGAGCCTGCAGAACCTGCTGGCCGATCATGGCGAGTCCGGGCTGGACGCCTATCGCGGTGCCTATCCGGAACTGTCGTCGCAGGTGATGCCGAAGGGCTTCGAGGTGGAGGCCGCCTGTGATGGCGCCGATCTGGTGATCGTCCATGAATGGAACGACCCGGCGCTGGTCGCGGTTGTGGGCGACGCCCGCAGGCGCGGCGGCCGCTTCACCCTGCTGTTCCACGACACCCATCACCCGCGCGGTCAGCGAACCGGAGGCGATCAACGCCTTTGATCTGTCCGGCTATGACGGCGTGCTGGCCTTCGGCGAGACGCTCGCCCGCGGTCTACCGCCGCTGGGGCTGGGAGGGGCGCGTCTTCGTCTGGCACGAGGCCGCCGACATCCGGCTGTTCCATCCGCCCGCCGAAGAGGGGCTGCGCACCGGCGCGGTGTGGATCGGCAATTGGGGCGACGGCGAGCGGACGGAGGAGCTTGAACGTTTCCTCTTCGCGCCGGCCAGGGATGCCGGCCTGCCGCTGGAAATCTACGGCGTGCGCTATCCGTCCGGCGCGCTGGCGACACTGAAGCGCTACGGCATCGCCTACAAGGGCTGGCTGCCGAACGCGCGGGCGCCGGAAGTCTTCGCCCGCCACCGCGTCACCGTTCATGTGCCGCGCCGCTTCTATGTCGACATGCTGCCGGGCATCCCGACCATCCGCGTGTTCGAGGCGCTGGCCTGCGGCATCCCGCTGGTCAGCGCGCCGTGGAGCGATTCGGAAGGGCTGTTCCGCCCCGGCCGCGACTTCCTGTTCGCCCGCGACGGCGAGGAGATGGCCCACCATCTGCGCGCCGTCGACCGGGACGAGGGGCTGCGCGCCGAGTTGGTCCGCAACGGGCTGGAGACGATCCGTGCCCGCCATACCTGCGCCCACCGCGTCGATGAGCTGCTGTCCATCGTCGGCAGCCTGCGCGGCAATGAAAAAGAACCGGTCCTTGAGGAGTCCGCCCGATGAAGATGGCCTTTTACGGGTCCAGCCTGCTGTCCTCCTACTGGAACGGCGCCGCCACCTATTACCGCGGCATGCTGAGCGAACTGGCCAGGCATGGCTGGGACATCACCTTCTACGAGCCGGACGCCTTCGACCGCCAGAAGCACCGCGACATCGAACCGCCGGACTATGCCAAGGTCATCGTCTATGACGCGACGCCCGAGGCCTGCCGTGCGGTGATCGCCGAAGCGGTGAAGGCCGACGTGGTGGTGAAGGCCAACGGCGTCGGCATGTTCGACGACGAGCTGCTGGACGGCGTGATGGACGCCGCCGACCCGCAGGCCCTGCGCATCTATTGGGACGTGGACGCTCCGGCGACGCTGGCGGAGCTGCGGCAGGCGCCCGACCATGTGCTGCGCCGCCGTCTGCCGGAACTGGACTTCGTGCTGACCTATGGCGGCGGGCCGCCGGTGGTCTCGGCCTATGAGGCGATGGGGGCGCCGGTCTGCCGGCCGATCTACAACGCGCTGGACCCGTCCACCCACCATCCGGTGCCGCCGCAGGACCGCTTCCGCGCCGACCTGAACTTCCTCGGCAACCGGCTGCCCGACCGCGAGGCGCGGGTGGAGCGCTTCTTCCTGGAGCCGGCGGCGCGCAACCCTGACGCCCGCTACATCATCGGCGGCAGCGGTTGGGAGACCAAGGGCCTGCCGGGCAACGTCACCCATATCGGCCATGTCGGCACCGCCGACCATAACGCCTTCAACACCTCGGCCAAGGCGGTGCTGAACATCGCCCGCGACAGCATGGCGGAGGTGGGATTCTCCCCCGCCACCCGCGTGTTCGAGGCGGCCGGTGCCGGCGCCTGCCTGATCACCGACGCCTGGGAAGGGGTGGAGCTGTTCCTGGCCCCCGACGAGGAGGTCTTGGTCGCCCGCGACGGGCAGGACGTGACCGAGCATCTGCGGGCGCTGACGCCGGAACGCTCCCGCGCCATCGGCGAGGCGGCGCGGCAGCGCATCCTGGCCGGCCATACCTATGCCCGCCGCGCGGTCGAGGTGGACCAACTGTTGCGCGGCGCGCTGGCCGCCCGCCGGGAACGGAGCGCGGCATGAAGCTGGTCGTCCTGGGGCTCAGCCTGTCCTCCTCCTGGGGCAACGGGCATGCCACCACCTTCCGCGCGCTGCTGAAATCCTTCGCCGCGCGCGGGCACGAGATCCTGTTCCTGGAGCGGGACGTTCCCTGGTACGCCAGCAACCGTGACCTGCCGAACCCGGGCTGGTGCGAGCTGGCCTTCTACACGGACCTTGAGGATCTGAAGCGCTTCACCGCCGCGGTGGCCGGGGCGGACGCGGTGCTGGTGGGATCCTACGTGCCGGAAGGCGTCGCGGTCGGGCGCTGGGCGCAGGAGACGGCGCGCAGCGTGGTGGCCTTCTACGACATCGACACGCCGGTGACTTTGGCGAAGCTGGAGCGCGGCGATTACGAGTATCTCGCGCCGGAAATCATCCCCGGCTTTGACGGGTATTTCTCCTTCACCGGCGGGCCGACGCTCGACCGGCTGATGGAGCAGTACGGCTCGCCAGCCGCAAGGGCGCTATATTGCTCTGTGGATGCGGAGGCCTATGCGCCGCTGCCGGTGCCCAAACGCTGGGATCTCAGCTATCTCGGCACCTACAGCATCGACCGCCAGCCGACTCTGGACCGCCTGCTGCTGGAGCCGGCAAGGCGGGCGCCGGAACTGCGCTTCGTCGTCGCCGGGCCGCAATATCCCGACGACATCGCATGGCCGGCGAATGTGGAGCGGCTGCACCATGTGCCGCCGGCCGACCATCCGGCCTTCTACGCTGCGAGCCGCTTCACCCTGAACGTGACGCGCGAGGACATGATCCGCGCCGGCTACAGCCCCAGCGTCCGCCTGTTCGAGGCGGCGGCCTGCGCCACGCCGATCATCTCCGACATCTGGGACGGCATCGACACGCTGCTGGAGCCGGGGCGGGAGATCATCCTGGCCGAGACGGCGGAAGAGGTGCTGGACGTGCTGCGCCGCCCGGGGGCGGAGGGTGAGATCGGCGAGCAGGCGCGGCGACGGATCCTGGCGGCGCACACCGCGGCCCCATCGGGCCGAGACGCTGGAGACGGAGCTGATCGCGGCGATGGAGCGGGGGCTTGCCCCCACCCCAACCCTCCCCCGCTGGGCGGGGGAGGGGGCAGGCGCCGAACGCTGACAAAGCTCCAATCCCCTCCCCCGCCCAGCGGGGGAGGGTCAGGGTGGGGGTAAATCGACCCTCACGGCACCCGCTTCTTCTCCAGCTTGCGGGCCAGCGTGCGGCGGTGCATGCCCAACCTCCTTGCCGTCTCCGAGATGTTGAAGTTGGTCTCCACCAGCGTTTCGTGGATGCGTTCCCACTCCAGGTTCTTGATCGAGGTGGTGCGGGCGGCGGGGGCGATGGAGGTGTCGCCTTCGGTGCGGTCGAACGCCGCCTCGATGTCGTCGGTGTTGGACGGCTTGGCCAGATAGTGGCAGGCGCCGAGCTTGATCGCCTCCACCGCCGTGGCGATGCTGGCGAAGCCGGTCAGCACGACGATGCGGGTGTCCTCATCCGCCTCGTGCAGTTCCTTCACGCATTCCAGGCCGGAGCCGGTGGCGAGCTTCAGGTCGACCACGGCATAGTCGGGCTGCATCGTCTGCAGAATCCCGCGCATCTCCTCCAGCCCGGCGCAGGCATGAACCTCATAGCCGCGGCGTTCGAAGGACCGGCGTAGCGCCTTGGCGAAGGACCCGTCGTCCTCGACGATCAGCAGGGTGCGGTCGCCGCCTTCGAATTCGGGCGTCTCCTGCTCAGTCGTCTCCATCGGAGCCTCCCGGCGACAGCGCGGGCGAGCGGCAGGGTCAGCGTGACGGTGGCGCCGCCGCCGGCGCGGTTCTTGGCCGAAACGGTGCCGCCCAGCTTGCGCAGGACATTGACCACCAGGAACAGGCCGAGCCCGCTGCCCGGCCGCATCTTGGTGGAGCGGTAGGGCTTGCCCAGCTCCTCCAGGATGGCGGGATCGAAGCCGGGGCCGGAATCGTTGACCGCCACCACCAGATTGTCGCCCTGCCGCAGGGCGGCGACGCCGATCCAGCCCGGAGACGCCTCCAGCGCGTTGTCCAGCACGTTGAACAGAACCTGCTTCAGGGCGAGGTCGGCGATCATCCGCTCCTGCGGGCCGACGGTGTTGTCGTACTCGAAGCGTCCGGGGGAGCGGCTGGACAGCCAGTCCTGCACCAGATCGTCGAGGAATCCCTTTACCGTGGTGCGCACCGTGCCCTCGCCACGCGCCTCGCCCGACGACAGCAGGATGCCCGACACGATGGACTTGCAGCGGTCGATCTGGTTCTGCATCTCCGCCACCTCCTCCGACAGATCGGGGTCCGACATCAGCGACGGCATGCGGCGCCAGTCGTTGAGGATCACCGACAGGGTGGCGAGCGGCGTGCCCAGCTCGTGCGCCGCGCCCGACGCCAGCAGGCCCATGCGGACGATGTGCGCCTCTTCATGGAACGCTGGCGCAGTTCGGCCAGATAGGCGTCGCGGGCGCGCAGATTGCGGTTGATCTGGGTGAGGAAGGGGACCAGCAGGCTCGCCGCCAGCACGAAGCAGATGAACATCCCCTGGATGTGCAGGCTGAACAGCGCGCCCTCATGGGCATGGGGCAGGGGAAGCGGCTGGTAGGTGCCGGTCAGCCAGGTAAAGCCGGCGGTCGCCACCAGCACCAGCGCCCAGGCCGACCATGCCTCCAGCAACACGGCACCCAGCGCCACCTGCAGAAGATAGAGCGAGATGAAGGGGTTGGAGGCGCCACCGCTGAGATAGAGCTGCAGGGTTAACGCCCAGACGTCGATCAGCAGCTCCAGGAAAAGCTGGGTGTTGGAAACGGTGGCGCTGCGTCGGATCTGGATCAGGCTGGCTATGTTCAGCGCGATCAGCACGAGGATCACCGCCGCCATCGGCAGCAGCGGCAGCCGGATGCCCATCTGCAGATGGACGATCAGGATCGTCACGATCTGCCCGACGACGGCGAGCCAACGCAGCTGGACGAGCAGGAACAGGTTTTTGCGGTCGGTGGTGTCGCGCACGAAAGACGTCCTGTTCCTCGCCCCGGTTCATCAGCCCACCGACTTATATAGAGAGTTACCGGCGGGAGGGGAGTTTTAGGACGCCCGTTTTCCGTTACGTCCGTGTTCCATCGCTGTCCGCGATGGCGCGTCTGCGTCGCAATTCGCTGCGGATCACGAACAGGACAGCGGCGATCAGCATCAGGTCGAGCGCGAACCAGGTCAGCGCATAGCCGAGATGGCTGTTGGGGAAACTGACCACGGTCAGGCCGCCGACCGGCCAGCCGCCGGGATTGCGGGCGGAATCGGCGTCGATAAAGTAAGGCGGGCGTCGCCCAGCCCCTTGGTGGCGGCGATGGCGGCGACGTCGCGGGAATACCAGCGGCCGGCGGCCGGGTCGTTGCTGCGCAGGAAACCGCCCTTCGGCTCGGTGACGCGCAGAAGGCCGGCGACGGTCACGGTGCCCTGCGGCTGCCCCTCGGCGCGGGTCGCGGGATCGCGTTTTTCCGGGGGGACGAAGCCGCGGTTGACCAGGACGGTGAAGCCGCGGTCGGTGACCAGCGGCGTCAGCACCCAGAAGCCGCCACCCAGATCGGAAACCGCCTGGACAAGCGTCTCGCGGTCATGCAGGAAACGGCCGGTCACGGCGACCCGCCGGTATTCGGCCGATGCCGCCGAAACGGCAGGCCAGGACTCCGGCCCCGGAGCGGGGGCGGGGGAGGCGTGGATTCTGCCCTCCACCCGCTCGATCAGGTCGAGTTTCCAGACGCGCCGTTCGAGCTGCCAGACGCCGAGCGCGGTCAGGCCGGCGATGCCGGCCAGCGCCAGAAGGCCGAAGAGGGCCAGCGCCCAGACCGGGCGGGCCCCCTTGGCCGTGCCGCCCGCGTGGGGCGCGGACGGCTGTCCGGTCACGGCAGCTTGCTCATGTCGGGGGTGGTCATGCCGGGCATCATGTTGTGGTTCATGTGGTACATGACCCACAGCGAGCCGGCGAACATGATGACCACGACGATGATCGTGAAGATCATCGCCAGCATCGACCAGCCGCCCTCGACGCGGCCGTTCATGTGCAGGAAATACACCATGTGGACGAGGATCTGGACCACGGCCAGCCCCAGGATCACGGCCGTGGTGGTCGTGTTGTCCAGCGTGCCGGTCATGACCAGCCAGAACGGAATGACCGTCAGGATCACCGACAGGACGAAGCCGGTCATGTAGCTGCCGAAGGTGCCGTGGGCGCCTTCGACGTGGTCGTGGTCGACGTGGCCGTGGCCGCCGTGCCCACCATGCCCATGGCCCTGATGGGCGTGGTGGTCGCCGTGCGCGTGAGTGCTCATCGCAGCATCCCCATCAGGTAGACATAGGTGAAGACGCCGATCCAGATGACGTCCAGGAAGTGCCAGAACATGCTGAGGCACATCAGGCGCCGGCGGTTGGCCGGGATCAGGCCGCGGCGGGCGACCTGGACCATCAGCGTCACCAGCCACACGCTGCCGAAGGTGACGTGCAGCCCGTGGGTGCCGACCAGCGTGAAGAAGGCCGACAGGAAGGCGCTGCGGCCGGGGCCGGCGCCCTGGTGGATCAGGTGGGCGAACTCGTACAGCTCGATGCCGAGGAAGGCGAGGCCGAACAGCAGCGTGACCGCCAGCCAGCCCTGGGTCTGGGCGGTGCGGCCCTTCTCCATCGCCAGCATGGCGAAGCCGTAGGTGATGGAGGAGAACAGCAGCATCGCCGTGTTCAGCGCCACCAGCGGCAGGTCGAACAGTTCCTTCGGCGTCGGGCCGGCGGCGTAGCTGGTGCCCAGCACGCCGTAGGTCGCGAACAGAACCGCGAAGATGAGGCAGTCGCTCATCAGGTAGATCCAGAAGCCGAGCGCGGTGCTGCCGGCTTCGTGGGCGTGCTCGTCCCTCACATGGAAGACGGGCGGGGTGGCGTCGCGCGGGGCATCGTGCCCCGCGTGGCCGCCATGCATGGCTTCAACGGTCGTCGTCATGCTTTACACCTGTCCCGCGAGCAGACGGGTCCGCTCGTTCTCGGTCGCCACGACCTCCTCCACCGGAATGTGGAAGTCGCGGTTGTAGTTGAAGGTATGGCTGATGGCGACCACCAGCAGGCCGATGAAGCTCAGCGCCGCCAGCCACCAGATGTGCCAGACCAGGGCGAAGCCGAGCGCGGTGCTGATGCCGGCCAGGATCACGCCGGTGCCGGTGTTGGCGGGCATGTGGATCGGGCGGTAGCCTTCCAGCGGACGGGCATAGCCGCGCTTCTTCATGTCCCACCACGCGTCATTGTCGTGGATCACGGGCGTGAAGGCGAAGTTGTAGCCCGGAGGCGGCGAGGAGGTCGCCCATTCCAGGGTACGGCCGTCCCACGGGTCGCCGGTGACGTCGACATACCGGTTGCGCTTCAGGACGCTGACGGCGATCTGGACCAGGAAGGCACCGATGCCGATGGCGATCATGACGGCGCCGACCGCGGCGATCTGGAACCAGATCTGCAGCGACGGGTCCTCGAACACGCGCAGGCGGCGGGTGACGCCCATCAGGCCCAGGACGTAGAGCGGCATGAAGGCGACGTAGAAGCCGATCACCCAGAACCAGAAGGACACCTTGCCCCAGAACGGATCCAGGCGGAAGCCGAAGGCCTTGGGCCACCAGTAGTAGATGCCGGCGAACAGGCCGAACAGCACGCCGCCGATGATGACGTTGTGGAAGTGGGCGATCAGGAACAGGCTGTTGTGCAGCACGAAGTCGGCCGGCGGAACCGCCAGCAGCACGCCGGTCATGCCGCCGATCACGAAGGTCAGCATGAAGGCGATCGTCCACATCATCGGCAGCTCGAACCGGATGCGGCCGCGGTACATTGTGAACAGCCAGTTGAAGATCTTCGCACCCGTCGGGATCGAGATGATCATCGTCGTGATGCCGAAGAACGAGTTCACGCTGGCGCCCGACCCCATGGTGAAGAAGTGGTGCAGCCACACCAGGTAGGACAGGATGGTGATGACGACGGTCGCGTAGACCATCGAGGTGTAGCCGAACAGCTTCTTGCCGCAGAAGGTGGAGGTCACCTCCGAGAAGATGCCGAAGCAGGGCAGGATCAGGATGTAGACTTCCGGGTGGCCCCAGATCCAGATCAGGTTCACGTACATCATGGGGTTGCCGCCCATGTCGCTCGTGAAGAAATGGGTGCCGACATAGCGGTCCAGCGACAGCAGGACCAGCACGGCGGTCAGGACCGGGAAGGAGGCGACGATCAGGACGTTGGTGCAGAGCGAGGTCCAGGTGAAGACCGGCATCTTCATCATGGTCATGCCGGGGGCGCGCATCTTCACGATCGTGCAGATCAGGTTGATGCCCGACAGCGTCGTTCCGACGCCCGCCACCTGCAACGCCCAGATGTAGTAATCGACCCCGACGTCGGGACTGGCCTCGATACCCGACAGCGGCGGATAGGCCAGCCAGCCGGTGCGCGCGAACTCGCCGACGAACAGCGAGATCATGATCAGCACGGCGCCGCCGACCGTCATCCAGAAGCTGAAGTTGTTCAGGAACGGGAAGGACACGTCGCGCGCGCCGATCTGCAGCGGCACGACATAGTTCATCAGCCCCGTCACCAGCGGCATGGCGACGAAGAAGATCATGATCACACCGTGGGCGGTGAAGACCTGATCGTAGTGGTGGGCGTTGAGGTAGCCCTCGCTGCCGTTGAAGGCGATGGCCTGCTGGGCGCGCATCATGATGGCGTCGGCGAAGCCGCGCAGCAGCATGATCAGGCCCAGGATCATGTACATGATGCCGATGCGCTTGTGGTCGACGGTGGTGAACCACTCTTTCCACAGGTAGCCCCACAGCTTGAAGTAGCTGAGGGCGGCGACCAGCGCGATGCCACCGAGCATGACCGCGGCGAAGGTCGCGACCAGGATCGGCTCGTGATAGGGAAAGGACTCCAGGCTCAGGCGCCCGAAGAGGAAGGTCGTCAGTGTCTCAAGCATGCCGGTGTGCCCAATCAGGGATTGGCCAGCCGCTGCGGCCCGGCCTGGGAGGCGGACGCGCTGATCGGCGTGACGGTGGGGCGCTGCACGGCGCCCGAGTTTGCGGCGGCTTCGATCGCCTCGGCGACGGTGCACAGGCCGGTCGGCTGCGTGTCCGGGAAGCCGGCCAGCGTGTTGGCCCGCAGGATCCCGTTGGCCGCGGCCATGCCGCCGGCGTTCAGCCCGCCCGCACGGTCGATGGCGGCCATGTCGCTCATGCACATGGTGCCGGGACGCACGCACAGGTTCACGACGGCGTTGAACAGCTTCGGATCGACGGTGCCGAAATGCTGGACCGGAACGGCCTCGCTCGGCTTTTCAAGCGCGATGTAGGCGTTGCGGTCGAGCGGGGCGCCGGCCGACTTCACCTTGGACACCCAGCCGTCGAAATCCTGGTCCGACAGGCCGAGGAAGGCGAAGCGCATGTGCGAGAAGCCGGCGCCGCTGTAGTTGGACGAGAAACCCTTGTAGGTCCCCGGCTCGTTGATCACGGCGTGGAGCTTCGTCTCCATGCCCGGCATGGCGTAGATCATGCCCGCCAGCGCCGGAACGTAGAAGGAGTTCATCACCGTCGACGCGGTGAGGCTGAAGCGGATCGGCCGGTCCACCGGCGCCGCCATCTCGTTCACGGACGCGATGCCGTATTCGGGATAGACGAACAGCCATTTCCAGTCGAGCGCCACCACCTGCACGTCCAGCGGCTTCACGCCGGCCGGAAGCGGCTTGTCGGCCGCGATGCGGTCGAGCGGACGGTAGGGGTCGAGCTTGTGGGTGGTGACCCAGGTGATGGCCCCCAGGCAGATGATGATCAGCAGCGGGGCTGCCCAGATCACCAGTTCGAGCTGCGTCGAATGGTCCCAGTCCGGTTCGTAGCGGGCTGTGTTATTCGACTGACGGTAACGCCAGGCGAACAGCACGGTAAGCGCCATGACCGGGACAATGATCAGCAGCATCAGCAGGGTGGAGATGACCACGAGGTCTCCCTGCTGGCTGGCAACGTCGCCGGCCGGGTTCAGCACGACCAGGTTGCAGCCACTCAACGC
>NZ_VUOI01000037.1:0-34089 GCF_015390205.1 Azospirillum sp. INR13
CTCCAGCGCATGGCCGAAGGCGTAGTCCACGGTCAGGAAGTGCCAGCTGTCGCCCAGGATCTTCGCGCCCGCCTTGCCCATGCCCTGGGCCAGCGCATAGGTGTCGTAGGTCCAGTGGGCGGTGGTCGGCGAACAGGCCTCCCCGGTCAGCTGTGCGGCACCGCCGCCGGAGATCAGGAAGACGCGGTTCTTGCGCTTGGTGATGTCCTGCACCGCCAGGGCGACGGACGAGGTCGGGACGTCGACGATCACGTCCACCTGCTCGGTGTCGATCCACTTGTTGACCAGCGACGCGCCGATGTCCGGCTTGTTCTGGTGGTCGGCGAAGATCACCTCGACCGGCTTGCCGCCGACCTTGCCGCCCATCTCCTGCACCGCCATCCGCACCGCCTCGACCGAGCCCATGCCGGTCGGGTCGGCATAGACGCCGGTCATGTCGTTCAGGACGGCGATCTTGACCTTGTCGTCGGAGATCTGAGCCTGCGCAGCCCCGGCGATCAGTGCGGCGGAACAGACACCGGCAGCCAGAATCCAGCGTTTCATGGATTTATCCTCCCTGTTGGTTCGTTGTTCGGGTCTTCAGAAGGCGACGTTGTCGCCGCCCTTGGTCTGCAGCATCGCCCGCGCCTCCTCCGGCGTGGCGATCTCCAGGCTCAGTTCCTCCAGGATGCGGCGGATCTTGGCGACCTGCTCGGCGTTGGAGGTCGCCAGCCTGCCGCGGCCGGCATAGAGGCTGTCCTCCAGCCCGACGCGGACATTGCCGCCGAGGATGGCGCTCAGCGTGACGAAGGACATCTGGTGACGGCCGGCGGCCAGCACCGACAGGTAATAGTCGTTGCCGAACAACCGGTCGGCCGTGGCCTTCATGTGCATCAGGTTTTCCGGATCCGGGCCGATGCCGCCGAGAATCCCGAAGATGCATTGCGTGAAGAAGGGCGGCTTGACGATGCCGCGGTCGGCGAAATGCGCGAGAGTGTAGAGATGGCCGACGTCGTAGCACTCGAACTCGAACCGGGTGCCGGCGTCGCCCAGCTCGCGCATGCCGCGTTCGATCTGGGCGAAGGTGTTGGACAGGATGAAGTCGGTGGTCGACTCCAGATAAGGCTTCTCCCAGTCGTGCTTGAAGCTCTCGAATTTCGCCGCGGCGCCGGAGATGTTGAAGTTCATCGACCCCATGTTCATCGACGCCACTTCCGGCTGCGCCCGCTTGGCCGCGGCCAGCCGCTCGTCCAGCGTCATGCCCAGCCCGCCGCCGGTGGTGATGTTCAGGATGGCGGCGGTCTGCTGCTTGATGCGCGGCAGGAACTCCATGAACAGGTCCGGCGAGGGCGAGGGCTTGCCCGTCTCCGGGTCGCGGGCGTGCAGGTGGAGCATCGCCGCGCCGGCTTCCGCCGCCGCCACCGCGTCGCGGGCGATCTCGTCCGGCGTGACCGGCAGATGGGGCGACATGGTCGGCGTGTGGATGGAACCGGTCACCGCGCAGGTGATGATGACCTTGTCGGCGCGCTTCATTGGGTGTCTCCTCCCTTGTTATTCCGTGATGGCGAGTGCGGTCAGGAGCCGGTGCGCAGGGTCCGGCGTTCCTGCTGGAGCGTCTCGATCAGCGCCAGGAGCAGCCGGTCGCGCTCCTGCGCCAGATCGGCCTGGGACCGGCCGTGCAGCGCCTCCCGCATGCCGGCGGTCAGCTGGTCGCGCAGCTCCGGCGTCAGCGCCGGGGTGCCGAGATCCCGCCACCAGTCCTCCATCGCCGGGCCGATATGGTCGAGGAAATGGGACATGCCGCCCTCACCGCCGGCGAGGTTGAAGATCATGTTCGGCCCCATGATCGCCCAGCGCAGGCCCGGTCCTTCGGCGATGGCGGTGTCCACATCCTCCACGCTGGCCAGCCCGGTGGCGACCGCATGCACCGCCTCGCGCCAGAGCGCCGCCTGGAGGCGGTTGGCGAGATGGCCGGGCACCTCGCGGTTCAGGCGGATCGGGCGCTTGCCGACCGCGCGGTAGAAGGCCATCAGCCATTCGATCGTGCCGGCCGTCGTGTCCCGGCCGCCGACGACCTCGACCAGCGGGATCAGGTGCGGCGGGTTGAAGGGGTGGCCGACGGCGAAGCGCCCCGGCACGCGGCGCCCCTGCTGAAGTTCGCTCATGATCAGGCCGGAGGTGCTGGAGGCCACGATCACGACGTCGTCCAGCACCTCCTCCAGCGCGGCGTAGAGCGCGCGCTTGACGTCGTCGCGCTCCGGCGCGTTCTCCTGGACGAAGCGGGCGCCGCGCGCCGCGTCGCGCGGGTCGGTGTGGAAGCTCCACGCCTCCGGATCGGCGCCGGGGGCGAGGCCCAGCCGTTCCAGCGCCGGCCAGGATTGGGCGATCAGGCCGCGCACCACCGCTTCCGCGGCGGGATTGGGGTCGCTGACGGCGACGCTCATCCCCCTGGACAGGAACAGCGCCGCCCAGCTGGCGCCGATGGTGCCGGCACCGATGACGGCAACGCGCCCGACCGCGTCGGGATCGGGAGCCACCGGCCCCTGAAGCTCCGACCGGGTCACGGTCGGGTCAGCCACTGGATCGAGTGTCATGGTCCTCCCCGGATGTTGTGGTTTTGCCCAGGCCGTTCATCAGCAGGTCGATGCACTGGGCGGCGATATCGTGGGCGCTGAGACCGCCGTTCGGCTGGTACCAGCGGCCGATCCAGCTGAGGGCGCCCGCCACGGTGAAGGCGGCGATCTTCGGATCGCAGGGCGCGATGCAGCCCTCGGCGATGCCGCGTTCGATCAGGCGGCGGAACTTGCGGTCGATGCTGCGCTTCAGGGACCGCAGCGTGCGGCGGCTTTCCTCCGTCAACGGTTCCTCGCCGACGCGGATGACGCACATGCCGAAGTCCATGGTGACGATCTCGGCGTATTTGCGCATCACCGCGATCAGCTCCTCATAGGCGCTGCCGTCATGGCCGATCACGTCGTTCGAGGCCTCGTCGAGCATCTCCAGCCCGATGCGCACGCACTCGAAAAGGATCTCCTCCTTGTTCCTGACGTAATAGTAGATGGTCGGCTTGGTGACGTTCAGACGCCGCGCGATGTCGTCCAGCGAGGTGTTGTGATAGCCCATCTCGTTGAAGGCCCGCGCCGCCGTCCGCAGCACGGCGACGCGCTTCGCCTCCCGTTCCGTCTGGCGGTCGGATGACGCCTTCCATGGCGATTGGCTGTCCATACTGTCCTGCATCGCGTCATCACTCCGTTCCGGCACGCACCCATCCCCCTGCCTTTGCATTCCCCTCCGCTTCTGTCCATCACGCCGACAGCAGCCACAGCCGATTGACCGCCACACACACTGTTGACCGGCTTATCAATCTGCCTCATCCTACTCTCAAGTAACATGCCTTCCAACAAGTATGTTGAGGGCGCGAACAATGAGGGGAGAGGAACGCATGGACAGCATCGCCACCGCCCGCACCGACAGCATCGGCGCAGCGCTTGCCCGCAGCGCCCGGCGCAACGCCACGCGGACCGCCCTGACCTACGAAGAGCGGGACTGGAGCTTTTCCGGACTGCACCGCGCCGCGCTGCGGGTGGCCCGGCGGCTGGGCGACCTGGGCATGCGTCCCGGCGACCGGGTGGCGGCTTATGGCCGCAACTCCGACGCCTATGTGATCGCCTGGCTCGGCTGCGCCGTCGGCGGCTTCATCCATGTGCCGATCAACTACGCCCTGACCGGAGAGGAGCTGTCCTACATCGTCGAGCAGTCGGGCGCCCGCATGGTCCTGCACGACCCCGACCTCGCCGCGAACCTTGAGGGGGTGCAAGCCGCCGGCCGGGTGGAGCGGTTCGGCACGCTGACGGACGGCGATGCGAACGGCCTGGACATCCTGGCGGTGGCGCTCGACGAAACGGCCCCGGCGGAGGTCGATACGGCGGTTCGCGCCGACGACGTGGCGCAGCTTCTCTACACCTCCGGCACCACGGCGGCGCCGAAGGGCGCGATGATGACGCACGGCGCGCTGCTGGCGGAGTATCAGAGCTGCATCTACAGCTGCCGCCTCGACCAGGACGACCGCTCGCTGGCCGCCCTGCCGCTCTACCATTCGGCGCAGATGCATGTGTTCGTCATGCCGCAGCTGCTGATCGGGGCGACGACGCGGCTGATCCAGGCCCCGGCGCTGAAGCGCTGCCTGGAACTGATCGAGCGCCACGGCATCACCTCCTTCTTTGCGCCGCCGACGGTCTGGGTCGGGTTGCTGCGCCATGCCGATTTCGACGCGCACGACCTGTCCTCGCTGCGCAAGCTCTATTACGGCGCCTCGATCATGCCGGTGCCGGTGCTGCAGGAGCTGCGCCAGCGGCTGCCCGGCGCCCAGGCCTTCAACTGCTACGGCCAGAGCGAGATCGGGCCGCTCGCCACCGTCCTGCGGCCGGAGGAGCATGAGGCGCGCCCCGCCTCGGCCGGGCGTCCGGTGCTGAACGTCGAGATGCGGGTGGTCGATCCCGACATGAACGATATGCCGCCGGGCACCCATGGCGAGATCGTCCATCGCTCTCCCCAGCTGATGGTCGGCTATTGGGGCAAGGAGCAGGAAACGGCGGAGGCCTTCACCGGCGGCTGGTTCCATTCCGGCGACGTCGGCTATTTCGACGAGGAGGGCTATCTCTACATCGTCGACCGCATCAAGGACGTCATCAACACCGGCGGCGTCCTGGTCGCCAGCCGCGAGGTGGAGGAGGCGATCTACACCCATCCGGCGGTGGCGGAGGTGGCGGTGGTCGCCCTGCCCGACCCGAAATGGATCGAGGCGATCAGCGCCTTCGTCGTGCTGCGCGACGGCCAGACCGCGACGGAGGAGGAGCTGGTCGCCCATGTCCGCCAGCATCTGGCCCATTTCAAGGTGCCCAAGCGGATCGAGTTCCTCGACACCCTGCCCCGCAACACCGCCGGCAAGCTGCTGAAGCGCGAACTGCGCAAGTCCCACGGCGCCTGAGCGTCTTTTCCGATGGATAAAGCCCCTCTCCCCTTGCGGGAGAGGGCTTGGAGTGAGGGGTAGCAAATACATGGCTTCCAACGGCTTCCAGCCGCTGCACCCCTCATCCCAACCCTTCTCCCGCAAGGGGAGAAGGGCATCCGATTTGGATGTATGGCCGTTCAAGCTTCAAACGCACAAGCCCGAGCCGACCACCCGTACTCAAGGATCGAACGCGATGAACCACGCCTTCGCCGCGGGCAGCACCCGCTTGCCCGCCACTCTCCCGGAGCGCGCGTGATGGAAAGGGCAATCCGCAAGGTCGCGGTGATCGGCGCCGGGTCCATGGGATCGGGCATCGCCGCGC
Source organism: Azospirillum sp. INR13 (assembly GCF_015390205.1). NCBI lineage: Bacteria > Pseudomonadati > Pseudomonadota > Alphaproteobacteria > Rhodospirillales > Azospirillaceae > Azospirillum > Azospirillum sp. INR13. Next base: position 5,313 of record NZ_VUOI01000037.1, read on the forward strand.
AGTTCGCCAACGGCGGCGTGCCGGTTCTGCTGCTCGACGTCGCCGGCCCTGAAGACGACCGTGCCGCCCCGGCCCGTGCCGGCGTGGAACGGCAGCTGAAGGCGCAGGGCTTCATGGACCCCTCCGCCGCTGAATTGGTGAGCGTCGGCTCCATCGAGGACGATCTGGCCGCCGTAGCCGACGCCGATTGGATCGTCGAGGCCGTGGTGGAGGATTTGGCGGTCAAGCGCCGGCTGTTCGCCCGGCTCGACGCGCTGCGCAAGCCGGGGCGGTGGTGTCCTCCAACACCTCCACCATCCCCGCTGGCGCAGTTGACGGAGGGAGCGTCGGAGGCTTTCCGCAGCGACTTCGTCATCACCCATTTCTTCAACCCGCCGCGCCACATGCGGCTGATGGAACTGGTCGCCGGCCCCGGCACCGCGCCGGAAGCCGCCGCGCTGGTCCGCGATGCGGCGGAGACGGTGCTGGGCAAGACCGTGGTGGACTGCCGCGACACGCCGGCCTTCATCGCCAACCGGCTGGGCTGCCATTGGATGTCGGTCGCCGCCATCGAGGCGCTGCGCCACGGCCTGACGGTGGAGCAGGCGGACGCCGTCGCCGGTGCGCCGTTCGGCGTGCCGCGCACGGGGATCTTCGGGCTGCTGGATCTCGTCGGCATCGATCTGGTGCCGCTGGTGTGGGGCAGCCTGCTGGGCGCCCTGCCCGCCGGAGATGCCCATCACCGCCATGACCTGACGGCCGAGCCGCTGATCCGACGCCTGATCGCCGAGGGCCGGATCGGCCGCAAGGCCAAGGGCGGCTTCTACCGCCTCGCCCCCGGCAGCAAGGAGCGCGAGGCGCTGAACCTCTCCACCGGGGAGTACCGTCCGCAGGTCGATGCCGGCGCGAAACCGCGATCTCGCGGCGTTGATCCGGCAGGAGGATGCGGCCGGACGCTACGCCTGGGCGGTTTTGTCCAACAGCCTCGCCTACACCGCCGCCGTGGCGGGGGAGATCGCCGACGACGTGGCGGCCATCGACACCGCCATGCGGCTCGGCTATGGCTGGGCCGAGGGGCCGTTCGCGCTGGCCGACCGGGTGGGCTGCGCCGCCATCGCCGACCGGCTGGCGGCGGAGGGGCGCGAGGTGCCGCCGCTTCTCGCCGCCGCCGCCGCTGAGGGAGGCTTCCACCGCCGCAGCGCCGCCGGGCGGGAGAGCCGCAGCACAGCCGGCGCCTGGACGTCCGTCCGCCGCCCGCCGGGCGTGCTCGACCTTGCCGAGGTGAAGGAGCGCGGGCCGCGCTTCGCCGGCAACGGGTCGGCGTCGGTGTGGGACCTGGGCGACGGCGTCGCCTGCCTGGAGTTCCACACCAAGATGAACGCCATCGACCGGGGCATCCTCGCCATGGTCGCGGAGGCGGCGGAGCGGGTGCCGGCGGATTTCCGCGCCATGGTCCTCTACAACGACAACCCGCGCGCCTTCTCCGCCGGGGCCGATCTCGGCTATTTCGTCGAGCGTCTGGAGGCGGAGGATTTCGCCGCGCTGGAACGCTTCGTCGATCAGGGGCAGGCGGCCTTCCGCGCGCTGAAGCACGCAGCCATCCCGGTGGTCGGCGCACCGGCCGGTCTGGCGGTCGGCGGCGGCTGCGAGGTGCTGCTGCATTGCGACGCCATCCAGGCCCATGCCGAGACCTATATCGGGCTGGTCGAGCTGAAGGTCGGCATCGTTCCGGGCTGGCGCGGTACGGCGGAACTGCTGCTGCGCTGGGGCCGAAGGTCCGACCGGCCCGCCGGTCCGGAAGGAACGTCTCAGGCGGCTTTCGAAACCATCGCCGGGGCGCGCATCACCGGTTCGGCGCTGGAGGCGCGGGCGCTCGGCTATCTGCGGCCGGAGGACGGCATCACCATGGGCCGCGACCGGCTGCTCGGCGACGCCAAGGCGAAGGCGGTGGCGTTGGCCGAAGGCTACCGCCCGCCCGACGTCGGCTCCGTCACCCTGCCGGGTCCGGCGGGAAGGGAGGCGTTGCAGGCCATCGTCCGGGGCTGGCGGCAGGACGGGCGGGCCAGTCCCCATGACGAACTGGTCGCGGACCGGCTGGCCGGCGTGTGCTGCGGCGGAGCCGAAACCAACCCGCAGACACCTGTCGACGAGGATGCCCTCGCCGCATTGGAACGTGAGGCCATATCCGCCCTGATCCGGGAACCGGCCACCCGCGCCCGCATCCGGCACATGCTGGACACCGGCAAACCCCTGCGGAACTGAGGAGCACCATCATGGCCGTGTATCAGCCGCCACTTCAATCCATGCGCTTCCTGGTCCATGAGGTGCTCCATGCGCCCGCCGTGCTGGCGGAGGCGGGGTGGGACGAGATGTCGGGCGACCTGTTCGACGACGTGCTGGCCCAGGCCGGACGCATCGCCGCGGAGGTCCTGTTCCCGCTCAACCGCTCCGGCGACGAGGAGGGGGTGCGCGTCGAGTCCGATGGCGTGCGCATGCCCGCCGGCTTCGCCGACGCCTACCGCGCATGGCGGGAGGGCGGCTGGAACGGGCTGGCCGGCGATCCCGCCTATGGCGGACAGGGCATGCCGGCGCTGCTCGACACGCTGGTGACGGAGATGGTGTGCAGCGCCAACCTCGCCTTCAGCATCGTGCCCGGCCTGACCCAGGGCGCCATCCGCGCCATCGCCGCCCATGCCGGCGACGCGCTGAAGGATGCCTATCTGCCGCGGATGATCTCCGGCGACTGGACCGGCGCCATGGCCCTGACCGAGCCCCATGCCGGCACCGATCTCGGCCTGCTGCGCACGCGGGCGGAGCCGGGGCCGGACGGCAGCCATCGCCTGACCGGCCAGAAGATGTTCATCTCCTCGGCCGACCACGACCTGACCGACAACCTTGTCCATCTGGTGCTGGCGCGCCTGCCCGATGCACCGCCGGGCACGCGGGGCATCAGCCTGTTCCTGGTGCCGAAGCGGCTGCCGGACGGCTCCCGCAACGGCTGGGCCGTGCTGTCGTCGGAACAGAAGATGGGCCTCCACGCCTCGCCCACCTGCGTGGTGTCCTACGACGGCGCGGTGGGCTGGATGGTGGGGCAGCCGCACCGCGGCCTGCCGGCCATGTTCACCATGATGAACCACGAACGGCTGTTCGTCGGCATCCAGGGCATCGGCGTCAGCGAATGCGCCGCACAGTCCGCCCTGGCATATGCGCGCGAGCGCGAGCAGGGCCGGGCGCCCGACGGGCCGCGCAATCCCGACCGGCCGGCCGATGCGATCATCCACCTTCCCGACGTCCGCCGCATGGTGCTGACCGCCCGCGCGCTGACCGACGCCGGCCGGGCGCTGGCCGCCTGGACCGCCCTGTGGATGGACCGCGCCCATCGCTCCGGCGACCCCTCCGTGGTGGAGGAGGCGGAGGATTGGGCGGCCCTGCTGACCCCGGTCATCAAGGCGGCCGGCACCGATTTCGGCTTCGAGGCGGCGGTGCTGGCCCAGCAGGTCATGGGCGGCCACGGCTATATCCGTGACAACGGGGTGGAGCAGCTGGTCCGCGACGTGCGGGCGACGCAGATCTATGAGGGGACGAACGGCGTCCAGGCGCTTGACCTCGTGCAGCGCAAGCTGACCCTGCATGGCGGCCGGCCGGTCGCCCGCCTGTTCGCGGCCATCGATGCGGCGGCGAGGGACCTGGAGGCCGAACCGCTCACCCGCGACATCGCCGGCCCGCTGCGCGACGCGGCGGAGCGGCTGCGTGGCGTGGTGGCATGGCTGGCGGAGGCGGGAACGCAAAGCCCCCTCGCCCCGGCAGCGGCGGCGACCGACACGCTGAGGCTGATGGCGCTGGTGACCTATGGCTGGATGTGGGGGCTGATGGCGACCGCGGCGGCACGGCGGCCGGAGGGGTACGACCAAGGCTATCTGGATGGACGGATCGGCCTCGCCCGCGTCTTCGCCGACCGCCTGCTGCCCGAGACCGCGGCGCTGGAGCTGCGTATCCGCAGCGGCCACGGCAGCCTGTTCGGCCCCGGCCTGCCGGCCGACTTGACCGGCTTGGACGGTTAGGGCCGCAACGCCTTCAGAACCAGTTCCACCATATGGGCAAGCCGCTCCTCCCGCGCCGGCTCGGCCAGCAGGTCGCGGCCGAAGATGACGGACAGGGTGTGGACGTTGGACAGGTAGAAATAGGACAGGCCGGCAATGGAGATGTAGAGCTGCACCGCATCCACCCCGGCCCTGAACACCCCCAGTTCCACCCCGCGCGCCAGCACGTCGGCGATCATCTGGACGAAGGGCGAATGCATCGACTGGACATGGGCGGACGTCCTCAGCAACTCCGCCCGGTGCAGGTTCTCGGTGTTCAGCAGGGCCATGAATTCGGGGTGATCGATGAAATACTGCCACGTGAACTCGATCAGCCGCGCGATGGCGTCGGGCGGGTCCAGCATTTCCAGGTTCAGCGTGCGTTCGGTGGCACGGATGTGGGCGTAGGCCCCCTCGAGGACCGCCAGATACAGCTCCTCCTTGTTGCCGACATGATAGTAGAGCATGCGCTTGTTGGTGCCCGCCTGCTCGGCGATGCGGTCGATGCGGGCGCCGCCCAGACCGTAGCGCGCGAACTCCTCCGTCGCGGCGGCCATGATGCGGGCCCGCGTCCCCTCCGGATCACGGGTCGCCTTGGCCGGAGCGGCGGCTCTGTTCGGTGTCGGTGCGGGTGGCACCGGCTCGGGTGCGTCGGTCAGGCTGTCCATGCGGGAAGCCGGCTCCTGCGGTACGGGTAGGGGGCGGTCTTCCCCGATGGTAGAGCGTCGGCCGGCGAATTCAAACCACGCTGCGGTGCCGGTCGACGCAGGTGTCCAGAACCTCGCCCATCGGCCGTTCCCACCAGTTGCCTTGCGAAAAGATCTCCACCTCCGACCAGCCGGCGAAACCGCTCTCCTCGACCCAGCCGCGGACGCGCGAATGTCGATGACGCCGTCGCCCATCATGCCGCGGTCGAGCAGCAGGTCGGTCGTCGGCACCAGCCAGTCGCAGACATGGAAGGCCAGCAGCCTCTCACTACCGGCACGGCGGATCTGCGCCTCCAGCTGCGGATCCCACCAGACATGATAGACGTCGACCGCCACCCCCAGCGCCCCCGACCGCACCGGATCCAGCCGGTCGCAGAGGTCGAGCGCCTGCCCCATCGTGTTCACGCAAGCGCGGTCGGCGGCATACATCGGGTGCAGCGGCTCGATCGCCAGCGGCATGCCGGCCTTGCGGGCATAGTCCAGCAGTTCGGCGATGCCGTCCTCCACCTGCGAGCGGGCCAACGCGATGTCCTTGCTGGGCGCCGATCCGGGGCGGGAATATTGCGGCAGTCCGCCGACCACCAGCACGAGGCAGACCGCCCCCAGCGCCGCCGCCTCGTCCACCGCGCGGCGGTTGTCGTCGCGCACCTCCGCCGCCTTGGACGGATCGGCCGGGAACATGCCGCCGCGGCAATAGCCGGACAGCGCCAGTTCCCCCGCCCGCACCGCCCGCAGCGTGGCGTCGAGCCCCACCGCCGCCACCTGGTCGCGCCAGGGCGAGACGGCGCGGATGCCGCGGCGGGTGCAGGCGTCGAGAATCTCCACCAGATCGCCTTGCTTGCGCACCGTGGCGGTGTTGATCGACAGCCAGCGGTGGTCAGTGGAAAAATCCCGCATCACGAAATCCCCCGCACCGCCAGCAACGCCGCCATCCGCCGGGCCGCGCGGTCGGGATCGGACAGCAGCCCGGCCTTGTCGGCCAGCCGGAACAGCTCCGCCAGATGCAGGGTGGAGCGTGTGCTCTCCTGCCCGCCGACCATGGTGAAATGGTCCTGATGGCCGTTCAGATAGGCCATGAACACGACGCCGGTCTTGTAGAAGCGGGTCGGCGCCTTGAAGATATGGCGCGACAGCGGAACGGTAGGGGCGAGGATGTCGTGGAACGCCGCCTCGTCGCCCTCGGCCAGATGGGCCAGTGCCGATGCTGCGGCCGGCGCGATGGCGTCGAAGATGCCGAGCAGCGCGTCGGAATGATGCTGCCCGTCGCCGGCGATCAGCTCGGCGTAATTGAAATCGTCCCCCGTATACATGCGCACGGCGTCCGGAAGCCGCCGCCGCATGACGATCTCCTTGTCCTTGTCGAGCAGCGAGATCTTGATGCCGTCCACCTTGGGCGCGAAAATCGCCGATGATCGACAGCGCGGTGTCCATCGCCCCGTCGATGTCGCTGGTGCCCCAATAGCCGGCCAGCGCCGGGTCGAACATGTCGCCCAGCCAATGCAGGATCACCGGACGGCGAACCTGCGACAGGATGCGGCCATAGACGCGGACGTAATCCTCCGGCCCCTTGGCGACCGCGGGCCAGCGCGCGCGACGCCATCAGGATGATGCGGCCGTCGAGGGCTTCGATGGCCTCGACCTGCTCCTCGTAGGCGCGGATCACGTCGTCGATGCCGCGGGCGTTCTCCGGCGGCAGATGGTCGGTGCCGGCGCCGCAGGCGATCACCCCGCCGCGCGCCTTGGCGGTCGACTGAGAGCGGCGGATCAGCTCCAGCGAAGTCGGCCAGTCCAACCCCATGCCGCGCTGTGCGGTGTCCATCGCCTCGGCGACGCCGAGGCCGAGGTCCCACAGATGCTCGCGGAAGGCGATGGTGCGGTCCCAGTCGATGGCGGGCGCCAGCCACGGATCGGCCTCCGCCAGCGGGTCGGCGACCATATGGGCGGCGGCGAAGGCGATGCGAGTCAGCGGCCGCTCGGTGCGGGCGGGAAAGCCGCGCGGCGGGGCGAGGGTGTAGCTCTCGATGCTGCGGTCGGGGCGGGGGAGGCGGATGGTGGGCATGGGATGGTGTTCCTAGAAAAGTCGCGGAGGCGAGCCCCCTCCCCACCCCTCTCCCGCTTCGCGGGAGAGGGGGTTGGACGCTTGGCGAGAGTTATGCAAAGGAGCGGCGGAGTTCCCTCTCCCACCGAAGGTGGGGGAGGGTTAGGGAGGGGGCATCGTCAGCCGACGCCTCACCCCCCGATCGCCGGCACATCCACCCAGCGGCGCTCGCGCCAGCTCTGCAGCGCGCATTCCACCAGCTGGACGCCCTTGGCGCCCTCGATCAGGCCGTGCTCGTACGGCGCATCCTCCACCACATGGCGGATGAAGGACTCCCACTGCACCTTGAAGCCGTTGTCGAACACGGCATTCTCCGGCACCGGCTGCCAGGTGTCGTAGAAGTCGATCGTCTGCTTCTGGTCGGGGTTCCACACCGGGCGCGGGGTGCCCTGGCGCGGCTGGATCACGCAGTCGGTCAGGCCGGCGACCGCCGAGCCGTTGGTGCCGTCGACCTGGAAGGTCACCAGATCGTCGCGATAGACCCGCGTGCACCAGGACGAATTGATGGTGGCGATCACCCCGCCCTCAAGCTCGAACATCGCATAGGGCGGCGTCGTCGGCGGTCGCCTTGTAGGGCTTGCCCGTCTCGTCCCAGCGTTCCGGGATGTGGGTGGCGCCGAGGCAGGAGATGCTCTTGACCTGCCCGAACAGGTTGTCCAGCACGTAACGCCAGTGGCAGATCATGTCGAGGATGATGCCGCCGCCATCCTCGTCCCGGTAGTTCCAGGACGGACGCTGCGCCGGCTGCCAGTCGCCCTCGAACACCCAGTAACCGAACTCGCCGCGCACCGACAGCATGCGGCCGAAGAAGCCGCTGTCGCGCAGCATGCGCAGCTTCTCCAGGCCGGGCAGGAACAGCTTGTCCTGCACCGTGCCGTTCTTCACCCCGGCCTCCGCCGCCAGCCGGACGACGCGCAACGCCTCGTCCAGATTGGTGGCGATGGGCTTCTCGCAATAGACGTGCTTGCCGGCGCGAATCGCCTTCTCCAGCAGGGTCGGCCGCATCTGGGTGGTGCCGGCATCGAAGAAGATCACGTCGTCGCGGTTTTCCAGCGCGGCGTCGAGGTTGTCGCTCCAGCGCTCGATGCCGTGGCGGCGGGCCAGCTCCTGCATCTTCTCGGCATTGCGGCCGACGAGGATCGGGTCGGGCATGACGCGCGAGCCGTCGGAGAGGGTGACGCCGCCCTGGGCGCGGATCGCCAGGATCGAGCGGATCAGGTGCTGGTTCATGCCCATCCGCCCGGTGACGCCGTGCATGATGAGGCCAAGGCGCTTGGTGCTCATGGGGGAACTCCTTCGGAAAGCGCTGATGTCGGGTTTGAAAGGGGGGACAGGCCGGACCAGTCGGGATCGGCCGCATGAGCGTATCCGGGGTGGAACAGCGGCGCCATCGGCAGCCGGCCGCTGCCGGTGGCGAGCCGGACCGTGCCGGCGGCATCGCGGGCGTAGAAACCGGGATGGGCAGCGAGGAAGGCGGCGCCCTCTTCGGGATTGTCGAAGCCCTCGCCATACTGGTGGCCGTTGCGTTCGGCATGCGGGATGCCGAGGAAGGCGACCAGCGCGGTGTCCTGCTGCACCGACAGCCCGGCCTGGCAGGTCAGGTCCTCGGCGGAGATGAAGTGCGGCGGCCCCCACGCCCCACAGCGGGCGCGGTTGAGCATCGCCTTGTACAGGCCCTTGCAGGATTTGGACGACACGCCGGGATAGCCCATGGCGCGGGCGCGCGGGAAGGCGTCGTAACCGTCGTCGACTCGTCGATGATGACCGGGATGCGTTCCGCCACCGTGCCCAGCGGCCGGGCGAGCGCCGCCTCCCGCGTGATGGGCTGCTCCAGATAGGCGAGCGCCTTGCGGAAGCCGGCCAGCGCCGGAATGGCGTCGATCCGGTCGAGAAGCTCGTCGACATGGTCCGCATCGCGATACTGCTCGTTGCCGTCCAGCGTGGCGCGGTAGCCGGGGACGGCCTCCTCAAGCACGGCGGCCAGTTCGGTGAGCCGCTCGACATCGGCGGACACGTCGCCGCCCAGCTTGATCTTGAACCAGCGCAGCGGTGAGCGCTTCAGCAGAGCGTGCAGGTCTTCCGCTTTGTCGAGCAGCCCGACCGTGTGGCGCAGTTCCACCTCTCCGAGCGGGGAAAGGCTCTTCAGGAAAGCATCCAGATCGAAACCGCCGAGGTCGGGCGTCAGCCGCGCATCCAGTCCGGCGACATTGGCGCCCAACCCCTGAAACGCGTTGAGATTCAGCACCCGCAGCAGCCCGTCGAGCACCGCCTTGTCGATCTGTGCCGGCCCGAAGGCGGCGGCCAGCTTCGGCTCCAGCGTCGGCGTGAAGGCGGCGTGATGGCCGAAGGCGGTGTCGAGGCGGCTGTCGGACAGATAAGCCTCCCGCGCATCCACCAGCGAGCGGCGCAGGCCGTCCACCGTCTGGGCCGGGCTGCGGTCCGGGCACTTGTCGAACCATTTCGGCATCATCATCTCGGCCGTCGCGCCCCAGGCCTCGCCCTGTCCTTCGACCTCGACCAAGGCGCGGGCGAAAGCCTGCGGTGCGGCCTCCACCGTCACCGCGCCGAAGCGGAACGGCTTCACGAAACGGACGGGCCGCTCGTACAGCTCGATGGCGCGGATGCGGAGACGGGGGGCGGGCATGGGATGGTCTTTCGTGGTGATGGTGACTGGCCCCCACCCTTTCCATGCTGGCGCATGGGCCCCTTCCCTCCCCCGCTGGGCAGGGGAGGGAGTATTTGCGGAGCGGCGGCAGTCTCCTCCCCCGCGATCGGACCGGCCTTTGGCCGGCCGAGGGCGGGGGAGGGTTAGGGTGGGGGTCTACCGTTGCGGCCTGATCGCGCCCCTAATCCAGATGCCCCTGCGCCGCGAAATGCTTGCGGATGGACTGGGTCAGCTGGATGAAGACCGGGTCACCCATGACGTCCAGCGTCCGTGGACGCTCCAGCGGCACCTCGTAGGTGGCGGCGATGGTGCCGGGGCGTTCCGACATCACCATCACCCGGTCGGCCAGGAACACCGCTTCGGGGATGGAGTGGGTGATCAGGATCACCGTCTTGCCGGTCTCGAACTGGATGCGCTGCAGCTCGACATTCATCCGCTCCCTGGTCATGGCGTCGAGCGCGCCGAAGGGCTCGTCCATCAGCAGGATCTTCGGGTCATGCACCAGCGCCCGGCACAGGGCGGCGCGCTGCTGCATGCCGCCCGACAGCTGCCAGGGGTATTTGTTCTCGAACCCCGTCAGCCCGGTCATCCCGATCAGCTTGTGCGCGCGCTCCAGGTAGCGCTCCCGCGGCAGGCGGCGGATTTCCACCGGCAGCATGATGTTGCGCAGCACCGACCGCCAGGCCAGCAGGGTCGGGCTCTGGAAGACGATGCCGGTGTCGTCGTGCGGCTCCGTCACCGTGTCGCCTTCGATGCTGATGGTGCCGCTGGTGACCGGCAGCAGCCCGGCCAGCATCTTCAGCAGGGTGGACTTGCCGCAGCCGGACGGGCCGACCACCACCAGGAACTCGCCCGGCCGCACGTCGAAGCTGATGGGGCGGAGCGACGGCACCTCGCCGTCGCGGGTGCGGTAGGTCTTGGTCACGCCGTCGATGCAGATCAGCGGCGCGCCGGACAGGCGTTGCGTCTCCGCTTCGCCGACCAGTTTCAACTGAGGCTGTGCCATGCTCTCCTCGTCGCTCCGTGCGGGGGCCAATGCCGGTCACTCAACGGAAGGTCATTTGGCGGCGGCGTTCATCGCCTTTGCCGCGGGGTCGGCCGGCAGGAACTCGCGGGTGTAGAAGCGCTTGGGATTCTCCTTGGCCGAGGCGTCCAGCCCGCCATATTCGACCAGCATGTCCACCGTCTCCTTCATGTTGGCGTCGGTGACCTGGAAGGGCCGCATCCCCTGCGTCTCCTTGGTGCGGTAGAGCGGAATGGTCAGTTCGAAGCCTTCCTGCAGCGTGTCGGGCTTGCCGCCCTTCGGGTTGGCCTTCAGGATGGCGGCCGCGGCGTCCTTCGGCGCCTTCTCGGCCTCTTCCACCGCCTTGGTGGTGGCGGCCATGAAGCGGCGGACGAGGTCGGGGTTGTCCTTCAGCGTGTCGGTGTTGGCGATGATGCCGGACGAGACCATGTTGACGCCGTAATCGGCGAAACGGATCGGCGTCACCGACTTGCCGGTGGCATCCTTGATCTTCATGCTCTGGTCCATGACGTAGCCCAGCAGCAGATCGGCCTGCCCGTTGATGACGGCGTTCAGCTTGGTCTGGGCATCGCCCGACACCACCTCGAAATCACGCTCCTTCAGGCCGGTCTTCTTCAGGAACAGCGGCCAGATCTGGGACATGCTGTCGCCGGGCGTCATGGCGACGATGCGGTTCCTGATGTCCTCGGGCTTGCGGATGTTCTTTTCGGTGAAGCCCATCGCGGACATCGGGCTGGTCTGCAGAAGCACGCCCGGCGAGGTCACCGGAGCGCCCTTCATCGCCGCCTTGATCATGGTCGGCACGTCGACATAGCCGAAGGTGACGCCTTTGCTGGCGACCAGCTGCGTCGTCACCGCCGAGCCGCGGCCCTCCTGGATTTCCAGGTCGATCCCTTCGGCCTCGTACAGGCCCTTGTCCTTGCCGTAGTAGAAGGGGGCGTGCTCGCCATAGACATACCAGTTCAGCATCAGCGTCACCTTGTCGGCGGCCTGCGCCGGCAGGGTGGAGGCGGCAAAGGCGCAGAGCGCCGCGACGATTGTTTTCTTCATCACGACCGGTGTCCTCCCATGGGTGGTGGATCGCCCCGCCGGCCTGCGCGGTGCGGCGTCGGGGTTCTTGTCGGTGAATGGATTTCGGAACTGCGTTTCGGACCTGGTAGCGTCGGTCTGCATCAGGCACGCCTCTCGGCCGTCATTCCCGCGAAGGCGGGAATCCATCCGTTTCGGCCGCTTGATTGCGGAGTCTCCTGGATCCCCGCCTTCGCGGGGATGACGGCCGACAATTGCCGCTAAAAACTCATAACCTCTCAGCCGGTGGGGCTGAACTTGTCGCGCTGGCTGGCGTGCCAGGGGATGGCGAAGCGTTCCAGCACATCGATGACCCAGAACAGCACCACGCCCATCAATGCCAGCACGGTCAGCGCCGCGAACATCAAGGGCAGTTCGAAATTGCCGATGGAGCGTTGCAGGACGAAGCCGATGCCGGAGTTGGAGCCGACGAACTCGCCGACCACCGCCCCCACCACCGCCAGGGTGATGGAGACCTTCAGGCCCGCGAAGATCGCCGGCAGCGCATGCGGCAGGCTTACCATCCGGAAGGTCTGCAGCCGCGACGCCTTCATCGAGCGGGCAAGGTCCATCATCTCGCCGTCCACCGACTTGAAGCCCTGGACCGCCGAGACGACGACGGGGAAGAAGCCCAGCAGGAAGGCGGCGATCACCTTCGGCATCAGGCCGAAGCCGAACCACACCACGAACAGCGGCGCGATGGCGACCTTGGGGATCGACTGCGAGAAGACCAGCAGCGGGTAGACATAGGCCTCCACCGTGCGCGATCCGGCGATCAGCATCGCGATGGGAATGCCGAACAGAACCGACAGCGCGAAGCCGCCCAGCGTCGCCGTGAAGGTGGGGACGGATTCGGACAGCAGCCGCGGCCATTCGTCGATCATCGCCAGCACGACGTCGCCGGGCTTCGGCACCAGATAGGCGGGCACGCCGAACAGCCGGACCGACAGATCCCACAGAACCAGCAGGATGACCATCAGCAGGATGGGGCGGACCCAGTCGGAATTGAGCAGGCGCAGTGCTGCGCCCGAGCGTGAGCGACGTTCCATGCGTCTTCTCCGGCCGGCGGGCTCGGGCGGCCGAAGGAGCGGCCGCGGTGTTTTAACCGGCTGGTTAAAAGTACGCCTGCGCCGCCCTCCCGGTCAACGCTTACAATGGTGGTAGCGGATTATTTTGTGCACCAACAGCTTGCCGGCGGCGGCCTGGATTTCGGGAAGCTCGGCCTTTCCCATTTCTACAACTCCGACACTCAAGCCTATGCGTAAAATCCTAGAGCGTGCTTAATAAATCTTTAGGAAAGATGACCCAGCGTGACTGAAGAAAGCTCGCGGTCTTCTTCCGTATCCATCAGACGATTCTCATCTCAGCGAAGCGCATCCAATGCGGAACCTCGAAATGAATGTCATTACATTTACCCGCTCCCAAAATTCTCTGGCTTGTGGGGAACAGAATAATCCCGGATTTTCTGCAATTAATCTGAAGTTGCATTCTTTGCGTAAACCCATGTCGGGGCAAGGTGCGCAGTCATGACACAGGAAGAAGCCCGGCTGGACGCGCTTCGCGAACTGAACCTGCTGGATACGGCGCCAAGTGAGAGCTTCGATCGCATCACCCGCATGGCAAGCCAGCTGTTCGGCCTGCCGATCGCCGCCGTTTCGCTGACCGACAGGGACCGGCAATGGTTCAAGTCACGTGTCGGCGTCGACCACTGGCAGATTCCGCGTGAAAAGGCCCCCTGCGGCCAAGTCGCGGAAAGCTGCGACGTTCTGGTCATTCCCGACTTCGACAAGGACGAGTGTTACCGGGACAGTCTTCTGGCCCGGTCCGGCATCCGGTTTTATGCTGGCGCTCCTCTGATCACCCGCGAAGGACACACGCTCGGTGCGATGTGCGTGCTCGGTACGGAGCCGCGCGCGATCACCAGCCAGGAAACGGCGGCACTCAAGGATCTTGCCGCGATGGTCATGGCGCAGATCGAACTGCAGCATGCCCTGGGACGGATCGATCCGGTCAGCGGCCTGCCGAACCGCACGCAGTTCATCGAAGACATCGAGGATCTCGCACGGGATCATCCGGGGGAGCAGCGCTATGCCATCCTGGTCGATCTGATCGACGTCGCCCAGCACACCGCCACGCTCCGCGCCATCGGCCCGGCCTTCACCGATGACCTCTTGCGGGCGGCCACCCGGCGTCTGCGGCGCGTGGTCGGTCCTGAAACCAGGATCTATCAGATCGGCACGACCCACCTCGGCTATCTGCCGCCCGTCATGGGCGAACAGGAAATGATGGCGGCCGCCGCCAGTATACCGACCGAGTTGGGCAATGTGACCGGCGCGCAGGAAACGCCCGTGGTGATCCGCGCGGCCATCGGCGTGGCTCCGTTCCAACTGGGCACGGACACCCCCCAACATGTCCTGCGGATGGCCTACAGCGCTCTGCAGGATGCCCGCGAGGCGGACAGAGGGGTCGGCATCTATTCCGCGTCGCTCGACGACGCGCATCGCCGGCGCTTCCAGCTGCTGGCCGACTTTCCGCAAGCGCTCTCCGCGGCCGACCAGTTGTCCCTCGTCTTTCAGCCGCGCGTGGACATCCCGACCGGCGGATGCGTCGGTGCGGAGGCGCTGCTGCGCTGGTCCCATCCCGTTCTCGGCGCGATCCCGCCCGGGGAATTCGTCCCTGTCATCGAGCAGACCGCTCTCGCCGACGGCATGACCGAGTGGGTCGCCCGCACCGCGCTGTCACAGCTGGCGGCGTGGCGAACCGCAGGCATCGATCTGACGCTTTCCATCAACATCTCGGCATCGAACCTGGACCGACAGGATTTTCCTGCCCGCCTCGCTGGCCTGGCCAAGCAGTGTGACGTTCAACCGGATCGCATCGAGCTGGAACTGACCGAAAGCGCCATTCTCCGCAATGGCGAAAACGCTTTGCAAAGGATGGAAGAGCTGAGATCGACAGGCTTTGGAATTGCGATCGACGATTTCGGAACGGGATACAGCAGCCTGTCCTACCTTGAGAAGATCCCGGCGGACGTGGTGAAGATCGATCGTTCCTTCATCCAGGGACTTGGCGATCAGGACCGCAGCCTTACGCTGGTAAGCGCCATGATTTCCCTGATCCATCAGCTGGGTTATCGGGTCGTCGCCGAAGGCGTGGAGAGCCACACGGCTTTGGACATGCTGTCCGAACTGGGATGCGACGAAGTCCAGGGCTACCATATCGCGCGCCCGATGACGGCGACGGCGTTCGAGCGCTGGCTGCGCGATCACTCGCGAGCTGCGGCCTGACAACCGTGGGGAGACAGCGTCCGAGGAGTCACGACGCCGCCCTTCCCACCATCATCCATCAGGCCGTCCTTCAGGCTGAAACCCGCTGCCAGCCCAGCCGCTTGTAGCGCGCTTCCAGAATGGTCGGCGTCGCGCAGGCGTAGCCGAACCAGAGCCCCAGCAACATGAGGGCTCCGCTGGGCCAAAGCAGCAGGGCGATGACGGTCAGAACCGCGTGGATCGCGCTGTGCATCCACTCGCCCTTGGACGCGAAATAGAACGGTCCGCCCAGGAACGCCCAGACCCCGGACCTGTTGGACACCGCTTCCGTCTGGCCGGTCTCGGGGTTTTGGAAGATCGTGGCTGATGACGGCGATGCCATGTTCGTCTCCTTGGCTTGCCGGACCCAGTCTGGACGACGGTCGCCGCACCCGTCGCATCCAGTGGCAGGCTTTCCCGCATGGTGGACAATCGGGCGCCACGATGGCCGCTCGTCAGACCCCGGCCGCGCTTTCCTCGTTTCCGGTTCCGCGCAGGACCTCCAGGAATCGCTCCAGCACCAGATTCGGCTGGGCCCCCTTCTTCGTCACCACCTGAAACTCCAGGGCATGATGGTAGGTGTCGGGCAGCAGCGCCCGCATCATGCCGCGCTCGACCCATCGCCGCGCGTAATGGGTGGGCAGAAAGCCGACATAGCATCCGGTGAGGATCAGGAAGGCCACCCCCTCGCGGTCGGTCGCCGTCGCGGTGTTGTTCAGCTCATGGGGAAGCTGCGCCTGGGTCGGCGCCACGGCGTCGGCGGCCTCGACCGCCTCCGGCGTCACCGCTGCGTCGGGACGGTCGAACAGCGGATGACCGTCGCCGCAATAGAGCAGGGATTCCTCCTGGTAGAGCGGAAGGCCGGCCAGTCCCGGCAGCCCCCGGCGGACCGGTACGACGCCGACGTGCAACTGCCCATCCAGCACGCCGCGCTCGATCTCGTTGGGTGGGATCATGCGGATGTTGACGCGAACCTCCGGCGCCAGTTGCTTCAGGCTGCGCAGGGCGTGGGTCACCCGCATCTGCGGCATGGTGACGAGGTTGTCGGTGATGCCGATGTTCAGTTCGCCGCGCAGACGGCCGTGAACGGTGGCGATCTCGCTGCGGAAGCTCTCGGTGCTGGCCAGCAGGCGCAGGCTCGCCTCATAGGCCAGATGCCCTTCGTCGGTCAGCCGGAAACCCGCCCGCCCGCGCCGGCAGAGCGTCAGGCCGAGCCGCCGTTCGAGATCCGCCATGTGCTGGCTGATCGCCGCCCGGCTGATGTTCAACTCCACCTCGGCAGCGGAAAAGCCGCCGCACTCCACCACCGTCCGGAAAACACGCAGCAGGCGGATGTCGGCATCGCCGATCGGGGCCAGGGACCGGGTGGGGGACCGGGTGGGCTTGCTCATGCTGGGACCATGGTGTCGGGGCAAGATAGTTAAGCGCTGGGTTATGTGAAGTTCTTATAGTTTGGATTTAATCGCAACCGGGAAGCGCGCACACTCGTCGCTGACAGCGCCCCTGACAGACGCGGCCTCTAACAGAAGCGGGAGAACAGCGGATGGCCCCCCTGGACAACGATCATTCCCAGTCGCTCGGCAAGGCTGCCGGACTGACGCGCGAGGAACTCGACGCCTATTGGATGCCGTTCAGCGGCAACCGTCAGTTCAAGAACAACCCGCGCATGATCGTGAAGGCGGAGGGGACCTGGTACTGGGATGCCGAAGGACGCAAGATCTACGACAGCCTGTCCGGCCTGTGGTGCAGCGGCGCCGGCCATTGCCGCCGCGAGATTTCGGAGGCGGTGGCCCGCCAGATCGCGGAGCTGGATTACAGCCCGGCCTTCCAGCACGGGCACCCGGCCGCCTTCAAGCTGGCGCACAAACTGGCGTCGATGACCCCGGCCGGCCTCGACCATGTCTTCTTCGTCGGTTCGGGCTCGGAGGCCGCCGACACCTCGCTGAAGATGGCGCGGGCCTATTGGCGGATGAAGGGCCAGCCGGCCAAGACCAAGCTGATCGGCCGGTCGAAGGGCTATCACGGCGTCAACTTCGGCGGCACCAGCCTGGGCGGCATCGGCGGCAACCGCAAGCTGTTCGGCACCGGCGTCGATGCCGACCACCTGCCCCACACCTTGCTGCCGCAGAACCTGTTCGCGAAGGGCATGCCGGAGGAAGGCGCCTTCCTGGCCGACGCGCTGGAGGAACTGGTGGCGCTGCATGACGCCTCCAACATCGCCGCCGTGATCGTCGAACCGCTGGCCGGCTCGGCCGGCGTGCTGCCGCCACCGAAGGGCTATCTGCAGCGGCTGCGCGAGATCTGCGACAAGCATTCCATCCTGCTGATCTTCGACGAGGTCATCACCGGCTTCGGCCGCATGGGCGCCCCCTTCGGCGCCGATGCCTTCGGCGTGGTGCCCGATATCATGAACGTCGCCAAGGGCCTAACCAACGGCGCCGTCCCGATGGGGGCCGTCGTGGCGAAGCGCGACATCTACCAGGCCTTCATGGACAATGGCGGGCCGGACTACATGGTGGAGTTCCCGCACGGCTACACCTATTCCGCCCATCCGGTCGCCTGTGCCGCCGGTCTGGCCGCGCTCGACATCTTCGAGCGGGAGAAGCTGTGGGAAAAGGCGGCTGCGCTGGCGCCGCATTTCGAAAACCTGATCCATGGGCTGAAGGGGCTGAAGCACGTCGCCGACATCCGCAACTACGGCCTGACCGGCGCCGTCACCATCGCCCCGCTTCCGGGCGAGCCGGCCCGCCGGCCCTACGAGATCGGCGAGAAGTGCTGGAAGGCCGGCTACTACGTGCGCTTCGGCGGCGACACGCTCCAGTTCGGCCCGCATTTCCACAGCGAACCCGCCGACCTCGACCGCCTGTTCAACGTCGTCGCCGACGCCATCCAGACGACCGCGTAAGGGCGACCCCGCTGCCCCCTCCCTCCCCCGCCCTCGGTCGGCCGAAGGCCGATCCGATCGCGGGAGAGGGAGGATTCGCATAACGGCAGCAGTTCCCTCTCCCACCGCAGGTGGGGGAGGGTTAGGGAGGGGGCACTCGCACTCCACATTCCCCACTCCATAATCTCCCTCAGGAAAGCCACCATGACCATCGTTGCCCACCTGATCGGCGGCAAGACTGACGCGCCCGCCGGCACCCGCACCGCCGACATCGTCAATCCCGCCACCGGCGACGTGGCGGGTCAGGTCGCCCTGGCGTCGCGTGCCACGGTGGAAGAGGCCATCGCCGCCGCCGAGGCCGCGTTTCCGGCCTGGCGCGCCACGCCGCCGGCCAAGCGTGCCCGCGTCATGTTCCGCTTCAAGCAGTTGCTGGAGGAGAATGCCGACCGCATCTGCGCGCTGATCACAGCGGAGCACGGCAAGGTCCTGGACGACGCCTTCGGCGAACTGACCCGCGGCATCGAGAATGTCGAATATGCCTGCGGCGTGCCGGAGTTGCTGAAGGGCGAGTTCTCCAAGAATGTCGGGCCGGCCATCGACAGCTGGTCGGAGTTCCAGCCGCTGGGCGTCGTTGCCGGCATCACGCCGTTCAATTTCCCGGCGATGGTTCCGCTGTGGATGTACCCCATCGCCATCGCCTGCGGGAACACCTTCGTCCTGAAGCCGTCGGAGCGCGACCCAAGCTCCGCCCTCTACATCGCCCAACTGGCGCTGGAGGCCGGGCTGCCGCCGGGCGTGCTGAACGTCGTCAACGGCGACAAGGAGGCGGTGGACACGCTGCTGACCGATCCGCGGGTGCAGGGCGTCAGCTTCGTCGGATCCACGCCGATCGCAGAGTATGTCTATTCGACCGCCAGCGCAAAGGGCAAGCGGGTGCAGGCGCTGGGCGGGGCCAAGAACCACGCCATCGTCATGCCCGACGCCGATTTGGACAACGCGGTCAGCGCGCTGATGGGTGCGGCCTACGGCTCCTGCGGCGAGCGCTGCATGGCGATCTCCGTCGTGGTGGCGGTGGGCGACGAGGTGGCCGACCGGCTGAAGGACAAGCTGTCCGTGGCGCTGCGCGACCTGAAGGTCGGCGCCGGCACCTCGGCCGGCTGCGAGATGGGACCGCTGGTCACCCGCGCCCATCATGACAAGGTGAAGGCCTATGTCAACCGGGGCGTCGCCGAGGGGGCGGAACTGGTGGTGGACGGGCGCGGTCTGGTGGTGCCGGGTCATGAGAACGGCAACTTCCTGGGCGGCTGCCTGTTCGACCGCGTCACCCCGGACATGACCATCTACCGCGAGGAGATCTTCGGCCCGGTCCTCTGCCTCGTCCGGGTCAAGTCGATGCAGGAGGGCATGGACCTGATCGACGCCCACGAGTACGGCAACGGCACCTGCCTGTTCACCCGCGACGGCGAGGCCGCCCGCTATTTCGGCGACATGATCAAGGTCGGCATGGTCGGCATCAACGTGCCGCTGCCGGTGCCGGTCGCCTACCACAGCTTCGGCGGCTGGAAGCGGTCGCTGTTCGGCGATCTGTCGGCCTATGGTCCGGACGGCGTGCGCTTCTACACCCGGCGCAAAACCATCACCCAGCGCTGGCCGACCGGCGGCGTCCGCGAAGGCGCCCAGTTCTCCTTTCCATCCATGAAGTAAAGCAACTTTGGCTGTCCGACGCCGGTGCCGATTGGAACGCCGGCGTCGGGCAGCGTCTTCGCGCGGTCGATGGCTATGGTTTCGACCTCGTCCACAAACTGGCACCCGACGTTGATGCAGCCCTTCTCTGCGCGCGTCAGACATCCGCGTCCTCCCGCCCGCTATCGGCCGATGTCGTATGGAACAGTGCCAGAATATCGCCAGCCGGGTTCCAGCCCAGCACGCGCGACAGCCCGACATAGCCGACGGACAGGCGCGGATTCACCTCCACCACCACCGGACCGTCGGGCACCGGACCGTCGGGGCGGTCGATGAGGTCGACGGCGACATAGCCGCGCAGCCCCGGGATCGCGGCGGCGATGGCGTGGGCCAGCGGCTCCCAGGCGGCACGACGGTGCTCCATCGCCCCGACCTCCACGCCATGGAAGGAGAAGCTCCCATCCCCACGCTCCACCTTCTGGCGGTTGCAGCCGAGCAGCCGCACTCCGCCGGCAGCGTCGACCAGCATGGACAGGCTGCACGCCTCGCCATCGACCAGCGGCTGGACGATCCAGCGGCCGGCGTGCGGCGGCGTCCAGGCGGCGATGTCGTCGACGACGAAGGTATCGAGGCAGCCGGCGCCGTCGTCCGGCTTCACCACATGACGGGCGGCGGGCGGCGGCGGGGCGCCGAAGGGAACGGTGGGAATGGCCGCGATGCCGTGGGCGGCCAGCCGTGCCGCCGTCGCCGCCTTCGACGACGCAAGCGCGATGGCGTCGGGGGCGCAGGCGACCACCGGCCGGCCGGTGCCGCGGAACAGAGCGGCGACGTGAGCCAGCAGCCCGTCGCTTTCCGGCGCGATCGGCCAGACCACGTCGCACAGGGCGGCCGCCGCGCGCCAGCGCGCCTCCGCGTCGTCGCCCGGCACAACCGCAAACAGGGCGACGCGGTCGGCCGGGAAAGAGGGGGACGCAAGGCGACTATCCCAGCACAGCGTGACGTGTACTCCATCCAGAGCGATCAGATCGCCGACCAGCGCAGCGACCATCGCCTTGGCTTCCGCCATCAGGTCCGTCGGAAGCGGCCCGTTGCACAGCACGCCGCCGGTGACATACTCGCAGACCAGAACCCGACGAAGGCTGTTCTCCATGGACATCGTTCCCGTCATCGACCTGCTGGACGAGCAGGTGGTTCATGCCAAGCGGGGGGAGCGCGACCGCTACCGCCCCATCGAAAGCGCGCTGACCGCTGGATCGGTACCCCAGGATATCGTGGCCGCGCTGCTGGCGCTGCATCCCTTCCGCGCCTGCTATGTCGCCGACCTCGATGCGATCCGCGGACATGGCGACCATCGCTCCACCGTTGCGGCGCTGCAGGCCCGCTGGCCGGAGGTGGCGTTCTGGGTCGATGCCGGTCTGGCGACGCCAGCCGATTGCCGCCGCTGGCTCGGTGCCGGGATCCGCAATCTGGTGATCGGCAGCGAAAGCCAGACGGACGGCGCGACGCTGGAAGCGGCGCTGGCGCTCGCCGGAGAGGATCGGGTGGCGCTGTCGCTGGATGTCCGGCGGGGGGAACCGCTGGGGCCGGCGGCGCTGCATGAAGAGCCCGCCCGCTGGCCCAAGCGGGTGATCGCCATGACGCTGGACCGGGTCGGTTCGGGCGAGGGTCCGGACCTTGACCGCATCGCCACGCTGGCGGCCCGACGCCCGGGGGTCCGGGTGTGGGGGGCCGGCGGCGTCCGCAACACGGCGGATCTGGACGCGCTGGACGCGCACGGAACCGATGCCGTGCTGGTGGCCAGCGCGCTTCACGACCGGCGCCTCGACGCCGGGACGCTCGCCCGCTTCGCCTCCGGTCAGGCGGCGGCGAGGGGGTGAACCGCGGCGGCGGTGTTGTGCAACTGAGCGCAAAGTGAGGCCGGTCGGCGTTGCAGCGGTCGAGTCACCGGCCACGGCCGTCTGGGTTGGCCGTCTGGGTTGACCGTCTGGGCTGGTGCGGGCTCCAACACCGGCCGGGCGTGGGGCACCGACGTACCGGGCATCGTCGTCGAATACCCGGAACATCACTTCCAGGAAGACCATGACGCTTTCAAGCGCTGGCACTGGCGCTGTCCGGCAACCGGCTTTCGGTCGTTCGCCCACGACGGGGAGGCCCGATTGCCGGCGTTGCAGAAGCGTTCGGCTTTCGGAAACGCTTGAACCGGCCCTTCATGCTGACCGCGCCGAAGCACTCCAATCGTCACTGAGAAAAAGCGTTCTTGGAGGAAGATAACAATTTAAGACTCCATATTGGCGAAGGAACGACGGCATTGATGGCTATCTATATCTTGCCAAATATGTTGCTATCGAAGAATGATCATTCCACATCATCTCCTCATCGCCGAGGATGAAAATCTTGCGGCGATGGCATTGATAGAGAGTCTGGAGGCCGAAGGCTTCCGGGTCACGCTCGTTCATAATGGGGTTGAGGCGCTGGAGGTCGACGAGAAGGACCCTGCCGCCCTCCTGTTGACTGATATGCGGATGCCCGTCATGGGCGGTGGGGCTCTGATCCGAACGATCCGGCTGCGGCGTGCCGATCTGCCGATCATCGTCATGACCGGCTACAGTGAATGTCTCCCACAGGAGGTGCCGGGACGGCTGATCGTCTTGCGCAAGCCCTACAGTCTTTCCGCGTTGGCCGGCCATGTCAGAGCCCTCCTGCCCCACCGGGAGACGGCGGAACACTGATCGAGGAATTTTGCTTCCCGTTCCCTTTGAACCACCGGCCGGCACCACCACGCTTTTTAAAAGGAAAGTCTTCATGCGCATACGACTGGGTTACCAGCTGACCTTCAACTTTCCCGCCCCCACGCCGATGATCGTGATGCTGAACGTGCATTACTCGCGCGTCGGGGACCTGGAGCAGCCCGATCACATCGTCACCAGCGTACCGGCGCCGATCCAGGGCTACCGCGACAGTTTTCGGCAATTGGTGCAGCCGGCTGGTCGCGCCCGCCGGGCCTGTCACCATCAGCGCCGACAGCATCATCCGGGACAGCGGGATCCCCGACCCGGCCGAGCCCGGCGCCGTGCAGCACCGTGTGGACGAATTGCCGGCCGACACCCTGCTGTTCCTGCTGGGCAGTCGCTATTGCGAGACGGACGTCCTGTCGGACGAGGCGTGGCGGCTGTTCTCGGGCACCGCGCCGGGCTGGGCGCGGGTGCAGGCGATCTGCGATTTCGTCCACGACCATGTGACCTTCGGCTACGAACATTCGCGCCCGACGCGGACCGCGGCCCAGACCTATGCCGAGAAGCGCGGAGTCTGCCGTGACTACGCTCATCTCGCCATCGCCTTTTGCCGCGCCATGAACATTCCCGCGCGCTACTGCACCGGCTACATCAGCGACATCGGCCAGCCGCCGCCCTATGCGCCGATGGATTTCGCGGCCTGGATGGAGGTGTATCTCGGTGGCCGCTGGCATGTCTTCGACCCACGGAACAACACGCCCCGGATCGGACGAATCCTGATCGCGCAGGGACGCGACGCGGCCGACGTGCCGCTTACCCACACCTTCGGCCCCAACACTCTGACGGGGTTCCAGATCTGGACGGACGAGGTGGTCGCCTGATCGGTCCGTCCGGTCGTTGCCGGCGCGGCGCGGGCCCTTCCGGGCACGATCGGTACAGGCTTACCCGAGGCCCGCCAAGGCGGCGTTCGGAGTCGTGGCGGCCAGGCCCCTGAAGGGCGGCGGCGGGACCGATGCGCGGGCGCGTTCCCGGCTTGGCAGCAGTGCGATCCGATGCAGATCCTCCACCCAGGGCGACGGGTAGCTGTCGGTGCCGAAGACCCAGACGGTGGCGGTGACGCCTTTCGCCGTACGCAGCAGAACGCGCGCGTCATGGCCGTCCTTTCCGGCATGGTTGGCGGCCTGCACCGCGGCGATCAGGGCGCCGACCTGACCGTTGGGGAAGGGGCCGTAGCGCTCCCCCTCCAGCCCGACGAACCAGCCGTCCGTCCGGCACGACACGATGTAATGGGCTGATAGGCTCATGAGGTCACGGTTCCTTGCGGGCGGTTGCGCCGGCCACGGCGCAGGCCATGGTGAGACGGGTCAGCACGGCCCTCGCATCAGGCTGGCTTGTCCCGGCGGCGAAAAAGCTGGGGGAAGAAGGTCGGATGGCGCGCCGTGGAACGCCGGATGCCAACGGCGCTCTGCATTCGTCCAACGCAGCTGTTCACGCAGCACGTCGGCGCCATGGGTACATCGCCCTTCGATGGAGTGGAACAGGGGGGTCATGGGCGTTCCTCCGGTACGAATGTGGCCGGTGCGAATGTGGCCTGGGCCGATGTGGACGTCGGGACATTCGCCATGGCCGGAACCGCCGGATGCGGTGACCCGGCAATCGCCTGTGACGCTCCGCCGGCCGCTCCGCCAATAGCTGCACAGCACCAGCGGACATGGCAGCGTTCCCCTGCCGCCGATTGCGCCAGCACGACGCTGGCGAACCCGAGCCGTTCCGCCGCCTGTGCCTCACGAATGGCTTTGGCGAGTGCTTCGGCCTGACTGGCGCAGGGCGGATAGACGAACCCGTCCACACGGACGATCCAGCCGACGCGGGTTTGCAAAATGAAGAAGGCAAGCCTCGTGCGGGCATCCATGGGCGGTCTCCGATGTGGGCCGATTGTGTCGGCATTGGCAGCGGCCATGCCGTCCGGATCGAGTCACACCAGGAAGGACCCCGGATTTGCGGCCCACAGCAAAAATAAAAAAGCCTGGGGTGGCTTCAGCAGACTCCAATTGGTGATCCGCAAGACAGTTTGCAACGGACACTATGCAAAAATGATGACACTCGATGGCTTCTCACCAATCGATAGCGTGTGTCTATTCGTCGTGTGTTTTAAAAAAAGGCGCTGGAAACTCCATGAAGTCTCCACCGCCGTCGCCATTCATTCCGCCACGGCTCAAGTCGGCTGCGGCGGGAGGCGGCCGGATCGCCGCCCCATCATGGTATGCGCGCTTAGGGTCAGCGCTTGTTGCCGGACTTGCCGCCGACGGGCTCCACCTTGACGTCGGTGCGGCGGGCCGCCCATCGCGAGCGCAACCCGATCGACATCTTCCTCGGCTCTCTTGCCGGCGACTGTAGAGAAAGGGCCGTCGGCATCATCCTGTCGGGCAGCGGCAGCAACGGCACGCCGGGCGCCAAGGCGATCAAGGAGCGGGGCGGCTTCACCATCGTCCAAGGCCATGACGGCATCCCCCGCCATGACGGAATGCCGAACAGCGCCGGATGCTGGCCCTGCAGGGCAATCGCATATGGGATAAGTAGCCCTTGGAAGGGACTTCCGTCATCCCCGCGAAGGCGGGAATCCAGAGTTCGCAAAACGACTCTGATCGAAAGCCCTGGTTCCCCGCCTTCGCGGGGATGACTGGCTTTCTCGGAAAAGAACACGATCTTCATATGCGATTACCCAGGCAGGCTGCGGCTGACGGACATCGAGAGCTATGTCGACTGTCTGTTCTAGCCCGCACTTGAGGCGTGGCGAGCCCGACCGGGGTAGGCCGCTGTGTGGCGGCGACGAATTCGATGCACTCAGCCCATAAGAGAAACGGTCGCCCCGAAGGATGTCCGCTTAAACGTTGGTGACTTACCATCATCAGCTATCAATCGGATTAGTAAGTTGAACGAAATTATTCCTGTTTGGTGTACGAGCTTATATCTATTGCATGGATCCAGCATAAGTATGGTCAACGCGGCTTATTAACTGGAAAATAAGGCATAATTGAATGACCGGAAGTATCTGATGCATAGTATTGATGTTGCGGGATTCCTTCCTATGGTAACATTTACATAACACACCAGTATCTTTTAATTTTAGAGTGTATCGCTTAAGAAAATTTGGGGTGTTTATTCGTTTTGTCCAATTTTCATTTGCTTTTCTGAGCTGGAGGAGAGATGAAAAAGATCATCGGAACGAACGCGAGCGAAGAGCTTTTCGGGTCTGAAAACAATGATGCAATAATTGCAAAAAAAGGAAATGACTACCTAGTAGGTTATGGAGGAGATGACTATCTGGATGGAGGTGATGGCATTGATTTTCTAATGCCTGGTCTCGGAAATGACACTGTGGTCGGAGGCGCGGGAGATGACGCCCTATTTGATAATGATGGTGGCAATGATGTGTATTATCCAGGCCCAGGCAACGATGACACCAGAGATCAAATAGGGAAAAACGTTTTTGTTTTCGAAAAAGAGCTCCAGAGCGGATTTGGCAACGATTTTCTAGATCAAGGGTCTGTATTTGATGATAAGATCATATTCAAGGGATACAAATCGACAGATGTTGAATTAGTACAAAACCAGTTTCAAACAACATTCTACTTCAATGATGGAAGTAGTTTGCTTGTGAATGGCGCTGGAACTGAATCAGGGGTGAATCTGCTTGAGGGGCGAGATTACTTTTTTGAAACACGTAGAGGCCCAATCTGTGGATTCTGAAGTAGCGTCCAAGAGAAGCCATGGCTTGAGAAGCCGTTTGACAACTGCTTCAGTGGCAGCCCCGTCGAAGTAGCAGGCTTACCATGGCGAGCTGTATCATGCCCCCGGGAGACGTCGATCCGGGCTTCATAGTCTCGAACCAGACGTCTCCAGCGGGCCATCCATCCGAAGGTCCGCTCGACCACCCAGCGCCGCGGCACGACCTTGAACCCTGGTTCGGTATCGGTTCGTCGGACCACCTCGATGGTGAAATCGAGGAAGGCAGCCTTGTCCATCAGCTTCTTGCGATCATGGGCGCCATCTGCGAAGAGGTGCTTCATCCATGGCCAACGCTTGCGTATCGCCTCCAGAATTTTCTGGGCTCCGGCAGTGTCGGAGATGTCAGCCGTGGTCAGGTTCACCATCAACAGGCGGCCATCGGTGTCGACCGCGATGTGCCGCTTGCGCCCAATGATTTTCTTGCCCGCGTCATAGCCGCTCTCGGCGGCGGCGGGAGCTTTCACCGATTGGCTGTCCACAACCCCGGCGCTCGGACTGGCCTCGCGCCCAGCCCGTTCATGGTCGATCATCAACGCCACGTCGTGGATCGTCTGAAACAGCAAGCGCCGCAGGAGATGCCGAAACCACCAATACACCGTCTGCCACGGTGGGAAGTCCTTCGGTAAAAGCCGCCAGCCACAGCCTGTCCGGGCCAAATAACGCAAGGCGTTCAAGACTTCCCGAAGGTCCACAGACCTCGGACGCCCGGTGTCGGCCTTCTGCGGCATCAGCGGTTCTATCAGACACCATTCCTCATCGGTCAGGTCCGTCGAATACCGCTTCGTCTTCCTCTCGATCCTGGCCATCCGGCCGCGCGTCGCTTCGGTCCACATCCGAAGTTTGAATCATATCACGCCGGGACAGCCAACCTTTTTCAAACGGTCTCTAAGCACCCTCGATGCCGCTCGGTGCACTGTGTGACGATCAGCCCGACGACATCCTCCACATCGACGACATGCCTTCGGTTCTGGTGGAGTTGGCCAAAGGGATGTAGGCCGTCGCGTCGGGCAACGGTGAATGTTCGAGGAACTCATCGCCGTTCAATGCGCTGGAGACGATCATCCGCCTCCGGTCAATTCATCACCTCATGCAGCGCCTGCACGACACTGGATGAGAGCGATGGCTTGCGCAGCAGCGGGCGATGACGGTGGGCGCTCGGGAGATGCTCGGGGCCATATTCCGAATGAAAAACAAAAGGGATGCCCCGCGCGTCCAGTGCCTCGGCAATGGCGGTGACCGATTCATCATCCAATCGGGCGTCCAGAAGTGCGACATCGAAGCTCTCCGCTTCGATCAGCGCAAGTGCGTCCGCGGTGGAAGCGGCGAGCCGAACAACATTGGCACCTGCCTTCTGGACCGCCGCCTCCAAAACGACGGTGACGAGGAATTCGTCCTCAACGATGAGGACACGTCGCTCATTCAGCAGCCTTCCAGACATCCACCACTCTCCTGGCTCAGGACTTCTGTCGACCATATGCCTGCTGCCTTCGATGTACAGTGGAACAAAAGCCATGACCGCACATGACCCAAGTGTGGCGGTTTGCATGCGGCGGTTTGCACAAAGATGTGGCGCAACTGCGCCGCGGGCGCCAAAAAGCGGGCGTCGTTCCCACGGAAGGCGTCCTGCTTGCCAGAATTAATCAAATAGTCGATTTCTTGGCCTGGTATGGCCCGGACATTTCCCCGGCAAGGGCGCCTTTCCACACAGCTTCGGACAGAACCTCAATGGCAGATTTCTTCCCGCGTTGGCCGCTTGCGACCGGCCCCGTCGTCCAGCCGGACGAGCGCCTTCCCTGGGGCTCGACGATGACCCTCGGTGTCCAGCATCTGGTCGCCATGTCCGGCTCGACCATCCTCGGGCCGTTGCTGATGGGGTTTGATCCAAACCTCGCGGTGCTGTTTTCCGGCATCGGCACGCTGATCTTCCTCGTGCTCACCGCCGGGCGCGTGCCGAGCTATCTCGGCTCCTCCTTCTCGTTCATCGCCGTGGTGATCGCGGTGACGGGGTACAGCGGCCAGGGTCCCAACCCGAACATCGGGCCGGCGCTCGGCGGCATCATCGCGGCCGGGGTGCTCTATGTCCTCATCGGCCTGCTCGTGACCTGGACCAGCACCGGCTGGATCGAGCGGCTGATGCCGCCGGCGGTCACCGGCGCGGTGGGGGCGGCGATCGGCCTCAACCTGTCCCCGGTCGCCGTCAAGGGCATCGAGGGGACAGGCCCGCACACCTTCGTCGCCCTGTTCACGCTGGTCGCCACCGCCCTCATCGCGGTCTATGCCCCGCTCGCCATCCGGCGGCTCTCGATCCTCGCCGGCATCGCGGCGGGCTATGTCTTCTATCTCGTGCTGGCCAACGGATTCGGCATGCTGCCGCCCGTCAGCTTCGCGGAGCTGGCCGCCGCACCGTGGTTCGGCATGCCGGAGTTCCGCACGCCCAGCTTCGATGCCGGCGCCATGGCCCTCGTCGCACCCATCGCCTTCATCCTGGTCGCCGAGAATCTCGGCCACATCAAGGCCATCGGCGCCATGACCGGGCGCAACCTCGACCGCTACATCGGCCGCGGCTTCATCGGCGACGGCATCGCCACCATCGTCTCGGGCAGCGGCGGCGGCACCGGCGTCACCACCTATGTCGAGAACATGGGCGTGATGGCGGTCACCCGCGTCTTCTCCACGCTGATCTTCGTCGTCGCCGCGGTCGCCGCGATCTTCCTGGGCTTCTCGCCGAAGTTCGGCGCCCTGCTGCGGACGATCCCGGCGCGGT
>NZ_VUOI01000038.1:0-33890 GCF_015390205.1 Azospirillum sp. INR13
GAAGCCATGCTCCAGCAGGCGGGCGCGCGCCACTTGCGGATGGGTGTCCAGCGTGACCGAGACGACGTCGCGGGACATGATGTCCCGGCAGCTGATGTCGGCATGCAGGCGTTCCAGCGCATGAAGCTCGGCATTGACCAGCAGGGTGCCGAGATCCTCGCGGCTGACGTCCAGCGTCTCGGCCAGCGTGCGCAGCGCGACGTCCACGTCGCCCTGGGTCAGGCCGGGGCGCAGCTGCGGCGGCGGATCGCTGGTGCGGTGGGTGTTCACCGCCTTGTGCGGATAGCGGTGGCCGGACAGCCGGTGGAACATCAGCCCGGCGGTCAGCAGCAGGATGGAGTTCACCGCGACGGGGAAGAAGGCGAACTTGATCCCCATCTCCGTCACCGCCGGCCCGCCCAGCACCGCGGTCAGGGCGGCGGCTCCGCCCGGCGGGTGGAGGCAGCGGGTCAGCGACATGGTGGCGATGGCCAGCGCCACCGCGGCGGCTCCCGCCAGCATCGGGTCGGGGATGACGGCGGCGACCAGCACCCCGACGACGGCCGACAGCGTGTTGCCGCCGACGATCGACCAGGCTGGGCCAGCGGGCTGGCCGGCACGGCGAACAGCAGCACCGCCGACGCCCCCATCGGCGCAACCAGCACCGGCGCGCTGGACATGTAGGTCAGCATGTTGCGGCAGAGCAGCCCGGTCGCGGCGATGCCCAGCAGGGCGCCGCAGCAGGCGATCATGCGGTCGCGCAGCGTGGCGCCGGGCAGGATCGGCCGGAACACGAACTCCCCCCATCCCGCCAGACGGTCACGCAGGGCGGCAAGCTTTCCCCTCGTCATACGGTCCCCATCCCCCTGATTACGCAATCGGCACTCTGCCCGTTTGGTCGGCAGAGTCGGGGCAGGCTAAAACCTCAACAGAACTTGAGGTCAAGCGGAAATGGCTGCACACTGGCGGGACGGAGGGTTGCGGCAGAGGGGAGGACCGGGATGCTGTCGCCGGAGGAGTATGACAAGGACCTGACGGTGGGCGAGGTGGCGCGGCGGTCGGGAGTGGCAGTCTCGACCATCCATTTCTACGAGGCGCAGGGGCTGATCCGCAGCTGGCGCAATTCCGGCAACCAGCGCCGCTTCACCCGCGACGTGCTGCGGCGGGTGGCGGTGATCAAGGTGGCGCAGCGGCTGGGCATCTCGCTCGCCTCCATCGCCGACGCGCTGAACGCCCTGCCGGAGGACCGCACCCCCACCACCGCCGACTGGCAACGGATGTCGGAGCGCTGGCGGCAGGAACTGGACGAGCGCATCACCAAGCTGACGAAGCTGCGCGACAATCTGGACGGCTGCATCGGCTGCGGCTGCCTGTCGATCCGCGACTGTCCGCTTCGCAATCCGTGGGACGAGCTGGGGGATGGCGGCGCCGGGCCGCGCCTTCTGGATCCGGCTTGAGGATCGCGGCCCGGCGCTGCCTCCGGTCGTCAATCGACCTTCAGCGTCAGCGTGCCCATGGTGCCGTAGCGGGCGACCGAGCGGCTTCCCGGCTGGACGAAGACGGTGCCGGTGCAGGAGCCGGTGGTGACCACCTCCCCCGCATGCAGGCCGCCGAAGCTGCGGGCGCCGACATTGGCCATCCACACCAGCAGCCGTACCGGGTCGCCGGCGCTGTTGCCGCCGACGACATCGACCTTGGTCTCGCCGTCGACCTCCAGCGTCACCGACTCCGTGAGCGGATCGAGGGCGCGCCAGTCGGCGACGGCCGGGCCGACGATCAGTGCGCCGTGGTTGAACTGGTCCGCCATGTGGCTGAGCCTGTCCTGGCTGCCGAAGCCGGTGAAGCGGGTGTCGACGATCTCCCAGGCCGGATGGACGGAAGCCACGGCGTCCAGTACCTCGTCGCGGGTGTAGGGCTGCTCGCGCGCCGGCAGGTCGCGGCCGAAGCGGTAGGCGATCTCGGCCTCCACCCCGATGACCTGGAACAGGTTGGCCGGCAGGTGGTCGGCACCCTCGAAGACGGTGGCGGCGTTGATCGGCGCGCGGAAGGGCTCGGCATCGGGCGTGGCGGCGCCGACCTTCCAGGCGGTGACGGGGCCCAGGCGGCGGGCGACGGCGTCCTGGATCGCATAGGCCTCCGCCTCGTCGGCGGGGCGGCTGTCCAGCCCGGTCAGCCACTTGCGGGTTTCGCGTGCCGCGATCAGGGCCTCGACGGTATCGGTCATGACAGGTCTCTATGGTGGGTGGAATGAGTGGGAGCGCCGCAGGATTGGCGGACGACCAGCCGGCTCGGCAGGATGATCCGCTCGGGCGGGCCTTGCGGGTCGGCGATGCGGCGCAGGAGCAGGCGGGCGGCTTCCTGCCCGATCTGCCTTGCGGAGGTGGCGACGGTGGTGAGCGCCGGGCGGCTGAGCGCCGCCTCCGGCACGTCGTCGAAGCCGGTGACGGCCAGATCGCGCCCGGCCCTGTGGCCGCGCGCCTCCAGCCCCAGCATCAGTCCGAGCGCCACCACGTCGTTGTAGCACAGGGCCGCGGTGGGGGGCTGCGGCCGATTCAGCAGATCATCCGCCACCTCGGCACCCGACCGCCGGGTCAGCGGGCAGCGCAGGACCGGATGGTCGGTCAGCCCATGCCGCCGCATCGCCGCGGTGAAGCCGGCATGGCGTGCCGCGTAGGCGGAATGGTCCAGCGTCCCGCCGACGAAGGCGATCCGGCGATGTCCCAGCCCGACCAGATGGTCGACGAGCGTCTCGACGCCGGCTTGGTAATCCACCCCGGCATAGTCGCGCCCCGCATCCGAGACGGAGCGCAGGGCCTGCACGGCGGGCAGGCGCCAGCGGTCGAGCCGGTCGAGCAGGTCGGGAGGGGTGCCGGCGGCCGGGCAGAGGATCACCCCGTCGACATTGTGTTCCCGCATCCGTTGCAGGAAACGCTCCTGCCGCTCCGGCTGCTCGGCGGTGTTGGCGATGAAGGCGACGAAGCCCTCGGCGTCCAGCACATCGTCCACCCCCGCCGTCAGCTCGGCATAGAAGGGGTTGTTGAGTTCGCAGACCAGCAGTCCGACGGTCTGGGTGCGGGCGGCGCGCAGGGTGGCGGCGCCGCGGTTGTAGATGTAGCCCAGCGCCGCCATGGCGGCCTGGACCCGCTCCCGCGTCTCCGCCGCCACCAGCGGGCTGCCGCGCAGCACCAGCGACACCGTCGACCGCGACACCCCGGCGTGGCCGGCGACCTCCGTCAGGGTGATGCGGTCGTTTCCCGGTTTGTTGCTATCCGGCGGTTTGTCCACGCTGGCGGGGCCTCACACCACGGCGGTCGGCAGCGGCCGGCCGGCGAAGAAGGCTTCCAGATTGTCCAGCACCAGCTGGCCCATCGCCATGCGGGTCTCGATCGTGGCGCTGGCCTGATGCGGCTGCAGGACGACGTTGTCGAGGCCGTAGAAGCCCTCCGGCACGTTGGGCTCGTCGGCGAAGACGTCCAGCCCGGCCCCGCCGACCCGGCCTTCGGTCAATGCCGCCAGCAGTTCCGGCTCGTCCACCACGCTGCCGCGGGCGACGTTGACCAGGAGGCCGTCGGGCCCCAGCGCGTCCAGCAGCTCACGGCCCACCATGTTGCGCGAGTCCGGCCCGGCCGACGCCGCGACCACCAGGATGTCGCTTTCCCGCGCCAGATCGACCGGCGAGGCGACGAAGCGGTAGGACACGCCCTCGCGAGGCTTGCGGTTGGTGTAGGCGATGGTCATGCCGAAGGCTTCGGCGCGCTTGGCGATGGCCTCGCCGATGCGGCCCAGCCCCAGCACGCCCAGCCGCTTGCCGCTGACCTTGCGGGCGAGCGGCAGCTTGCCCGTCGGCCATTGCCCGGCCCGGACGAAGCGGTCGCCCACCATCATCCGGCGCGAGGCGGCGATCAGCAGCCCGATGGCGAGATCCGCCACGTCGTCGGTCAGCACATCTGGCGTGTTGGTGACGCGCACGCCGCGGCCGCGGGCATGCTCCAGATCGACCGCATCGGTGCCGACGCCGTTGATGGCGACGATCCCGAGCCTCGGCAGGGCGTCGACCACGGCGTTCTTGACGCCGGTCCCGCCGCCGGTGACGACGGCGCGCACCCGGTCGGCCAGCTCGGCGATCAGCCGGTCGCGGTCGGGCGCGGCGGACAGGCGGTGGACGGTGTAGGCCGCGTCGAGCGCCTGCTCGATGGCGGGCATCATGGGTTCGACGAGGAGGATTTCGGGCTTCATCACGACTGTCCTTGGTGGAACGGAAGGTCCTTAGTGCGCCAGAATCTGGCCGAGGAAGCTCCGCGTCCGCTCCGATTTCGGGGCGGTGAAGAACTCCTCCGGCGTGTTCTGCTCGACGATCTCGCCGCGGTCCATGAAGATCACGCGATGGGCGACCGACTTGGCGAATCCCATCTCGTGCGTCACGCACAGCATGGTCATGCCGTCTTCCGCCAATCCGATCATGGTGTCCAGCACCTCCTTGACCATTTCGGGATCGAGCGCGGAGGTCGGCTCGTCGAACCAGCATTACCTTCGGATTCATGCAGAGCGACCGGGCGATGGCGACGCGCTGCTGCTGGCCTCCCGAAAGCTGGCCGGGATATTTGTCGGCCTGTTCGGGAATGCGCACCCGCTCCAGATAGCGCAGCGCGGTGGCCCTCGCCTCGTCCTTGGTCGTGCCGCGCACCTTCATCGGCGCCAGCATGCAGTTCTCCAGCACGGTCAGGTGCGGGAACAGGTTGAAGCTTTGGAACACCATGCCGACCTCCCGCCGCACGGTGTCGAGCTGGCGGTGATGGGGGCCGAGCTCGACGCCGTTGACGGTGATGCGGCCCTTCTGGTGGCGTTCCAGCTGGTTGATGCAGCGGATCAGGGTCGATTTTCCCGATCCGGACGGGCCGCAGATGACGATCCGCTCGCCCCGGTGGACCTCCAGGTCGATGTCCTTCAGCACCTGGAAGTGATCGTACCATTTCTGGACGCCTTCCATGCGGATGACGACATCCGCGCTCATCGGTCCGGACACCACTGCCATGGTCTTACCCTCCACCGGGGAAATGCGGTTGCTCTAAGCTCAGGACTTGCCGGACGTGACCGCCGCCGGCAGGTCGGTGCCCAGCCACTTCTGATGGATGGCGTTCAGCTCCCCGTTCTTCTTCACCGTGTCGAGGAAGCCGTTGACCCAGCTCTGAAGCTTGTCCTGGCCCTGGCGCATGGCGACGCCCTGCACCTGGCTCTTCAGCACGAACTTCATCTCGTAATTGGCTTGCGGCGCCATCGTCTTGATCTGCTGCGCCACCACGTTGCTGACGCCAAGCGCATCGACCTGACCGGACAGCAGGGCCTGCACGGCGCTGGCGTCGTCGTCGAAGCGCATGATGCGGGCATCCTTCGGCGCCACCGCGGTCAGCGACTGGTCCTGGGTGCTGGCGCGGGCGACGCCGGCGCTCTTGCCCGACAGTTCCTCGGCCTTGGCGATCGGCGACTTCTGCGGGGCGAGCAGCCCGATCTCGATGGCGGCATAGGGGTCGGAGAAGGCGACCTGCTTGGCCCGTTCCGGCGTGATGCCGAGCGAGGCGACCAGCACGTCCACTTTGCGGTCAGCAGGTAGGGGATGCGGTTCGGCCCGGTGACCGGCACGATGTCCACCGGCACGCCCATGTGCTTGGCCATCAGCTTGGCGACGTCGGCGTCATAGCCGTCCGGCTTGCCGTCGCTGCTGGTGATGCCGAAGGGCGGGAAGTCGACCAGCATGCCGACGGTCAGCTTGCCCTTGCCCTTGATGTCCTCGACGCTCTGGGCGTTCGCCGTGGCGCTGAGGCCGATTGCGGCGGTCATCAAGGCGCCGGCGACGATCACGCGGCGGGTTACGGTGAAGGCCATGGTTGTTTCCTCCGAGTGCTTTTTAGGGTTTCAGCGTGTTGGGGCGGCGTAGCGGGCTTCCAGACGCTGACTCAACAGCGACAGCGGCCAGCACAGCGCGAAATAGATCGCGGCGACGATGCCGAAGACAGGAAGGGCTGGAAGGTGGCGTTGTTGACGATCTGCCCGGCGCGGGTCAGCTCGACGAAGCCGATGATGGCGGCCAGCGAGGTGCCCTTGATGACCTGCACCAGATAGCCGACGGTCGGCGGCACGGCGACCTTCACCGCCTGCGGCAGGATCACGTAGCGCATCAGGCCGGGATAGCGCAGGCCGAGCGCCGACGCTGCCTCCCATTGGCCCCTGGGCACCGACTGGATGCATCCGCGCCAGATCTCGCCCAGGAAGGCGCTGGTGTTCAGCGTCAGGCCGAGTGCGGCGGCCACCCACGGGCTCATGTCGATGCCCATCACGGTGGCGCCGAAGAAGACCAGGAACAGCTGCATCAGCAGCGGCGTGCCCTGGAAGACCTGGATGTAGCCGGTCGCCAGCCAGCGCAGCGGCTTCACGTCCGACGTGCGGCCGAGCGCCACGAACAGGCCGACGATGCCGCCGCCGATGAAGGCGATGGCCGACAGCAGCAGCGTCCACTGCACGGCGCTCAGCAGGAACAGGAACTCGTTGTATCCGAAGGCGCGGATCATCTTGCGGCCTCCTTCAGCGCCGGTCGACGGAATAGGCGAAGGCCAGCCGGTAGATGCCGGCGAACAGGGCCGAGAACATCAGCGCCAGCACCAGATAGATGCCGGTCACGACGATGTAGATTTCGAAGCTGCGGAAGGTCTGCGACTGGATGTTGTTGGCGACCGACGTCAGCTCGTCCGCGGAGATGGCGGACACGATGCTGGAGCTCAGCATCAGCAGGATGAATTGGCTGGTCAGCGCCGGATAGACCGTGCGCAGCGCCGGTTTCAGCACGATGTAGCGGAAGACCTGCAGCGGGCGCAGCCCCAGCGCCAACCCGGCTTCGATCTGGCCCTTGTGGATGGATTCGATGCCGGCGCGGATGATCTCGGTGGCATAGGCGCCGACATTGACGACCATCGCGATCAGCGCCGCCACGTCCGGCGACAGCCTGAGGCCGATGGTCGGCAACCCGAAGAAGATCAGGAAGATCTGGACCAGGAAGGGCGTGTTGCGGATGACCTCGATATAGGCGTTGATCAGCCAGCGCACCGGCTTCGGACCGGAGGTCTTGCCCAGCGCGCAGAGGATGGCGACCACCAGCCCGATGGCCATGGCGCCGAACGACAGCTTGATCGTCAGCCAGGCCCCGCCCAGCAGCATGTCCCACGACGCGAACACCGCGTCGAATTGAAAGTCGTAGGTCACGGGCGTTCCTCCGCACCCGCGTCGCACCGGCCTTTCCATGGCCCGGCGTCGCGCGGATCGCCTTTGTCCATCGGGCATCCATCCGGGATCAGCGCCCGGAAGTCATGTCGGGCTCTCGTGGCTTCGCAGCCACCAATCCGGTGCCCCTCAGTCTTTGGACAGGCTAATTGGATCGATCCAAATGCGCAATGGAAAATGAGGAGAGTCGGGACAATTCGTATACCAGATGTTTGGCGGTTGCTCGGACGGGGCGCTGGCGAAACCTTCCATTGCGACGGGACGTTTCATCCGCAGCCGGAAAGCCTCACCCGGTCCGTCCAACAGCACGAGGAGTGCCGCCCGCCATGACCGCCAGACAAAGCGCCGCTCCGGGCTCCGCGCCGCGGAATGCCGCGGTGAGCAGCCTCGTGCCCGCCCGGATGGACCGGCTGCCCTGGGCCCGATTCCATTGGATGGTCGTGGTCGGGCTGGGTGTCAGCTGGATCCTGGATGGTATCGAAATCCAGTTGATCTCGGCCTCCGGCTACAAGGAAAGCCTGGGCATGTCGAGCGCCGAGGTCGGGCTCGCCGGCACCATCTATCTGATGGGACAGGTGGTCGGCGCACTCGTCTTCGGGCGGCTGACCGACCGCTGGGGACGCAAGCGGCTGTTCATCACCACGCTGGCGATCTACCTGATCGCCTCCGGCATCGCAGGATTCGCCTGGACGCCGTGGTTCCTCTATCTCTGGCGCTTCGTCGCCGGGATGGGGATCGGCGGCGAATATGCCGCCATCAATTCCGCCATCGACGAGCTGATTCCCGCCCGCCACCGCGGCCGGGTCGATATCGCCATCAACGGCACCTATTGGGGCGGTGCGATGATCGGCGCCGTCGGCAGCGTCTTCCTTCTCGACCATTCCCTGGTCCCGGAGGACCTCGGCTGGCGCATCGCCTTCTTCATCGGCCCGATCCTGGGGCTGGCCATCATCTATCTGCGCCGCTTCATCCCGGAAAGCCCGCGCTGGATGGTCACCCACGGGATGGAAGAAGAGGCCGAGCGCATCGTCGACGGCATCGAGGCCAGCGTTCGCGCCCAGGGAAAGCCGCTGCCGCCCGTCGATCCGCGTCGGGCCATGTCCATCATCCCCGAAGATTCGGTGTCCTACGCCCAGCTGGTGGACGTCTTCTTCCGGCAGTATCCGTCACGCACCTTCCTGGGCGTGACGATGATGGTCACGCAGTCCTTCCTCTACAACGCGATCTTCTTCACCTACGCCCTGGTCCTGCAGAATTTCTATCATCTCGACCCATCGCAGACGGCGCTCTATTTCTTTCCCTTCGCCGCCGGAAACCTGATCGGACCGCTGCTGCTGGGGCCGCTGTTCGACACGGTGGGGCGGCGGCGGATGATCTTCGGCACCTATGTGCTGGCAGGAACCGTGCTGCTGGCCTCCGCCATCCTGTTCCGGCAGGGGGTGCTGACGGCGGACACGCACACGGTGTTCTGGTGCGTGTCGTTCTTTTTCGCTTCGGCGGGCGCGTCGTCGGCCTATCTGACCGTCAGCGAGATCTTCCCGTTGGAGGTGCGGGCGCAGGCCATCTCCTATTTCTTCGCCGTCGCCCAGGTGGTGGGCTCCACCGGGCCGCTGCTGTTCGGCTGGCTGGTGGGGGAGGGAACGGAGCGCGACCCGCTGTTCTGGGGCTATGTGCTGGGGTCGGTGGTGATGATGTTCGGCGGCGTGGTCGCCCTGATCTACGGCGTCGATGCCGAAGGCAAGGGGCTGGAGGAGATCGCAGAACCGCTGACCAAGGCCAACCGCGACCGCGGGGTGGGGGAGGAGGCGGCGGAGACGATCTGACCGCCGCCGTGTCTCATCCGGGAGTCGCGGTTCCGGACGCGCGGGCGCCGTTCAGGAACAGCCGCACCGCCTGCCGGACATAGCGGTCGAGGTCGGGGATGGCCGGCGCGCTCTGCGGCAGGATCAGGCGGCGCACAAGCAGGTTGCCGGTGACCATGCCCAGGAAGGCCTGGGCGGCCACGGCCGGATCCTCGATCTGCAAGGTGCCGTTGTTCGACAGGCGTTGCAGATATTCGGCAAGGCGGCGGATGGCGTTTTCCGGGCCGATGCGGAAGAAGGCCTCGGCGATGTCCGGCACGCGGTCGCCTTCGGAGATCAGGATGCGGACGGTGCCGGTCGTCTCCTCGTTCAACAGGGCCTTGACCAGATGAAGGGCGAAGGCGGTCAGCCCGGCTTCCGGCGTGACGCGATCGTCGGCCTGGGCCGGGGCGAGACCGGAGAGGATCATGGCGTTGTCCTCCTCCATGATCGCGCGGAACAGGCCCTCTTTGTCGCCGAAATGCTCGTACAGCGTGGCGCGGGAGCCGCCGGCCACGGCGATGATGTCGCTGAGCGTCGTCTTCTCGAACCCCTTCTCGATGAACAGCCGCCGGGCGGCGGCCAGGATCGCCTGCCGGCGCGCCAGTCCGCGCGGTCCGCAGGTGGCGGGGCCGGTCGCCAGCGGTCCGGCAGTGGCTCCGGCGGCGACATCGGCCTTGTGGCTGCTGTTCGTCATGGTGCGCTTTCCTCCGGGGCGGCGGCGCCCGCGTCCGGTCTGATTGTTCGTTCCACGCAAATGCGGGTGCGCCACTGTAGAACGTCTGCACCGGGAGGGGGGCTCGGCGCGATCTGTAAAAAAGACGCAGGGCGAGCCCCCTCCGGCAGTGTCATCGCGACAGCAGGATCGGGGTGTTCGCCTTTGCCAGAACCGTGCGGGTCGTCCCGCCGAAGACGAATTCGCTGATCCGCGGCCGACCATAGGCGCCCATCACCAGCAGGTCGGCATCCACCGTGCGCGCATGGTCCAGCAGCACGGTGCCGGCGTCGGTGCCGGGGCGCTGTTCCAGCACCACCTCCACCCCGTTGCGCGCCAGATGGCGGGACATGTCGGCCCCGGGATCGCCGCCGAGCAGGCCGTTCGGGCGCGCTTCCGGCACCACGACCAGATGCACGATGTCCGCCGCGCTCAGCAATGGCATGGCGAGCGCGATGGCCGTCGCCGCCTCGCGGCTGCCGTTCCAGCCGACGACGATGCGCCGGCCGATGCGGTGCGACGGCCAGCCCGCCGGCAGAAGCAGGGTGGGGCGGCCGGAGGCGAAGATCACATCCTCCGACAGGCTGAGCATTCGCGCCGGCCGGGTCGGCCGCAGCGGCGGACCGACGATGGCGAGGCTGGCATGGCGGGCGTGGAGCATCAGCGCCTCGCCATCCTCATGGTCGGACAGGCGCCATTCGCCGCTGATGCCGGTGTCGGCGACGATGCGCTCGAACAGCGTCCGCGCCTCCGCCGCTGCATTGCGGGCGGCGGTATGATGCTGGCGCAGCATGGCTTCCAGCCCGCCGCCGCGGGCGAAGCCGCTGCCGGGGGTCAGTTCCAGCCGGTTGACGACGAATGTGGCGATCAGGTGCGCCTGCCAGCTTTGTGCCAGCGCGGCGGCATAAGCAAGCCGGCCGGCCCGCTCCTCGTCCGCCTCGATGAAAACGACGATGTCCTTCGGCATTCCGGGGCGCATTTCTCGGGCCTCTTGCTTGGCGGTTCGTTGGGGGCGTGATTGGGTCGGAGTGCCGTCAGGACGCCAACGGGGACGGGGCGGTTCCGCGAAGGAACAGACGGACGCAAGCGCGCACATAGGCCTCCACCGCCGGCATGTCGACAGGCCGGTCGGGCAGGATCAGCCGCTCCATCAGGAGGTTGCCGGTCACCATGCCGCAGAAGGCCTGCGCCGCCGCATCGGAGTCGGCGACGCGGATCCGTCCTGCCGCGGCCAGTTCGCGCAGGCAGCGGGCCATCCGCTCGCGTGTGCGCTCCGGCCCGACGCGGAAGAAGGTCTCGACGAGATCGGGAATGCGGGCGCCTTCGGAGATCAGCGTGCGCAGGATCGCCGTCGTTTGCGGTTGCGTCAGCGCATGCATGATGTGGAGCGCGATGCGAACCAGCCGCTCTTCCGGATCGGCAGCCTGCTCCGAAACGCTGCCGGCCGGGGCATCCAGGGCGAGGGCGTCCGGTGCCATGCCGTCCAGCACCCGGGCGCAATGTTCCTCCATCATGGCGCGGAACAGGCCGTCCTTGTCGCCGAAATGAGCATAGAGCGTCGTGCGCGACCCGCCGGCGAGCCGCAGCACATCGCTGAGCGACGTGCCGGCATAGCCCTTCTCGACGAACAACGCCGCCGCGGCATCCAGCAGGGCCCGGCAGCGTGCATGACCGCGGGTGCCCGTTCCGGCGCCGTATTCCACCCCCCTTGCATCCAGCCCCGTATCGGGCATTGCGGAACCCCCTTGCGCGCTGCAGCATTCTGAATGTATCGTCTGGTACAGTGTACTGTATGAGACAGTACTAAGCAACGGGGATGTGCCGGTCCACCCGCAGCCCGGACCGAAGGCCGGCTCAAAGCCCGGCCGTAGCAGGGAGACGGGACCGCAGACGCGCGGCGCCGAGACGAGGAAAGAGATGTTCAGATCCAACTCATTCATGACGCTGGCCGCGGCGGCTGCGCTGATCGCGGTGCTCGCCGGCTGCAACCAGCAGAAGCAGGCGGCCGGACAGCCGCAGGCCGGCGGTCCGCCGGAGGTGTCGGTCATCACCATCGGACCGCAGCGCCTGACCGTAACGACCGAGCTGCCGGGACGCACCGCCGCCTACCGGGTGGCTGAAATCCGCCCGCAGGTCAGCGGCATCGTGCTGAAGCGCTTCTTCCGCGAGGGCAGCGACGTCAAGGCCGGCGAGCAGCTCTACCAGATCGATCCCGCCACCTACGAGGCGTCGCTGGCGAGCGCCCAGGCCGACGTGCAAAAGGCGGAAGCCAACCTGCAGGCCGCGCGCAACAAGGCGGGACGCTATGGCGACCTCGTGAAGAACAGCGTGGTCAGCAAGCAGGATTTCGACGACGTCCAGGCCACGCTGAAGCAGAACGAGGCGCAGGTGGCCGCGGCCAAGGCCGCCTACAACCTCGCCAGCATCAACCTGAACTACACCAAGGTGTTCGCGCCGATCTCCGGCCGCATCGGCAAGTCGGCGGTCACCGAAGGCGCGCTGGTCACCGCCAG
Source organism: Azospirillum sp. INR13 (assembly GCF_015390205.1). Classification (NCBI taxonomy): domain Bacteria; kingdom Pseudomonadati; phylum Pseudomonadota; class Alphaproteobacteria; order Rhodospirillales; family Azospirillaceae; genus Azospirillum; species Azospirillum sp. INR13. The sequence goes on from NZ_VUOI01000038.1 coordinate 12,318, forward strand.
CCAGGCGACGGCGCTGGCGACCATCCAGCAGTTCGACCCGATCTATGTCGACGTGACGCAGACCGCCTCGCAGCTGATGAAGCTGCGCGAGGACATGGCGACCGGCCGCATCCGCCCGGCGGAGCCCGGCAAGATCCCGGTGACGCTGTTCCTGAACAGCAACGGCGACGACACTCCCTATCCGGCGAAGGGCGAACTCCAGTTCTCCGACGTGACGGTGGATGCCGGCACCAGTTCGGTCCAGCTGCGCGCCGTCTTCCCCAATCCGAACAAGGAGTTGCTGCCCGGCCTGTTCGTCCGCGCCCGCGTGGAGCAGGGCGTCGCCGAGAACGCCATCACCGTCCCGCAGGCGGCGGTCAGCCGCGGACCGGACGGCAGCGCCCGCGTCTGGGTGGTGGGTGCCGACAACAAGGCGGCCCAGCGCACCATCAAGACCGAACGCGCGGTGGGCAATGTCTGGCTGGTGTCGGACGGGCTGGCCGCCGGCGAGCGGGTGGTCGTCGAAGGCCTGCAGAAGGTCAAGCCGGGTGCCGAGGTGAAGCCGGTGCCGGCCCAGAATGCCCTTGCCGCTTTGCCTGAAAAGGCCGCGTCGGCCCGCTGATCCAGGATACCGCCCTCATGTCAAAATTCTTCATCGACCGGCCGGTCTTCGCCTGGGTCATCGCCATCGTCATCATGATGGCCGGCGCCCTGGCGATCCTGCGGCTGCCCGTCGAGCAATATCCGAAGATCGCGCCGCCGACGGTGTCGATCTCCGCCAGCTATCCCGGCGCCTCGGCCAAGACGCTGGAGGACACGGTCACCCAGGTCATCGAACAGAAGATGACCGGGCTCGATCATTTCCGCTACATGTCCTCCAACAGCGACTCCTCCGGCAACGTTACCATCACGCTGACCTTCGAGCCGGAGGCCAACCCCGACATCGCCCAGGTCCAGGTGCAGAACAAGCTGCAGCTGGCCGTTCCCCTGCTGCCGCAGGAGGTCCAGCAACGCGGCCTCCAGGTGTCGAAGGCCGGCAACGACTTCCTGCTGGTGGTGGGGTTTGTGTCGAGCGACGGGCGCCTCAGCCAGGGCGACATCGCCGACTACGTCACCTCCAACCTGCAGGACACGCTGAGCCGCGTGGAAGGCGTCGGCGACGTTACCGTCTTCGGGCCGCAGCATGCCATGCGCATCTGGCTCGACCCCGACGCGCTGAACAACTTCGCGCTGACCACCACCGACGTCTCCAACGCGGTCAAGACGCAGAACGCGCAGGTCTCCGCCGGGCAGCTCGGCGGCGCGCCGGCCGTCGCGGGCCAGCAGATCAACGCCACCATCACCGCCCAGTCGCGCCTGCAGACGCCGGAGCAGTTCGGCGCCATCCTGCTGCGGGTGAACCCCGACGGCTCCCAGGTGCGGCTGCGCGACGTGGCGCGGATCGAGATCGGGTCCGAGACCTACGAGATCAGCGCCGCCTACAACGGCAAGCCGGCGGCGGGCGTCGGCATCAAGCTGGCGACCGGCGCCAACGCGCTGGACACCGCCGGTGCGGTCAAGGCCCGCGTGGCGGAATTGCAGCCCTTCTTCCCGGCGGGCATCGAGGTCATCTACCCCTACGACACCACGCCCTTCGTCGAACTGTCGATCCATGAGGTGATCAAGACGCTGTTCGAGGCCATCGTCCTCGTCTTCGTCGTGATGTACCTGTTCCTGCAGAACTTCCGCGCCACGCTGATCCCGACCATCGCAGTGCCGGTGGTGCTGCTCGGCACCTTCGGCGTGCTGTCGGCCTTCGGATTTTCGGTCAACGTGCTGACGATGTTCGGCATGGTGCTGGCCATCGGCCTGCTGGTGGACGACGCCATCGTCGTCGTCGAGAATGTCGAGCGCGTGATGAGCGAGGAGGGGCTGCCCCCGCGCGAGGCGACGCGCAAGTCGATGGACCAGATCACCGGCGCGCTCGTCGGCATCGCGCTGGTGCTGTCGGCGGTGTTCGTGCCGATGGCCTTCTTCGGCGGGTCGGCCGGCGCCATCTACCGCCAGTTCTCGCTCACCATCGTATCGGCGATGGCGCTGTCGGTGGTGGTCGCCCTGGTGCTGACCCCGGCGCTGTGCGCCACCATCCTGAAGCCTGTGACCGTCGGTCACGGTCATTCGAAGAGGGGCTTCTTCGGCCTGTTCAACCGTGGCTTCGACGCCAGCAGCCGGGTCTATGTCCGCGGCGTGCGCGGTGCGGTGAACCGGCTGGGCCGCTATTTCATCGCCTATCTGCTGATCCTCGGCGGGCTGGGCTACCTGTTCCTGCAGATGCCGTCCTCCTTCCTGCCGACGGAGGACCGCGGCCAGCTGTTCGTGCTGTGGTCGGCCCCGCCGAACGCCAGCGCGGAGCGCACGGCCGAGACCGCCAAGGCCGTCACCACCCATTTCCTGGAAAAGGAGAAGGACAGCGTCGAGGGCCTGTTCACCATCGTCGGGTTCAACTTCTCCGGCCGCGGCCAGAATGCCGGCATGGCCTTCGTCCGGCTGAAGGACTGGAGCGAGCGCGAATCCCCGGCGCTGAAGCCGCAGGCCATCGCCGGCCGGGCGATGGGGGCGCTGTCGCGGCTGAAGGATGCGGTGGTCTTCGCCTTCCTGCCGCCATCGGTTCCCGGCCTCGGCAACGCCACCGGCTTTGACCTGCAGTTGGTCGACCGCGGCGGGCTGGGCCATGACCGGCTGATGCAGGCGCGCAACCAATTGCTGGGCATGGCGGCACAGAACCCGAAGCTGGTCGGCGTCCGCCCCAACGGCCTGGAGGACACGCCGCAGTTCAAGCTGGACGTCGATCGCGAGAAGGCGAGCGCGCTCGGCCTGTCGCTCAGCGACATCAACACGACGCTGTCGGCGGCATGGGGCTCGTCCTACGTCAACGACTTCATCGACCAGGGCCGGGTGAAGAAGGTCTATCTGCAGGCCGATGCGCCCTACCGCATGCAGCCGAGCGACATCGACCGCTGGTACGTGCGCAATGCCGCCGGGCAGATGGTCCCCTTCTCCGCCTTCACGACGGCACAGTGGATCTACGGCTCGCCGAAGCTGGAGCGCTACAACGGCGCCTCCTCGCTGAACATCCAGGGGTCGGCCGCGCCGGGCATCAGCTCCGGCGAGGCGATGGCCGAGATGGAGGCGATGATGCGGAAGCTGCCGCAGGGCATCGGCTACGAGTGGACCGGCCTGTCCTACGAGGAACGGCTCAGCGGCTCGCAGGCCCCGGCGCTCTACGCCCTGTCGATGATCATCGTCTTCCTCTGCCTGGCGGCGCTCTATGAAAGCTGGTCGGTGCCGGCGTCGGTGATCATGGTGGTGCCGCTGGGCGTCATCGGCGCGGTCATCGCGGCGACGCTGCGCGGCCTGCCGAGCGACGTCTATTTCCAGGTCGGCCTGCTGACCACCATCGGCCTGTCGGCGAAGAACGCCATCCTGATCGTGGAGTTCGCCAAGTCGCTCTACGACGAGGGCATGGAGCTGAAGGAGGCGGCGATCGAGGCCTGCCGCCAGCGCCTGCGGCCGATCATCATGACCTCCCTGGCCTTCGTCCTCGGCGTGCTGCCGCTGGCGATCGCAACCGGCGCGGGGTCGGAGAGCCAGAACGCCATCGGCGTCGGCGTGATGGGCGGCATGATCTCCGCCACCGTGCTGGCGATCCTGTTCGTCCCGGTCTTCTTCGTCGCGGTCTACCGCCTGTTCGTCCGCAGGCGCCCCGGCCATGGCGCCATGCCGCAGCCGGCGGCAGGGGACTGAGCGGGCAGGCTCCCGCCAAACCAACGGAAAAGCGCCGGGTCCCTCGCGGGCCCGGCGCTTTTTCTTGGGCGGCGGGATGGAACAATGTGGAACAGGTCCATGCCATCCGTTCAGTTTGCCTAACCCTTCCTTTCGTGGGACGTCCCACGAAAGGAAGGGGCGGCTTGTGGGCCATGCGGTGTCGGAAGGGACGCGGCCTCTACGCTTCCGCCGTTACTGGGCCGGCAGCGCCGGGACGCCGTCCTTCCACTGGTCCCAGTGGCCGACGATGTGGTCGACCATGCGGGAGCCGACCAGTTCCACATTCTCCACCGTCTCGGCGAAGCCGCCGGCCGTTTCGCCCGGCTTCGGGTCGAGATGCTGCAGGGTGGTCTCGTTCGGGTTGCCCTGGTCGAAATTGACGGCGCCGCGCAGGCTCATCACCCGGTCGGAGCCCTGCAGCCGCTTGATCACCAGCGTGATCGCCGCGGCTTCCATTTCGGTGATGACGTAGTCGTCGGCGCCATAGAGCTTGGCGATGTACTGCGCCTGCTCCGACATCCCGGGGCCGTGGAAGAAGGTGTCGCCGGTCATGTGCGTGCCGGTGCCCACGAAAGGAGCACGTTGCGCGGCTTCCTGCGGATAACGCTTGCGATAGGCACGGGCGGACTCGCTGTCCTTCAGCGGCGTGTCGGCAGTCAGCCGCATCGCCCAGGAGACCAGCGCCGGATTCATCGGGAACAGGCGCACCGCTTCATAGCCCTTGCGCGGCATGAAGGTCGGTTCGCCCGGCTTGCCTTCCTCCGGCGCCCAGCGGTGACCCAGGTCGTAATCGACCACCCAGGTCGCCCAGCTGACCTCGCCGATGGTGCCGCGCGACGGCGGGGTGCCGGCCACGCCGGTGACCAGGAAATAGGCTTGCGACAAGTCGAGCTGCGGGTTCAGCAGGATCGCCTGCATCGAGGCGGAGGAACTGACCTTACCCATACCCAGCACCGACCCGCACACGCCGTCGGCATTGCAGTAGACCGGGTTCAGCGCACCCTTCACCGTGATCGGCTCGGCAGTCCGCCAATAGCGCTCGTACCAGTGCTGGAACTCGCCCGCCCGGTCGCCGGTGTTCTTGCCGATCTCGAACATCGATCCGACGAACACCTTGACCTTGACCGGCTCCGCGGCCTGGAGGGACCCGTTCAGCCCGAACAGGAGCAGGGCCGACAGGGCGGCGCTGCGGCAGCAGGAGAGCAACGACATCGAACTTTCACTCCGTGGGAAAAAGACGCACGGGAGTATGCAATGCCCGAGCCATGCCCGTCCGTTTTCATTCGTGCAGAAACGGAAAACGCCCCGCACCGGGCGGTGCAGAGCGTTCTTTCGATCTCGTCAGGCGGTCAGGCGGTCAGGCCGCGACGCGCTCTTCCTCCGCGTCAACCGCCACCGGCGGCACCCAGGGGATCAGCTCCCGGCCGGTGTTGGCGAGGCGCCTGGGCTCGATGCGGCCGATCACGCGGGTGCCTTCCTTGGCGATGCGCAGGATGTCGCCATCCTCCGGCACCAGGGCGCGCTCGACGCCGCAGGCGCGGGCGAGGCGGGCGTGGGCTTCCATATGCTCGATGGTGCCGTGGACCGGAACCGCGAAGCGCGGGCGGACCAGCCCGTACATGCGGGCGAGGTCGTCGCGCTTGGGGTGGCCGGAGACGTGGACCGGCGCATCGGCCGGGGTGACGATCTCCACCCCCATGCCGCGCAGATGCTCGTGGATTTCGGCCAGCGCCTCCTCGTTGCCGGGGATGGTGCGGGCGGAGAAGATGACGGTGTCGCCCTCTTCCAGCCACAGCTCGCGGTGCTCGTTGCGGGCCAGACGGCTGAGCGCCGCCCGTTCCTCGCCCTGGCTGCCGGTGCACAGGAACACCAGATTCTCGCGCGGGGTCCAGGAGGCCTCGCGGACATCCATGAAGTCCGGCACATGGTCGAGATAGCCGCAGGCCTGCGCCGCCTTTTCCATGCGCAGCATGGAGCGGCCGACCAGGACCACCTTGCGCCCGACCGCCGCCGCCGCTTCCGCCACCGCGGTCATGCGGGCGACGTTGGAGGCGAAGCCGGTCACCGCGATGGCGCCCGGACGGTTGGCGAAGGCGCCGATCAGGCCGGCGCGGGCGTCGGCCTCCGATCCCGTCGCACCGGGCACGTCGGCGTTGGTGCTGTCGCACATCATGGCGAGCAGCCCCTCGTCGCCCAGGCGCTTCAGCGCGGCGACATCGGTGGTCCGGCCGATCAGCGGATCGGGATCGAACTTCCAGTCGCCGGTGTGCAGCACCGTGCCGGCCGCCGTGCGGATCGCCAGCGACATCGGTTCGGGGATCGAATGGGTGACGGCGATGGTCTCGATCCGGAAGGGACCGATGGTCAGCGTGTCGCCGATGTCGAAGGTCTGCACCTTGGCGGCCCGATGCGCGCCCTTTTCCTTCAGCCGGTCGCGAATGATGTGCGAGGCGAAGGGGCTGGCATAGATCGGGCAGCGCAGCCGCGGCCACAGATGGTGGATCGCGCCGATATGGTCCTCGTGCGCGTGGGTCACCACCAGGCCGACGACGTCCTGCATCCGCTCTTCGATGAAGGTCGGATCGGCCATCAGGCTGTCGATGCCCGGCGCCTCGTCACCCATGAAGGCGACGCCGGCGTCGACGATCAGCCATTTGCCGGCATGGCCGTAGAGCGCCATGTTCATGCCGATGCGGGAACAGCCGCCCAGCGGAAGGAACAGGATCTCGTCCTTGCCCGGAACCGGGCCGGTGGGGCCGCCGCCATGGACCGTGTTGGCCGTCGGGCGGGAGCCGTCGAAGTCATCACGCGGACGCTGGTTGCGTGCGCGGTTGTTCGGCGCCATCCGGCGCCGCCTTGAATCAAACGTCATGCCTCTGTCGTACGTCTCACTTAGGCCGGCATTCGACGCTGCCGGACGGGCGTGCATCGCTCGTCGATGCGGATCTCGGTGTGGAGTGACCCGGCCGGAGGCGCCGTGCGGCGGCCGTCTGACAGCTGGGATCGAATGTTTCATGAAGGCTTATGTGGGCAAAGGGAGGCGTACGTCAAGGGCGTGCGTGAAAGGTCACACGAAATGGTGGTGCATTGCTGGGATGCGTGGGCGGGAAGGAGAAATCAACCTCCTGTTCATCGCTTCCGCGGCTTTGGCGGGACAGCGGCGAACCGGGCTGCTTCGAAAGATAATTTCAAGACGCCACGGGTTCGTTATCATCAGTTGCCTGGAGGGCCGGGCAATCCTGGCGCAAAGGTAGGAAATAAGGAAAACGCCAGTTCCAATCGCAAAACTTCTTGATAGTAGATCTAAAGTGATGTAACATTTTAATAAAATTCCCCTTTTACGGGTGCAATGCAAGTGTTTTGGACAAATATTAAAAGAAAAAAGAAAGAAGATCAACTATTAGAGGATCCTTCGTATTTAGCCGCCGTACTCATCGGCGAAGCCAAAGGCCCGCTCAGGCGCGAGATTGCGGGGATATGGAGGCATCTGGACTGGAGCCAGCCCAGCGTTGCATTTTACGGCGAAACCAACGCCGGCAAATCGACCTTGATTGAGGCGCTGCGGCTCCTGTTTGGCTCTCATGGAGAAAGGCCAGGCGAAGCCATTGGAGACGGTCGGTCTGACTATACGCGCGATACCGCCAGTCACCCATGTTCCAGTGACGATGCCCGCTTCAACCTGCTCGATGTGCCAGGAATCGAGGGCAACGAGGCAAAAGTCGCCACTGAAATCGAAAGCGCCCTCCACCGGGCTCATATCGTCTTTTACGTGACGGTGGATGCCCGGCCGCCACAGAGCAGCGGTGGCGACGAGGGGCGAACGGGAACATTGGAAAAGATCAAGCGGCAACTCAAGCCTCAGGCAAGAGTTTGGGCCGTTTATAACAAGAAAATCAACAATCCCGGCCAGATTCGCAAGCCGATTGTGAACGAGGGTGAGGCGCAAAGTCTTGCGAACGGGGAAAATTCACTCGACGGCAAAATGCGCGAAGTTTTGGGTGACCATTACCAAGGTCATGTTGTTTTGAGTGCTTTACCCGGCTTTCTTGCGCTTGCCGATGACCTGCCACCCGACAGCCGTTTCGCGCCCCAGCGGGAGAAATTTCTCAACAGGGTGAGCGCCGAGGAGATGCTGGCATTCAGCGGGGTTGCGGAATTCGGAGCATTGCTGAAGCGGGAAGTCCCAACTCAGGATCAGATTGCGCAGGCGAATATCAGGAAACTCCATCCTCCAATTGCGAAGGCCGTTAATCATCTTAAGCAAGAGGCAGAGAAGCAATTCGGCAGACCCGCCGCCGAGCTGAGAAAGCAACTCAAGAAATTAAGTCCTGAGCTTGGATTGATCGCCGACGATGCGTCCAAAGCCGTGAGCCGCCTGACCGATGAAGTGACGAACAGTTGCATCAAAAACATGCGCAAGAAGATGTTGGAGGAAATCGACAAAGGTTTGAGCGACGATGCTGCGCTGAAGAAAAAGATTGAGGATATACTGGCAGAAGAACAGACTGAGATTACTAAAACAATAAAAATAAAAGTTCGCTCAGCTGCTGAGAATGCACATAATTCATGCAAAGAAGCACTTCGACTTGTTGAGAAATATCTCAGAGATGTTAACGCATTCAATAGTGAAGTTTTTTCTCTGTCTTTTTCTCATGCCGTAGAAGTCAATACCAGCAGCGGCATAGACTGGGTTGGAGTGACGACGGTGGCGGTGTCGGCAACTATGCTGACCGGTGGAGTGGCTGCCATCATTATCGGGGGATTTGGTTTATTGCTAGGTGCGATCCGCAGCATCTGGAAATTCTTCGACAGTGATTTTCATAAGAACCAGCAGAAACAGGCACTGAACAAGAACCTGGATGCGATAAAACCGAAACTGCGTGAAAATGTGAAACAGACTTTGCAGAAGGTCGAAGCCGATCTCCGAAAGCACATTCTTGGCGTGATGGTCCCTTTGCAGTCCGTGGAAAAGAATTTCGAGGCAGCCGCCAATTCCGTGAGAGTCGCTGCCGGAGATTTGAATTCGCTTGCCGAAAATCCCACCAGGCTTTGCCACTATGCCGAATCCGCTTCATGATCCAGCTGACGGAAAATCGCAAGTGCCTGCGATCTTCAATTAACCCAACCCGTATCATCTGTCAGGGTTCCCGAGAATGGCTTTCAACCATATGCCCGATGTGAACGATATTCTTACTTTTCTCGATGCCGGCGAGAAGCTTGGCGTCACGCTTCCACTGCATCTGAGAGAGAAACTCGGCGCGCTCAGCGGCGCGGGCGCGGGAAAGCTGAAGGTTGCACTGGTTGGCGGCTTCTCCGAAGGCAAGACGTCGCTTGCCGCCGCTTGGCTGGGCATGGTACCCGGCGACATGAAGATCAGCCAGAGCGAATCGTCGAATGCCGTCACGGTCTACGATGCGAACGATGAGGTTGAACTGATAGACACGCCGGGCCTGTTTGGCTTCAAGGAAAAGAATATCGGCGACGGCGTGGCGGAAAAATACAAGGAGCTGAGCAGGAAGTATGTGAGCGAGGCAAATCTCGTTCTGTATGTCCTGAACCCATCCAACCCCTTGAAGGAAAGCCATCGCGAGGAGTTGAACTGGCTTTTCCGTGAACTCGGACTGCTTTCGCGAACCGTTTTCGTTATCGGTCGCTTCGATATGGTAGCCGATGTCGAGGACGACGCCGACTACGCTCGCAATTTGGAAATCAAGAAATCGAACATCAAATCCCGCCTGCGGGATCTGATTGGATTGACCGCTGAAGAGGAAGACAGCCTGTCCATCGTCGGCGTCGCGGCCAATCCATTTGATGAAGGCGTGGAAAGCTGGCTCAGCCGCCCCGACGAATATGCGCGGCTGTCGCATATCGAGGATCTGCGCCGTGCGACGGCGGCGAAGGTCGACGCCATAGGCGGAGCGGAGGAGGCAAAACGCCAGACCTGCGTCGCGATCCTGCGGGACGTGACCGATCGCCTGCTGCCGCCGGTGCGGCGGGCGGCGGAAGAGGCCGAGCAGGAGTCAGCCATCGCCGACGGAAGGGCGAAGGAGGAGGAACCGCGGCTTGGCCGTTACCGGCGGGAGGCCGGTGAGGCGCAGATGGCACTCCGTCGAGAGGTAGTCGACTTTTTCGGCGATCTCATTGTCGAAGCGAACAACACCGGGATGGACGACTTCGCGGATTTTTTCAATCGCAAGATCGGGCCGGATGGCGTCGTGGTGACCGCGGAAATCAAAAATGCTTTCACGCGGGAACTGGGCCCGATCAGTCAGCAGATCGTCACCATGGGCGCGAACTTCATCTCCAGCGGCCAGGGCGAAGCGGCGTTGATAAACACGCTCGGCAAGGTGGCCGACAAGGTCATTGGCAACGTCAAGATCGACAACACCATGATCCTGACAGCTCGTGACTGGGTGATGCCCTCACTAAAATTCAAACCCTATGGTGCCATCAAGGCCGCGCGCATCGCCAATAATGCCTTGGCGGGTATTGGCGTCGCGGTGGAAATCTGGTCGATGTTGCGGGAGTGGCAGAGAACGGCGAAGTTTGAAGAGGATCGCCGGGCCATCGTGAAGGATTTGGACGACCAACGCGCCGCCATTCTCGCGCATATCGACGCGCCCGATTTCATGACCACCTATTTTCCTCAACTCCAGGCGATGGAAGCCCTGTTCAAGCAATTGCGCGAGGCATTCGACAGGGCGGCGGCGCGCAATAGAGCCATGCATGAGTGGGCGGTGGAGGCCGAGACGCTGCGACTCCGTTTCGGTGGTGGACAATCGCGTATGTCGAATGCCGGAGTCGTTATCGATCTGTGATTGGCGCCGCGAACCGGGGCGGGCGGACATGAGGAACGGCGTCTGTTCCGGCTTTGGCTCCGCGTTCGAAAAGCGCAGCCGCCCTCCCGCAATGAGGAGGGCGGCGAACGGTTCGAAGTCGCAGGACTCAATGATTGTCGCGCGGGATCCCCATCGTCTGGGCGACGCGCTGGTACTTGATCGCCGGCTTCAGGACCATGCCCTCGTCCAGCTGGTCGACGATGCCGCGCTGGATTTCCTGCCACGGGGTCTGGGACGGCGGGGCGGGGTAGCCGCCGGAGGCATCAAGGGACGCCTTGCGGTCGGCCAGCTCCGCTTCGGAGATCAGGATGTCGGCGCTGCCGCGGCGCAGGTCGATGCGCACGCGGTCGCCGCTGCGCAGCAGCCCGAGATTGCCGCCGGCCGCCGCCTCCGGCGAGGCGTTGAGGATGGAGGGGGAGCCCGACGTGCCGGATTGCCGGCCGTCGCCGATGCAGGGCAGGGAATGGATGCCCTGCTTGATCAGGTCGGCGGGGGGCCGCATGTTCACCACCTCGGCTGCACCCGGATAGCCGATGGGGCCGGCGCCGCGGATGACCAGGATGGTGTAGGCGTCGATGCCCAGCGACGGGTCGTCGATGCGGTGGTGGTAATCCTCCGGCCCGTCGAAGACGACCACCTTGCCCTCGAACGCCTCGGGGTCGCTGGGGTTGGACAGGTAGCGCTCGCGGAACTCGTCGGAGATCACGCTGGTCTTCATGATGGCGGCGTTGAACAGGGTGCCGCGCAGCACGACGAAGCCGGCGTTGATCTTCAGCGGATCGTCGATGGGGTGGATGACGCGGGTGTCGAGGATCTCGGTGTTGCGACAGTTTTCGCCGATGCTGCGGCCGTTGACGTTGGGCGCGTCCTCGCGGATCAGGCCCTGGCGCATCAGTTGCGACACCACGGCTGGCACGCCGCCGGCGCGGTGGAAGTCCTCGCCCAGATACTCGCCGGCCGGCTGGAGGTTGACCAGCAGCGGCACGCCCAGCCCGTGGGTCTGCCAGTCGTCCACCGTCAGCGGCACGCCGATGTGCTTGGCGATGGCGTTGATGTGGATCGGCGCGTTGGTCGAGCCGCCGATGGCGGAATTGACGACGATGGCGTTGAGGAAGGCGTCGCGGGTCAGGATGTCGGACGGCTTGATGTCCTGGCGCACCATCTCGACGATGCGCTTGCCGGTCTCGTAGGCGGCCTGCTGGCGCTCGCGGTAGGGGGCCGGGATGGCGGCGGAACCGGGGAGCTGCATGCCCAGCACCTCCGCCAGCGAATTCATGGTGGAGGCGGTGCCCATCGTGTTGCAGTAGCCGGTCGAGGGGGCCGACGACGCCACCAGTTCGATGAAGCCCTGATAGTCGATCTCGCCGGCCGCCATCAACTGGCGGGCCTTCCACACGATGGTGCCCGACCCGGTGCGCTCGCCGCGGAACCAGCCGTTCAGCATCGGGCCGACCGACAGCGCGATGGCCGGGATGTTGACGGTCGCCGCCGCCATCAGGCAGGCCGGCGTGGTCTTGTCGCAGCCGATGGTCAGCACCACGCCGTCCAGCGGATAGCCGTGCAGCACCTCGACGAGGCCGAGATAAGCCAAGTTGCGGTCGATGGAGGCGGTCGGCCGCTTGCCGGTTTCCTGGATCGGGTGGACCGGGAACTCGATGGCGATGCCGCCGGCGGTGCGGATGCCTTCGCGCAGCCGTTCGGCCAAACCAGATGGTGGCGGTTGCAGGGGCTGAGGTCGGATCCGGTCTGGGCGATGCCGATGATCGGGGCGCCGGACTGCAGTTCCTCCCGCGTCAGGCCGAAGTTCAGGTAGCGCTCCAGGTAGAGCGCCGTCATGTCGGGGTTGGCGGGGTTGTCGAACCACGCGCGCGACCGCAGCCGACGCCCGGTATCGGAAGGGTTGGGGGGGAAGGGGGGCTTCGTATCGGACATATCGGCACCGGTTTCAGGTTGGGGCGCGGGCCGGATCGGCGGCGCCGGAGTTGGGGGTGCGTCGCTGCGGCGGCGTCACCAGTCGAAGGCGTCGGTGCGGTGCCAGCGCCCGACCATGCAGGCGTCGGCGACCAGCGACAGCGGGCGGGCGTCGACGTCGCTCGCCCCATCGCCTATCAACCGGTGGAAATGGCGATAGATGCGCTGGTATTCGGTGTCCGGTTCGGCCAGCACCGGCACGCCGTCCACGATCAGGCGGGTTCCGCCATGGGTGAGATCGAGGCGCCCGCCGTCGGTTTCGATCACGATGGACCAGGTCTGCTCGCCCTGCTGGAGGAAGTCGAAGTCGGCGGTGACGCGGCCGATGCGGGAACCGGGGGCCGCACGCATCTCCAGCGTCGCGGCGATGGGGGTGTCGCGGTTGGCCGGGACGTGCAGGTCGGCCGCGCCGACGAAGACCGGGGCCGGCAGGATGTCGGTCAGGATCGACAGGGCGTTGATGCCCGGATCGAAGACGCCGAAGCCGCCGGCCGCGAAGATCCAGTCCTGGCCCGGATGCCAGCGCCGCACATCCTCCTTCCAGGTGATGGCGACGCGGCGGATGGCGGCGTCGGCCAGCCGGCGGCGGGCTTCCTCCACCGCCGGGTTGAACTGCGAATGCCAGGCGGCGAACAGGGTGCGGCGGGCGGCCTCGGCCTCCGCCACCAGATCGTGAAGCTCCGACAGGGTGGCGGCGGGCGGCTTCTCGATCAGCACATGCTTGCCGGCGCGGAGCGCCTCCACCGTCAGGCCGTGGCGGACGGCGGGCGGGGTGCAGAGCGCCACGGCGTCCAGGCCGGGCAGCGCCGCCAGCATCGAAGCCTGGGAGCGGAAGGTCGGCACGCCATCCGTGCCGGCGCCGTCCGGGCTGACCACGGCGGCCAGTTGGAACAGGCCGGTGGCGGCGATGGCCGGGATGTGCTGGTCGCGGGCGATCTTTCCCAGACCGACGAGGCCGAGGGTGGGGAGCGTCATGGCGATTGTCCGGTCGGGGCGGAAGGCCTCAGGCCTTGCCCTTGTTGTAGACGTCGAAGCAGACGGCGGCGAGCAGCACCAGACCCTTGATGACCTGCTGCCAATCGATGCCGATGCCGAGGATCGACATGCCGTTGTTCATCACGCCCATGATGAAGGCGCCGATCACCGCACCGGTCACCCGCCCGACGCCGCCCGACGCCGAGGCCCCACCGATGAAGCAGGCGGCGATCACGTCGAGTTCGAACGAGACGCCGGCCTTCGGCGTCGCGGTGTTGAGGCGGGCGGCGAAGATCAGGCCGGCCAGTGCGGCCAGCACGCCCATGTTGACGAAGGTGTAGAAGGACAGGCGGCGGGTGTCGATGCCCGACAGCTTGGCGGCCTTCTCGTTGCCGCCCAGCGCGTAGATGCGCCGGCCGATGGTGGTGTCGCGGGTGACGAAGGCATAGATGCCGATCAGCAGCGCCATGATGATCAGGACGTTCGGCAGCCCTTTGTACGAGGCCAGCAGCATGCCGATATAGGCGACCACCGCGAACAGCCCGGCGCTCTTCAGCAGGAACAGCGGCAGCGGCTCCTGTTCGATGGCGAAGCGGTGGCGGCGGATGCGGGCGGCAACGCTGAGGCCGATGATGACCGCCGGCGTCACCATGCACAGCAGAAGCGTGGTGGTGTGGAAGCCGGCCGTTCCGAAGACGTCCGGGATGAAGCCGGAGCTGAGGCGCTGGAACTCCACCGGGAAGGGACCGACCGACTGGCCGGCCAGCAGGGCGAGGCTGAGGCCGCGGAAGACCAGCATGCCCGCCAGCGTCACGATGAAGGAGGGAATGCGGAAATAGGCGACCCAGTACCCCTGTGCCGCGCCGATGGCGGCGCCGGCCAGCAGGCATAGGATGGCGGTGGGGATGAAATGCAGGTGGAACTGCACCATCAGGATGGCGGCCAGCGCGCCGATGAAGCCGACGATGGAGCCCACCGACAGATCAATGTGCCCGGCGACGATCACCAGCAGCATGCCCAGCGCCATGATGACGATGTAGCTGTTCTGCAGGACGAGGTTGGTCAGGTTCAGCGGCTGCAGAAGCGTGCCGTTGGTCATGTATTGGAAGAAGGCCACGATCGCCAGCAGCGAGATCAGCATGCCGTAATCGCGCATGTGGCTCTTCAGGAACTTGGCCATGGAGGCCTGGCGCGGCGGGGCGGCCGGAAGATTCAGTTCGGCGCTCATTGCAGGGGCTCCCGGACACCATCGTTCAAAGCGGCTGCCGCGACGGCGGCGCGGGCCGCCGAGGATTTCGAGGCGGAGGACATGATGGCGTGCATGATCTTTTCCTGGCTGGCCTCGGCCGCCGGCATCTCGGCGACCAGCGCGCCTTCGTTCATCACGTAGATGCGGTCGGCGACGCCCAGAAGCTCCGGCAGTTCCGACGAGATCAGGATGACGCCGCGGCCTTCGGCCACCAGCTGGTTGACGATGGTGTAGATTTCATATTTGGCGCCGACGTCGATGCCGCGGGTCGGCTCGTCCAGGATCAGCACCTGCGGATCGGCGAACAGCCATTTGCTGAGCACGACCTTCTGCTGGTTCCCGCCGGACAGGTTGACCGTCTGCTGGAACACGTCGGAGCAGCGGATGCGCAGGCGGCGGCGGAAGTCGTTGGCGACCTCGATCTCGCGTTCGTGGTGGATGACGCCGCGCTTGGCGACCCCGTCCAGATTGGCCAGCGTCACGTTGTGGCGGATGTCGTTGTCCAGCACGAGGCCGTAATGCTTACGGTCCTCGGTGGCGTAGGCGAGCCCGGCGTTCATCGCCTTGGCGATGGTCGAGACGTCGATCTCGCGTCCGTCGAGGAAGGCCCGGCCGCGGATGTTGCGGCCCCAGCTGCGGCCGAACAGGCTCATGGCGAATTCGGTGCGGCCGGCGCCCATCAGCCCGGCGATGCCCACAACCTCGCCCCGGCGGACATGCAGGTCGATGTCCTTCACCACGCGGCGGCCGGGATGGATCGGGTGGTCGGCGCTCCAGCCCTTTACTTCGAACAGGATGTCGCCTGGATTGCTGGTGCGGCGGGGATAGCGGTCGGCGAGGTCGCGGCCGACCATGCCCTTGATGATGCGGTCCTGGCTGATCGGGGCGTCGTGGCAGTCCAGCGTTTCCACGGTCGTGCCGTCGCGCAGGATGGTGACGCGGTCGGCGACCTTGGCGATCTCGTTCAGCTTGTGCGAGATCAGGATGGAGGAGATGCCCTGTTCCCTGAAGCGCAGCAGCAGGGCCAGCAGCGCGTCGCTGTCGCTCTCGTTCAGGCTGGCCGTCGGCTCGTCCAGGATCAGCAGCTTGACCTGCTTGGACAGCGCCTTGGCGATCTCCACCAGCTGCTGCTTGCCGACGCCGATGTCGGTGATCAGGGTCTCCGGCGAATCCGTCAGCCCGACCATCCGCAGGAGGTCGCGCGCCCGCGCGGTGGCGGCCACCCAGTCGATCCGCCCTCGCTTCGCCTGCTCGTTGCCGAGGAACAGGTTCTCGGTGATCGACAGCAGCGGGACCAGCGCCAGTTCCTGGTGGATGATGATGATGCCCAGCTTCTCGCTGTCGGCGATGCCGCGGAAAGCGACGGGCTGGCCGCGGAAGCGGATCTCGCCGTCATAGGTGCCGTGCGGGTAGACGCCGCTCAGCACCTTCATCAGCGTCGACTTGCCGGCGCCGTTCTCGC
This sequence comes from Azospirillum sp. INR13, assembly GCF_015390205.1. NCBI lineage: Bacteria > Pseudomonadati > Pseudomonadota > Alphaproteobacteria > Rhodospirillales > Azospirillaceae > Azospirillum > Azospirillum sp. INR13. The sequence continues at coordinate 28,597 of NZ_VUOI01000038.1, forward strand.
CGATCAGCGCGTGGATCTCCCCCTCGCGGACCGAGAGGTTGACGTCGTCGAGCGCCTTGACGCCCGGAAACGTCTTGGTGATGCCGCGCATCTCAAGAATGCTGTCCATGGAAACCCCCGGTCGCCCGCCTGCATGGTCCGGCGGAACACGGTGGAGGGTGCCGGATGGCCCCGCCCCCCGTGCCACCCGCTCACTTGATCTGCGTTTCCTTGTAGTAGCCGCCGTCGACCAGGACCTGTTTCCAGTTCGTGGAGTCGACGCTGACCGGCTTCAGCAGATAGGAGGGCACGACCTTCTTGCCGTTGTCGTAGGTCTTGGTGTCGTTGACCTGCGGGGTGCGGCCGGCCAGCAGGTCGTCGACCATGCCTACCGTGACCTTCGCCAGTTCGCGGGTGTCCTTGAAGACGGTGGAGCGCTGCTCGCCCGCCAGGATGGACTTGACCGATGGGATCTCGGCGTCCTGGCCGGTGACGACCGGCATCGGCTGCGAGGCCGAACCGTAGCCGACCCCCTTCAGCGAGGAGATGATGCCGATGCTGATGCCGTCATAGGGCGACAGCACGGCGTCCAGCGTCTTGTTGCCGTAATAGGCGCTCAGCAGATTGTCCATGCGGGACTGGGCGACGGCGCCGTCCCAGCGTAGGGTGGACACCTTGTCCATGCCGACTTGCCCGCTCTGCACCTTCAGCTTGCCGCTGTCGATGTAGGGCTGAAGCACCGACATGGCGCCGTTGTAGAAGAAGTAGGCGTTGTTGTCGTCGGGAGAGCCGCCGAACAGTTCGATGTTGAAGGGACCCTTGCCCTCCTTCAGGCCGAGCGCCTTCTCGATGTAGGCGGCCTGGAGCACGCCGACCTGGAAGTTGTCGAAGGTGGCGTAGTAATCGACGTTGGCGGAACCGCGGATCAGCCGGTCGTAGGCGATGACCTTCACGCCCTGTTCCGCCGCCTTCTGCAGCACGTCGGTCAGCGTCGTCCCGTCGATGGCGGCGATCACCAGAACCTTGTCGTTCTTGGTGACCATGTTCTCGATCTGGGCGAGCTGGTTGGGGATGTCGTCCTCGGCATATTGCAGGTCGGTCTTGTATCCCTTTTCCTGGAAATACTTGACCATGTTGTTGCCGTCGTCGATCCAGCGCGCCGACGACTTGGTCGGCATGGCGATGCCGATGGTCGGCTTGTCCTGGGCCATCGCCGGGGCGGCGGCGCTGCCGGCGGCGATCAGCAGGCCGATGGTGAATCCGGCGAACCTGCCGGCGAATTTCGAACCGAAGGAAGAACGCTTAGGAGACGACATGGACCGGTTTCCTCCCCGTTTCTGCGGCACGCGCTTCGCAGCTCCCGCGTTCGGTGTCGCGGACGGCACGGGGCGCGATGGTTTGTGTCCCTAGCAATCCTCCGTTTCCCCATAACTGTCAATATGATTATTCGGCAATCCGATATGTATTTCGGTATCGGATGACGGTTCCGCCTGCTGGCGCATCTTGCGTTCCGAGGCGGCGCGCACCGCCGACAGAACGGTGTGGGCGCCCGGCGACAGCGGCCGGTCCTTCAGCCAGAAGATGCCGTAGGGCTCCACGCTGAAGCGCTTGTTGAAGGGCATGATCGTGTAGCAGCCGCCGGGCGTGAACACCTGGGCGAGCGCGCGGGCGAAAACGGTGATCGACTCCGTCTCCGCCACCATCGCCATCGAGATGACCGGTGACGCGCTTTCGATCACCCGATGCGGCAGCCGGGCGCCCTCGGCGCGGAACAGCGCCTCCACCCGGTCACGCAGCAGCGTGCCGACCGGCTGCAGGATCCAGGTGGCGTCCGACAGGTCGGCGGCGGTCAGCGGGCGGCCGAGCTGCAGAAGCGGGTTGTCGGCGCGGCAGACGAAGCACAGCTCCTCGCTGCTGATCTCCTGGTATTCGAAGGCGGTGGGGTCGAAATGGCCGGGCAGGCGGCCGATGGCGAAATCCATCACCCCCTGATGCACCCGTTCGGCCAGCACGTCGCTGGTCTCCACCGCCACGGCGATCTTCAGGTTGGGATGCTCGCGGGTTAGGCTGCTGATGACGGGGACCACCAGTTCCACCGCCGGGGCCATCACCGTGCCGACCGACACCCGGCCACTGTGCCCGGCGAGCAGCGCATTCAATTCCTCGCCGGTTTCCTGCAACTCGCTGAGGATCATCCGGGCGTGGCGGATCATGAGGCTGCCGTACCAGTTCGGCTCGATTCCGCGGCCATGGCGGTCGAACAGCTCGATCCCCAGCGTTTCCTCCAAATCGCCCAGCAGCTTGGAGGCCGCCGGCTGCGACATGTTCAGGCTGGCGGCGGCCCGGTGCAGGTTGCGGTGTTCGTCGAGCGCCGCGAACAGCTGGAGATGGCGCAGCTTCAGCCGGGCCTTCTGGAACCAGTTCGGAGGGAAGCGCTGGGGAGTCACGGGGTGTTGCCTCCGGTCGGGTGCCGGCACCGGGTTGCAGAATGCCGGTATACGACAATTGATATCGCAGATGCCCATCTTCGTATTGGACGATTATCAAGAGGCCTCTTATCGTTCGGATCGTCAACAAATTTTCAAAGGGCTGGCGGCAACGACAGCCTCGGGGTGCGAGGGGGAGTGAAGCGGCATGGCGCAGGAAGCGCGTTGCGTCTGGCAGGCCGGGGCGCTGCTGGGGGAGGGTCCGCTCTGGTCCCCGCGGCAGGATGCCGTTTACTTCGTCGACATCCGCGGCTCCCGCATCCTGCGCCATGGCCTGTCCGATGGGGCGCAGGCGGGGTGGGAGCTTGACGACGCCGCCTGCTGGCTGGTGGAGAGTGCCGATGGCAACGGCCTCATAGCCGGGCTGCGCTCCCGCCGCGTGGTTCGCCTGCTGCTGGAGCCGGGCGAGGTGGTGATCGCCGGGGAATTGGCGCGGATCGAACCGGACCGGCCGGGCAACCGGCTGAACGACGGCAAGGCCGATGCCCGGGGCCGGCTGTGGGTCGGCAGCATGGACGATGCGGAGGAGGCGCCGGCCGGCAGCTTCTACCGCATCGATCCCGATGGCGCAGTCACCAGGGTGGACGAGGGCTACACCGTCGCCAACGGGCCGGCGCTGTCGCCGGACGGGCGGACGATCTACCACACCGACAGCGCGGCGCGGACGGTTTATGCCTTCGAAGTCGGCAGGGACGGCAGCCTGTCCGGCAAGCGCGTCCACATTCGCTTCGGCGAGGCGGACGGCTATCCCGACGGCATGACCTGCGATGCCGAGGGCGGGCTGTGGATCGCCCATTGGGACGGCGCGCGCGTCAGCCGCTTCCACCCGGACGGCACGCTGGACCGTGCCATCGCGCTGCCGGTGTCCCGCGTCACCTCCTGCGTCTTCGCCGGTCCGGAGCTGGACCGGCTGTTCGTCACCACCGCGGCGCACGGCCGGCCCGAGGAGCCGCTGGCCGGGGCGCTGTTCGAGTGCGACCCCGGCGTCCGCGGCCTGCCGCCCGGACGGTTCGGTTCCCCGTCGCGCTGAGCCTCGAAGATTTCGATGAAGGATTTCACCGCCATGCCGCCCAGCGCCCGTCCCTATCGCGGCGTCTTCCCCGTCGTCCCCACCATCTTCACCGAAACGGGGGAGCTGGACCTCGACGGCCAGAAGCGCTGCGTCGATTTCATGATCGATGCCGGCTCCACCGGCCTGTGCATCCTCGCCAACTTCTCCGAACAGTTCGTGCTGACCGACGACGAGCGCGCGGTGCTGATGGAGACGATGCTGGCCCATGTCGCCGGCCGGGTGCCGGTGATCGTCACCACCACCCATTTCAGCACCCGCGCCTGTGCCGAGCGCAGCCGCCGCGCCCAGGAAATGGGGGCCGCGATGGTGATGGTGATGCCGCCCTACCACGGCGCCACCATCCGCGTGCCGGAGGCCGGCATCGTCGAGTTCTTCCAGCGCGTGTCCGACGCCATCGACATCCCGATCATGATCCAGGACGCACCCGTGAGCGGCACCCCGCTGCCGGCGCCCCTGCTGGCGCGGATGGCGCGGGAGATCGCGCAGGTCTCCTACTTCAAGATCGAGGTCCCGCAGGCGGCGGCCAAGCTGCGCACGCTGATCGAACTGGGCGGCGACGCCATCGAAGGCCCTTGGGACGGCGAGGAGGCGATCACGCTGCTGGCCGACCTCGACGCCGGGGCGACGGGGGCGATGACCGGCGGCGGCTATCCCGACGGCATCCGGCAGATCATCGATCCCTATCTGACCGGCGACCGCGAGGCGGCGGTGGCGGCCTATGGGCGCTGGCTGCCGCTGATCAACCACGAGAACCGCCAATGCGGCATCGCCACCGCGAAGATCCTGATGAAGGAGGGCGGCGTCATCAAGTCAGAGGCGATGCGCCACCCGATGGCTGGGCCGCACCCGATCAGCCGCGAGGGGTTGCTGGATGCGGCGCGGCGGCTCGATCCGCTGGTGCTGCGCTGGGGGCGGTGAGTTCTTGCAGCGGATGCCCCCTCCCCATCCCTCCCCCGCTTCGCGGGAGAGGGGGCAGGACCTTTGCGGAAACTCGGCGGAGTTCCCTCTCCCGCGAAGCGGGGGAGGGTTAGGGAGGAGGCAAAACGCTCCCAACAAGGAGACCCACATGACCATCACCGGCGAGATGCTGATCGGCGCCAGCGCCCACCGCGGCAGCGAGGGCGAGTTCCGTGCCGTCGACCCCGCCAGCGGCGAGGCGCTGGAACCCGCCTTCGGTGGCGGCGGCGCGGCGGAGGTCGACCGCGCCTGCGCCCTGGCCTGGGCCGCCTTCGACGCCTTCCGCGAGACCGGCCCGGACCAGCGCGCGGCCTTCCTGGAAACGGTCGCCCAGAACATCCTCGACATCGGCGACGACCTGATCACCCGCGCCATGGCCGAAAGCGGCCTGCCGCGTGCCCGGCTGGAGGGCGAGCGCGGCCGCACCGTCGGACAGCTTCGCCTGTTCGCCCAGGTGGTGCGCGAGGGAAGCTGGATCGAGGCGCGCATCGACCCGGCCATGCCCGACCGCAAGCCGCTGCCCCGCCCCGACATCCGCCAGCGCCACATCCCGCTGGGACCGGTCGCGGTGTTCGGCGCGTCGAACTTCCCGCTCGCCTTCTCGGTCGCCGGCGGCGACACCGCCTCGGCCTTCGCCGCCGGCTGTCCGGTGGTGGTCAAGGGCCATGGCGCCCATCCCGGCACGTCCGAGCTGGTCGGCCGCGCCATCCGGGCGGCGGTCGCGTCCTGTGGCATGTCCGAGGGTGTCTTCTCGCTGCTGTTCGGCACCGGCAACGAGATCGGCAGCGCGCTGGTCGCCG
>NZ_VUOI01000039.1:0-30983 GCF_015390205.1 Azospirillum sp. INR13
GATCACGCGGCTTGGCGGCAGCATCGCCACCCGCACGCGGGAGGGGGCGGGCACAGCCTTCGCCATCGACCTGCCGCTGTCGGCCGCGATACTGCGTACCCTGCTGGTCCAGGTGGACGATCAGGTGCTGGCGATTCCCGACCGCTTTGTCGAGGAGGTCAGCGGCCTCACCGCCGACGACTTCCATCTCGTGTCCGGCTGCTGGACCGTGATGCGCCGCAAGCGCGTGCTGCCGGTGGTCCGGCTGGCTGACGCGTTGGGTTTCCCGGCGGAAGGCGAATGGCCGCCAGCCGGCCCAGGCCAGCGCCTTGTCGTCGTGCTCCGCCACGGCAACCGCCGCATCGGGTTGGAGATCGACAAGCTGCTGCGCCGGGGCGACCTGTTCGTCCGCGAAAGCCATCCCGGCCTTGCCGAGGTGCCTGGGGTCGGCGGCGTCTCCCTTCTGAACGACGGCCGCATCGTCATCATCCTGGACGGCGACGAACTGTACCGTCTGGCTGCCGCGGCACAGCGGCGGGAGGCCGCCGCTCCGGCCCACCACCCCGGCCCCTCCACCCCGTCATGAACGCCGGTTCATGACGCCGATTTCATGGTCGGGTCAGGTTCGGGACAGGGCGGCCGGGCTAATGTCCTTCTTGTGACGCGGTCGGGCCAGCCCCCCTGAAACACCGGCCAGTCATCCAGAGCGTCTTCTCATCTGGTGTCTCTTCCCGATGGTCCCCTGCCATCGGACATGACCGTCCGGTTCTCCCGTTTGCCTCCGGACGGTACCTATCGGCGGAGCGCGTCCTGGGCCATTTCGCGGCCGACGTTGCCCCCCACCGCAGGCCCCCGGCCCTGGGTGTGCTCCGCCGTTCCTTCTTTTCCCCCGATCTCCCTTTTCTCCGATCGCGTCCAGCGGCCTTGACGCCGCCCCGTCCAACCGGCTTTCTGAAGGCCGTCCAAGGCTTTCCGATAGCGTCCCGCCCGTGCGTCCCGCCATCCTGTTTCCGCTGTTTAAACCGGTCACGGCACTCCCCGGCCTCGGCCCCCGGCTGGGCAAGCTGGTGGAGAAGCTGGCCGGCGCCCATGTGGTCGACCTGCTCTGGCATCTGCCCTGCGGGGTGGTCGACCGCCGCTTCTCGCCGAAGATCGCGCAGGCGCCGCACGGCCGCATCGCCACCCTGACGGTGCGCATCGATTCGCACGCGCCGCCGGTGAACCCGCGCCACCCCTACAAGATCCGCTGCACCGACGAGACCGGCATTCTGGAGTTGGTTTACTTCCACATCCGCGGCGATTGGTTGTCGAAGCAGATTCCGGCGGGAACCACCATGGTGGTCTCCGGCAAGGTGGAGTGGTTCAACGATACCGCCCAGATCACCCACCCCGATGCCGTGGTTCCGGTCGATTCGAAGGAAGACCTGGAACTGGTGGAGCCGGTCTATCCCATGACTGCCGGCCTGCCGGCCAAGACCCTGCGCAAGGCGGTGCGCGCCGCTCTCGGCGATATTCCCCGGCTCGACGAATGGCAGGACCTGGCCTGGCTCGCCCGCCGGCAATGGCCGACCTGGGCGGAGGCGCTGACCCGCGCCCACACGCCGGAGGACGAGGGCGACCTCGCCGCCACCGCTCCCATCCGCTGCCGCCTCGCCTATGACGAGCTGCTGGCGAACCAATTGGCGTTGATGCTGGTGCGGGCCAGCCAGCGGCGGTTGGCCGGGCGGGTGACGCAGGGCGACGGTAGCCTGCGCCGCGCCGCGCTGGCGGCGCTGCCCTTCTCGCTGACGGGTTCGCAGGCTGCGTCGCTGGAGGACATCTACGCCGACATGGCCGCCGAGCGGCGCATGCTGCGGCTGCTGCAGGGCGATGTCGGCAGCGGCAAGACCGTCGTCGCGCTGATGGCGATGCTGAATGCGGTGGAGGCCGGTGCCCAGGCCGCCCTGATGGCGCCGACCGAGATCCTCGCCCGCCAGCATGCCGAGAGCCTGGCGCCGCTGTGCAAGGCTGCGGGGGTGGAGATCGGGCTGCTGACCGGGCGCGACAAGGGCAAGGCGCGACAGGCGGTGCTCGACCGGCTGGCGTCGGGAGAGCTGCCGCTGCTGGTCGGCACCCACGCCCTGTTCCAGGAGGATGTCGCCTTCAAGGATCTGGCGCTGGCGGTGATCGACGAACAGCACCGGTTCGGCGTCCATCAGCGCCTGCAGCTGTCGGCCAAGGGGCGGGCGGTGGACGTGCTGGTGATGACCGCGACGCCGATCCCGCGCACCCTGACGCTGACCGCCTACGGCGACATGGACGTGTCGCGCCTGACCGAGAAGCCTGCCGGCCGCAAGCCGGTGCAGACCGTCACCATCGCCCTCGACCGGCTGGAGGAGGTGGTCAACGGCATCCAGCGCAAGGTGGCGGAGGGGGCCAGGGTCTATTGGGTCTGCCCGCTGGTCGACGAATCGGAACAGAGCGATCTTGCTGCCGCCACCGAACGCCACGCTTTCCTGCGCGCCACCTTCGGCGACCGCGTCGGGCTGGTGCATGGCAAGATGCGCGGGCCGGACAAGGATGCGGTGATGGCCGCCTTCGCAGCCGGCAGCCTCGACGTTCTGGTCGCCACCACGGTGATCGAGGTCGGCGTGAACGTGCCGGAAGCGACGGTGATGGTGATCGAGCATGCCGAGCGTTTCGGGCTTGCCCAGCTCCATCAGCTGCGCGGCCGGGTCGGGCGCGGCGAGAAGCCGTCGAGCTGCCTTCTGCTGTTCGAGTCGAACCTGACCGAGACGGCGCGGGCGCGGCTGAAAACGCTGCGCGACACCGAGGACGGCTTCGTCATCGCCGAGGAGGATTTGCGCCTGCGCGGTGCCGGCGAGGTGCTGGGCACGCGTCAGTCCGGCCTTCCGGGCTTCCGGCTGGCCGATCTGGCGGTTCATGGGGATCTGCTGGCGGTGGCGCGCGACGACGCCCGGCTGGTGGTGGAGCGTGATCCGGACCTCGCCAGTCCGCGCGGGCAGGCGTTGCGGACCCTGCTCTATCTCTTCGAACGCGACGCGGCGGCCAAGACCTTGCGGTCGGGCTGATCCAGGTCGTCGTTCTGATCCTGGCTATGGTCGGCCGGGCTATGGTCGCCCGGCGGCTCCACCAGGGTCGGGCGGCGGTCGGGCGGAACGACGATGCCGCCGGACATCACCAGCTTCAGGCCGTCTTCGACCGACATGTTCAGCACGATCACGTCGCGTCGCGGAACCATCGCCAGATATCCGGCGGTGGGCGGGGCACAGGGGATGAAGACATTGACGATGTCCTCCGCCTGTCCGGCCAGCTTCAACTGCACTTCCGGATGGGCGTTGCCGGTGATGAAGCCCAGCGACCACGCGCCGGTGCGCGGATACTGGACGATCACCACCTCGCGGAAGGCGTTGGACTTCTTGGCCAGCACGGTCTCGAAGATCTGCTTCACCGCGCCATAGACGGAGCGGACGACCGGCATGCGCCCGACCACCCCTTCGCCGACGCCCAGGACCAGCCGGCCGACATAGCCGGCGGCAAAGGCGCCGATCAGCGTGACGACGAGGATCACCACCAGCAGCCCAAGGCCGGGGATCGAGAAGGGCAGGTAGTTTTCAGGGTTGTAGGCGCTGGGGATCAGGGGCCGGATATGGCCGTCGATCAGCGAAACGAACCACCAGGCGATATAGGCGGTGATGGCGATGGGGGCGGTGACCAGGATGCCGGCCAGGAAATAGGCGCGCAGGCGCCCCATGAAGCCGATGCCCTCGCGGCGGTGCCGCGCCGGCTCCACCGGCTGAGCTTTTTCCTGTGCCTTCAGGTCCTTCTGATCTCCGCTCACGCCTGTCCATCCGCCTGTCGTCTGCCCGCGCCATAGTGGGGCAAGCGCGCGCCGCTCTCAACTGCCGTGTGGAGCGGAAGAGTCAGCCGACAAGCGATCCGGCGATCACGCACAGCAGGGTGACGGCCCCGGCGATGGCGGCGCCATCGACATGGTTGGGGAAAGCCTGCCAGAACTCTTCGCCGGAGATCGGCTCCGGCGCGTCGTACTCATCCATCGACAGGCCGGCGGCCATCCCGCCGCAGGTGCGGTCGGCGATCGCGCCCGAAAGGTGGGCCATGGCGACGGCCAGATAGCAGAATGTGGTGAAGTCCAGGAGGAAGCCGAGCGTGCTGGTCGATTCGCCAAGCGGGCTGGCGGTGAAGCCGGTGGCTGCGACCGTGCTCGCCATGGCGATGGACGCGGCGAGGGGGATCAGGGCGACCGACAGCAGGCGCTGGGAGTCGACGCGGCGGGCGGTGGGCACGGAGAACAGGCTGGGCATGATCGACGCTCCGGCAGCAAGGTGAGGGGGCGGAGGGGGGATTGTTCGGCGGGGTCTAGAGTCCCTTCTGCCCGCTCAGCGTTAACGGAGGGTTGACACCGGCCATTGGTCACAACGCCTTCCCCCTTTGTGCAGGTCGCGCTATCCTTTCGCGCAACAAGCAATCCGGGCCGGAGGCCGAACAGTCCCGTGTCAAAAGCCGAGTTGCCGAACCTGGACGCCGTGCCCGAAGCGCCGCACGCCGGGCTGGACCGCATCGCGCTGCTGCACCCGCTGACCGCGGACCAGCGGTCGAACGTGGCGCGCCAATGCCGCTGGCGCCGCTTCGCCCCGGACGAGCAGTTGATCGACCATTGGGCTGAAACCCGTGACGTCGCCTTCATCGTGGACGGGCGCGTGCGTGTGGTCAGCCATTCCGCCGGAGGGCGCGAGGTGAGCTTCAGCGACATCGAAAGCGGGGAACTGGTCGGGGAAATGTCGGCGCTGGACGGCCGGCCGCGCTCCGCTTCGGTCGTGGCGCTGGGGGAGGGGGCCTTGATCGCCTTCCTGCCGGCCCGACCTTTCCAGCTATTGGTGGCTGCCCATCCCGAACTGGCGATGGCGATGATGCTGCGGCTGTGCGACAAACTGCGCAGCGCCACCGACCGCATCATGGAACTGTCGACGCTTGGCGCCAACAACCGCATCCACGCCGAGCTTCTGCGCCTTGCCAAACGGGGCGCCCGGCGGGGGGCCTCGGCGATCATCGCCCCCATTCCGGTTCATTCAGACATCGCCGCCCGTGTCAGCACGACCCGCGAGACCGTTGCCCGCGTGCTGAGCGATCTGACCCGCGACGGTGTTCTGGAACGGCGTTCCGATGCGCTGGTGGTGCGCGACCTGCCGAAGCTGGAACTGCTGGTTGAGGATGTCCGCGGCGGCGTGTGACGCGCCGAAGACGGGGCTCTGCCCGCCGGAGGACAAGCAAGCCCAAAAATGAAAAGGCCGCGGCCGCCCGTGTGAATGGGCAGTGCCGCGGTCGCCTTTCGGTTCCGGTCGATGTGCTGCGCCGAGGTCAGCGCTGCAGCGAGCGGATCAGGATCGCCATGGGGGTGGCCCGCACCCAGTCCGCCAGGAAGGCGCCGACCGGACGCATCGCGACGGCCGCCGGGGTGGCTTCCAGCCAGTCGGCGATGAAATCGCGGACCGGTTGCAGCGACAGGCCGTCGCCATGGATGTCGTGATCACCGCGATGAAGGCTGAGGCTGCTCATGATGGTCTCCGTTGGAGTAAGCGGGCAGGTCGTGGGTGGGGTCAGTGCTTCAGCAGGCCGAAGACGATGCCGGCCGGGGTGGCGGCGACCCATTCGCGCAGGAAGGCTGCAACCGGGCGCAAGACCAGATAGGCGGGGGTGGCTTCGAACCAGGCCACCGGGAATTCGGCGACGGCGTGCAGGGCATCCGTCGAAGCGTGGTTGTCGGTGCCGGGCTGGAAAGTGGTGGTGGTCATGATCGGTCTCCATCAAGCTGGTGAGGAGACTGTACACTGGTATACCCAATGCCAAATACGCTTCCTCTGCATTGCTGGCTGCTGCAAAAATTACAGCTGCACCCAGGTTTTCTTGGGCTGATCATTTGAATATCAATTAATCAGTATAACGAAGCTTCCGCGGCCGATCGACCCGTCGGAGGTGCTCCCACAGCGCGGCTGAAATGTTCGGTAGACCAACCAACGTCTTGACAGTCCAGGCTGAAAAAACGACTTCAAGTCCATGGTTCAGTACATCGGTCCCGATCCGCTCCGCAGCCTGTACGATGCCGTGCAAACCCTGCGGCGCGAGCCCTCCGCCGTTCCCGAAGCCTCACGCACGGCCAAGCTGCTGGCGCAGGGGCGTGCCCGCATGGCGCGCAAGGTGGGGGAGGAAGCAATCGAAGTGGCGATCGAGGCAATGCGCGGCGACCGCGACGCGCTGGTGATGGAAGGAGCCGACCTTCTCTACAACCTCGTCGTCCTGCTGGCGGACCTGGACATCGCACCCGACGAAATCCTGGCGGAACTGCGCCGGAGGGAACTGGCCTTCGGGATCGCGGAAAAACTGCCGAAGTCCGACGATCCGATCAACGGCGTGGCAACCGCAGCGGCCAAACGCGGAAAGCGCTGAACCGCGCCGTCAGGACACCTCGTCCTCCTGCGGGAAGACGAGGTCGAAGCGTGTGCCGCCTGTGCGGGTGTAGTGGTACTCGCCGCGGATTTGGCGGGCGAAGGCGCGGATCAGATCCATACCCATGGAGCGCCGTCCCGGCTCGGCCACCGGCTCCGGTTCGGGGGTGCCTGTGCCGTCGTCCGCCACCGCCAGGTGCAACATGCCGTCTTCAGCCGTGACGGTGATGGTGATGGTGCCGGAACAGCGATCCGCAAAGGCATGCTTGAAGGCGTTCGACAGCACCTCGTTCAGGATCAGGGCGAAGGGAACCACCCTGTTCAAATCGACGGCCACCGGCTCCACGTCGTGATGAATGGCGATCTCCCGACCCGGACGCCTGTGGAAGCTGCCGAGATGGCCGACCAGCGCCTCGATGAAATTGTCGAGCCGGACCGAGGACACTCCGGTCGAGCGGTAGATCTGCTCATGGATCAGTCCCATCGTGTTGATACGGCTCAGCGCTTCGCTGAACGGCGCCTCCAGTTCCGGCGAGCGCTGGGCCTGCAATTCCAGCAGGCTGAGAATGACCTGCAGATTGTTCTTCACCCGGTGATGGATGTCGCGCAGCAGCACCTCCTTGTCGGCCAGCGCGCGGTCCAGGTGGCGGGTGCGCTCGGCGATGCGGCTCTCCAGTGCTTCGTTGGCGCGGCTCAGCGCGTCCTGCGCGTCGGCTGCCTGCCGCGACCGGCGCAGCGCGATGACGCCGAGCAGTCCGAGCAGTCCGATCGACGGGACGGCGAACAGGGCATAGGGCTCCACCCGGTTGCGCCATGCCGCTTCGATGGAGGCGATGTCGGTGCCATAGACCACATAGACCGGGAGATTCGGCACCTTGCGGCGGGCCAGCACCCGTTCCACCCCGTCGAAGGAGGTCACGGCGCGGAAGGTGCCGTTCGCGTCGGGCGTGGTGACCAGCTCCGGAAATTGGCCGATGTCGGCGCGGTCCGGGGCGCTGCCCAGGGGTTCCCGGACGATCGCCTGGCCATCTTCGCGCAGAAGCAGGATGACGTCGCGCGGATCATGCAGCACCGACCGGTAGAAATCGGCGAAATAGCTCGGCAGAAGAGAGATCTGCACCACGCCCTGGAACCGGTTGCCGGGCAATTCCATCCGGCGGCTGAGGGTGAAGAAGATTTCCGAGTTGATCTTGCCGCTCAGCCGCGGACCGATATGGATGGCGTCCCCGGCACCGAGATGGGCGCGGAAATACTCGCGGTCGGCGGCGCTCAGCACGCGCATCGGCCATTCGAAGCTGCTGGCGCGGACACGTCCCGTTTCGTCGGTGATCCAGTAGGACTGAACCTCCGGCGTTTGCGAGGCCAGCGTCTTCAGCCGTTCGTGAAGCAGGGGGGAACCGTCTATCCGCTCCCATCCCAGATCGTTGACCATCCATTCCAGATGGGACAGCGTCATGGCATGGATGCCGAGAGTCTTTGCCGCATGCTCTTCCAGCACGCGGGCGATCGCGGTGCTGCGGCTCTCCGCCTCCGCCATCACCTGACCGCGGTATTGGTGGGTGGCGATCGCCAGCATCGCGACCGCCAGGGCAAGGGCGACAGCCAGCAGCGCCAGGACCGCCGGCGAGGCGGCCTTGCGTTCCATTCGAACCGCACCCGGCTCTTGCACGGGTATCGGAGTCCCGGCGGCGCGTGCGTCCTGTTCGAAGCCGGCAGGGGTCATCTGGACGTGGCGTTCCGTTGATGGAGGGCGATGGTTACGTTCAAGCATAGCGCAACCTCCCACTCCCGTCATCCTACAACCATATAGGGATTTATGTGGGATGGTTATCTCGCTATGGTCGGGCCGTGGAGTGGGGACATCGCCGTACGGCGCGTAACGGCGGGGACGCGGAAGGAAACCATCCGGGCCCAGGGGAAAAAGACGCGCAGAGGCGCGACGTTGCCAAGTGGAAACCCGGTGGTCGTAAATACCCTGAACCTTTCACTGCGGAAGCTTCCGTCGCTGACCATGACGGCATCTTCTTCCCGAAGATTATCGGCGGCCGGCGACAATCTTCGGTCATATGCGACAAATTGAAACGAATGCTAACGAAGGAGGCGAATCGGTCTTGGAAGCGGCGACTTACAATGCTTCCATTGTACCTGAACGTCGTACAGGCAGGTCGGGCAGGGGGCGGGGCCAACCTGCGCAGGTCACGGGGAGGTGGGGGCATGATGGGGATGGATGGCGGACCGGACGACGAGCTGCTGTTCGGTCCGGAGGACGGGATCGTCATGGCGGTACGTCCTCAACGGCAGTCCGGCTTGCCCTGGCCCATCCTGGTGGTGGACGACGACCCGCAGGTTCATGCCATGACCGCGGTGCTCCTGCGCGATTTCGACTTCGACGGCCGTCCCTTCGAGGTGGTCAGCGCCCTGTCGGCGGAAGAGGCGAAGGCGGTGCTGGCGCTGCGGCCGGACCTTCCCGTCGCCCTGCTGGACGTGGTGATGGAGACGGAGGATGCCGGCCTCAGGCTGGTCCGGCACATCCGGGAGGAGTTGGGAAACCAGCGCATGCGCATCATCCTGCGCACCGGCCAGCCGGGGCAGGCGCCGGAGCGCGACGTCATCGTCGGCTACGACATCAACGACTACAAGGCCAAGAGCGAGTTGACGGCGCAGCGCCTGTTCACCACGCTGGTCAGCGCGTTGCGGGCGTGGCGAGACATCGTGACGATCGAACGCAACAGGCAGGGGCTGGAGCGAATCCTCAGTGCATCGGCCTCCTTGTTCCAAATGCGGTCGATGCGCGCTTTCGTCGAACAGCTGGTGGAGCAGATTGCCCGCCTCGTCGATCCGGGCGGTACCCCCTCCGTGCTTGCCTGCCGGCCGCTGGAGCGCGGTGACGGCAGCCGGTCGGTCGCGCTGGTGGCCGGACTTGGGGAGTTCGCCCGCAGCATCGGCATGCCCGTTTCCGATGTTCTTCCGGCCGACGCCGCGGCGGAGGTCGAGGATGCGCTGCGGAGCCAGCGCAACCTGTACCGGGACGACCGTTGTGTCCTGGCTTTCCGCACGCGCGAGCATGGCGTGACCGTCTTCCGGCTGGAGCGGGCGGAGCCCTACACCGCCGACGAGCACCGGCTGCTGGAGCTGTTCTGCAACCGTGTCGCGATCGGCTTCGACAATGTCTGCCTGTATGAGGAACTGGTGGCGCTGAACCGCTCGCTCGAGCGGCGCGTGGAGGAGCGCACCAACGAACTGGCCGCCAACCAGAAGGCGCTGATCCTGGCCAAGGAACGGGTGGAGCGGGCACTGGAGCGCGAATTGCTGGCGCGCGACCGCCAACGCCAGTTCCTGGGCATGGTCAGCCACGAGTTCCGCACCCCGCTCGCCATCATCGACAGCGCAGCCCAACTGCTCGCCATGAAGGCGGAACAGGTGGAACCGGAGATGTTGGAAAGGCTGGCGGTGATCCGTGGCAGTGTCCAGCGCTTGACCGGCCTGATCGACGCCCATCTGACCGACGAACGGCTGCAGAGCAACGCGCTTGTGCTCGAACGCGCGGAGGTCGATCTCCCCGATCTGATCCGCAGCGTCGTCCGTCCCTTTCGCGTCGCCTATCCGGAGCGTGAATTCCGGATGGAATTGGATCGGTTGCCGCATCGGGTGGAAATCGACGCCCATCTTATCGGGCTGGTCCTGACCAATCTGGTCAACAATGCGGTCAAATATTCGGGACCGGGCGGCCCGATCCTGCTGCATGGCGATACGGACGGCGCCATGGCCGTGATCGAGGTGACCGACCATGGCCGGGGCATTCCGGATCCGGAGATACCACGCCTGTTCGACCGCTTCTTCCGTGGCTCCGGCGCCTCGGGCATTCCGGGGACCGGCATCGGACTGCACACGGTCCAGCAGATCGTCCTGCTTCATGGCGGTGCCGTGGCGGTGGACAGCGAACTCGGCAAGGGATCGACCTTCCGGTTCGTATTGCCGGTGTGATGGCACCCGATGACGCGCCTGGTCGAAAGGGTATGGCCCTTTGGCATAAGGAATGAGATAGTCGGCACATGTCCGGCACTGACGGAAAATCTGGCGGCTCCCATGCTTGCACAGCAGTATGCGGCGATAAAACGCGATCTGGATGACAAAGGTATTCTGTTTTCCTTCAGTGGATACTTGTCGGAAGGGATACTTTACTCCCTGGGTGAGGCGTTGCGGGAAAAGATGGCTCTGGAAGAGGCGGACGGCCCCACCATCCGCCGGGTCTTTTCCGTCTTTGTCGAGCAGATGCAGAACATCATCCGCTATTCGGCGGAAAAGATGTCGGGCCGCGCCGGCCGCGCGGTCGAACTCAGCGCCGGAATGGTGACCATCGGGGTGGAGGACGGCAAGGTCTTCATCGTCTGCGGCAACACCGTGCGCAACGGCGACGTTCCGCGCCTGAAGCAGCGGCTGGACCATCTGAAGAGCCTCGACCGCAATGGCATCAAGAGCTACTACCGTGAACGGCTTCGGGAGGAGCCGGACGACGGCAGTCGCGGCGCGACCCTGGGACTGATCGAGATCGCCCGGCGGGCCAGCGATCCCATCGACTATGATTTCAACGCGATGGACGCGGACCGCAGCTTCTTCTGCCTCAAGGTCCGCGTCTGAGCGGCCGAACCGAGCGACGAGCCATGGACAGCCTGACCATCCCCGCCACCGGACGCACGCCGGGCGTCTCTTTCGACTTCGCCGGCGGCCATTTACGAATGACAGGCGAATCCTATCCCGACGTCGTTGCCGGTTTCTTCGGCCCGGTGTTCGACGCGCTGCGTGGCTATCTGGCCCATCCCGACGGCGGTGCGATCCGTTTCGACATGGAATTGCTGTATTTCAACAGTTCCAGTGCCAAAGCGTTGATGAACATCTTCCAGATGCTGGAGACCGTGGCGAAGGCCGGCCGGCCGGTGACGCTGACCTGGTGCGTGGAGGAAAACGACGAGTCCATGCGCGAACTGGGCGAGGATTTCGCCGAGGATCTGCGGCATGTCGTCTTCCGGATGCGGGAGATCCCCTCCGGCGGCAGCCCATGAGCTTCAACCTCTTCGCTGCTGAGGAGGAGGCGCTCGCCAAGGCCCGTGCGCTGGAGAAGAGGCTGGAGGCACTGGCACCTCAGTGCCTGTCCGAATACCGCGAACTCGTCGCCGCCTTCGAACTCAGCACGCGGGAGCAGCAGCGGCTGGTGCGGGTCAGCGACCGCCTGCAGGCCCAGTTGAGTGACGCCAACCACGAACTGGAACGCCGGCGCAGCGAGGCTGAAGCCGCACTGGAAAGCCTGCGCGAGGCGCAGGAGGCGATGGTCCAGTCGGAAAAGCTGGCTTCCCTCGGTGCGCTCGTCGCCGGGGTCGCACACGAGATCAACACGCCGGTCGGGATCGCCGTTTCCTGCGCGTCCCATCTTGCCGATGCGACCCAGGCCTTGCGCCACCGGGCGGAGGAAGGGGAATTGGGAAAGGCGGAATTCGCCCGCTATCTCACCACCGCCATCGACACCACCGACCTGATCCTGGGCAATTGCGAACGGGCGTCGCAGTTGATCGCCGGCTTCAAGCAGGTTGCGGTAGACCGGGCCAGCGCGGAGCGGCGCGGCGTCAATCTTGCCGCCTATATTCAGGATACGCTGGTCAGCCTGCAGCCGAAGCTTCGGCCGTCCGGCCATGCGGTGGCGGTGAACTGCCCCGGCGATCTGGAATTGGACAGCTATCCGGGCGTGCTGTCGCAGATCCTGTCGAACCTGGTGATGAACGCCCTGACCCATGCCTTTGCCGATGGCCGGCCGGGCGACATGGCGATTGCGGTGGATCTTCCGACTCCGGATACCGTCCGACTGCGCTTCACCGACAATGGCCGTGGCATGAGCGAAGAGCACCGTGCCCGTGTGTTCGAGCCGTTCTTTACCACGCGGCGCGGGCGCGGGCGCGGCGGCAGCGGGCTGGGGCTGCACATCGTCCACAATCTGGTGGTCGGCGTTCTGAAGGGATCGATCACGGTGGACAGCATGCCGGACCAAGGGACCAGCTTCACGCTGCTGTTCCCGCGCCGGACACCGGGGCAGGACTGACTTATCCTTGTGCCGCGCCCATCACCCGGATCGGGGCGGAGAAGACATATCCGACGCCATGTACCGACTTCAGCGGGGCAGGGCCGCCGATGGCGCCCTCCACCTTGTGGCGCAGGCGGCCGACGACGGTGTCGATGGAACGGTCTTCCGGGTTCCAGCGGCGATTGTACAGAGCCTGGGAAATCTGGTCGCGAGTCGCCGGCTTGCGCGCCTGGGCGGCCAGCAGGCTGGTCAGCTTCATTTCCATGCTGGTCAGGCTGATGCGGATGCCGGCCGGATTGGTCAGGCTCCATTCCGTGGGGTCCAGCGACCAGCGCGCCTCGTCGATGCCGTCATGGACGGCGTCGGCTGGTGCGGCGGTACCGGCGGCCTGGACCGCCGACTCGGCGGCACGCTCGCTCAGCCGGCGCAGCAGCGATTTCACCTGCGCTTCCAGTTCGCGCAATTCGACCGGCTTCACCAGATAGGCGTCGGCGCCGATCTCCAGCCCGACCACGCGGTCGACGGTGGAACTGCGGGCGGTGACCATGATGATGCCGGCGCCATGGCCGTCGCGCAGACGTGCCGCGATCTTGAACCCGTCCTTGTCCGGCAGGTTCACATCCAGGACCACGATGGACGCGTCGTTGCTCTGGAGCAGACGGTCGAGTTCCGCACCATCGCGTGCGCCGATCGCATGAAATCCGCAGCCCGTCAGGTATTCCACCATGTCGGACCGGAGCGAACTCTCATCTTCGACCACGACGATCGTCGGACCTGCCATGCCGTGCTCTCCCTGTTGCCGCGCCTATGCACACCACTCCAACGGGTGGAACATACCCTAGGATGCCTAAATTTTAAAACAAAGTTGATAAGCTTCGAAAGCGACCTGTGAACCTGTCCCTGACCTGTCGCAGATGGCGCGTCACAACCTGTTACAAAAGGTGACATCTCTGTAACAGATTCGCGCAAACGGTCCAGGCCTTTCATGCGGCCTGCCGGCCGGTTCGCTGCTGGGGAGCGGCCGCTGCGTCGGTCAGCCGCACGCGGAACCCGAACAGCGTGATGTCGTCGCGCTGTTCGCGGCCCGATTGAAAGCGGTCGAGGGAGGATTCCAACTCCGATTTCAGCCTGTCCAGCGGGCCGGTGCCGTCCTGCCGGAGCATTTCCCGCAGGCGGGCTCTGCCGAAGCTCCGTCCGCGTTCGCCGCCGCTCTGATCGGCCAGTCCGTCGGTTCCCAGGATGAAGGTCTGGCCCGGTCGCAGGAGAACGCCGTGATTCGTGAAGGACGACTCGGCTCCACACCAGCTGGCGGGCTTCCCGGCCGGACGGTAGCCCAGGCTGCGCCGGTCGCCGCGCAGTTCCGTCACGCCATCGCCGGTGACGACCAGCAGGGGAATGCGCGCGCCGGCATAAACCAGCCTCCCTTCGCCGGGCCGGATGTGGCAGAGCGCAAGATCAAGACCGTTGTCGAAGCACTCGGCTCCGTTGCGGGCTTCTCCCTCCTGGTGAAGGGCGGCGCGGACCTTGCGGTCGACGGCGGCAAGCACCGCGGCCGGGTCGGACGCGCCCAGGAGGTCCAGTGCGTTGTTCAGCATCGCGCTGGCGGTCATCGTCATGAAGGCGCCGGGCACGCCATGCCCCGTGCAGTCGGCGACCGCGACGACATATCCGTCCGGCACCTCCCGGCAGACATAGAAATCGCCGCTGACCACGTCGCGCGGGCGCCACAGGACGAAATGCTCGGTGAGGCCGGCCGACAACGTATCGGCAGATGGCAGGATGGCGGATTGGATCAGCTGCGCGTAGTTGATGCTGTCCATGATGGCGCGGTTGGTGGCGGCCAGCGCCTCGGTCCGTTCGCGGACCCGGCTTTCCAGCGTGCCGGTGTGGTCCTGGACGGTGGCCGCCATGCGGTTGAAGCCGTCCGCCAGCACGCCGATCTCGTCGGTGCGGCCGGTGTCCATGCGGGCGCCATAGTCGCCGCGCGCCATGGCGCTGGCCAATTGGGTCAGCCGGCGCAACGGGCGCAGCACCATGCGGTTCAGCGTCAGGCCCAGAACCGCCATCGCCCCCAGCAGCGACAGCAGCAGAAGGCCGACCACCGGCACCAGCGCATCCAGGGTCGCCTGCCGGACCTCCGCCGTCGAATAGGCGATCCGCAGGGTTCCCACCGTCTGGACCCGTCCCTCGCGCCCGTGCAGGACGATGGGCCGTTGGACGGTGATGTGTTCGGCGGCGTCCTTGCCGCCGACGCCAATCTCGGCCAGCGGCACCTCGCGGTCGGTCTCGAAAACCGTGATGGAGCGGATGGCGGGATCGCGGCCGGTCAGCGCCTCGATCATCCGCTGGGCGCTGCGGTTGTCCAGTTCCCACACCGGGCCGCTCAGCGCGTCGGCCTGGGTCGCCGCGACCAGTTCGGCCTGGCGCAGCAGGTCCTGGTGGCGCTGGCCCTCCACGATCCATTCCGACAGCAGCACGGCCGCCGATCCGATGGTAGCGGTCGTCAGCAGGATCGCCCCGGCCACCCGCGCCAGCAAGGAGGAGCGGCGCCTCACGACACGATCCCGCTCCGCCGCCACAGCATCTCCAGGCGCCCGTCCCCGGCGAGCCGGTCGAGCAGCGAATCGAGCCAAGCGGTCGCGACGGCTCCGCCCCGACGTGTCAGGATGGTGTGCTCGTAAATCTGGTCGGTGCGCTCGGACACCACCAGCTGCCGGGCCAGTTCGGGCTCGCGCTGCAGGAAGCGGGTCAGGAAGGAGCGGGTGACGATGGCGAGATCGGCCCGGCCGGCGACGACGCTGCGGACATTGCCCTCATGCGTCACCGTGACGCGGGTGCGGAACCGCTGTTCGAGGATCTTCGGGTCGGCCTCGAACCCGGCGAACGCGTAATGGAAGCCGAGCCGTCCGAGAATCGACTTGCCGGTCAGATCGTCGAAATAGCGCTGGTCGATGCCGGGGGCCACGCCACCCGGGCGATGAACACCTCGGCGTCGCGCAGGAACGGCCGGCTGGCTTCGACCGGGCGGCCTTGCCAGCCCCAATTGCCGCATTCGAAGGCAATCATGTCGAACCGCCCCTGTTCCAGGTCGTCGTACCGCCGCTGCGGAGCGGTGCGGACCATCTCGAACCGCCGTTCCGACTGGGCGGCGTTGAACAGGTCCAGCAGGTCGCGGGTAACGCCGCCGCCCGTCTCGTCGACGTAAGGGGGAAATTCGTAGGCGCCGACCTTGATGACTGCCGGAGCATCTGCAGGCGCCGCGTGCGACGGACCCAGGCGGCCCGCCAGCAGGGGCAAGGAGGCGAGGACGGGCAGCGCGGTTCGCAAAACCGTGCGGCGGGATAGCGGTCCCGTCATCGCGTCCCCCTCCCTCGTGTCATCTCACTACAACCAAGATTAATCTACCCCGGTATGCACCTATGTCGCAACGCGGGACATTTCCTGCCGGTGGACACGGCTGGCGACTGACGGATGTCGGTAAATGGGCAGGCTGGAAATGCCGACCGTACCCTCCCCGAACTCCCGAGGACTCAGGCCGCTTCCGTTGCGCGCTCCTGCTGGCTGTCGGCCAGTTCGGTGATCTCGTTTCCGCTCAGGGTCTCGCGCTCCAGAAGGGCCTTGGTGATGCCGTCGAGCGCGGCGCGGTCGGTGCGCAGCAGGCGGCGGGCATGCTCCATCCCTTCGTCGGTGAGGCGGCGGACCTCCTCGTCGATGCGCCAAGCGGTCCGCTCGGACCGGGCGCCCGGTTCGGCGGCGGCATGGGCGACATAGCCGATCTCCTCGCTCATCCCCCAGGCCGTGACCATGCGGCGGGCGAGGTCGGTGGCGGCGCGGAAGTCGGCCTCGGCACCGGTGGTGACGTGATCGTGGCCGAAGACGATTTCCTCCGCCGCCCGGCCGGCCATGGCGACGGCGATGTCCGCCATCAGCTTGGCACGCGAAACCGAGACGCGGTCGCCTTCCGGCAGCCGCACCACCATGCCCAGGGCACCGCCGCGCGGGATGATGGTGGCCTTGTGGATCGGGTCGGCCTGCGGGCAGCGCAGGGACACCAGCGCATGGCCGGCCTCGTGGACCGCGATCAGCCGCCGTTCGTGCGCCGACAGGGCGAGGCTGCGGCGCTCGGTGCCCATCAGCACACGGTCTTTGGCGGCCTCGTAGTCCGCCATGGTGACGACGACCCGGCCCTGACGTGCCGCCGACAGGGCGGCCTCGTTGGTCAGGTTGGCGAGTTCGGCGCCGGAGAAACCGGGGGTGCCGCGCGCCACGGTGCGGGCGCAAACGTCGGGCGCCAGCGTCAGCCGGCCGGCATGGACGCCCAGGATGGCCTCGCGCCCTGCCACGTCGGGCAGGCTGACATGGATGTGACGGTCGAAGCGGCCGGGGCGCAACACAGCGGCGTCCAGCATCTCCGACCGGTTGGTGGCGGCGATCACAACCACCTCGCCACCTTCGACGATGCCGTCCATCTCGACCAGCAGCTGGTTCAGCGTCTGCTCGCGTTCCGAATGGCTGGTCGATTCGCCGCGCTTGCCGGCCAGAGCGTCGATCTCGTCGATGAACAGGATGCAGGGCGCGTTGGCGCGGGCGGTCTTGAACAGGCTGCGGACGCGCGCCGCGCCCAACCCGACGAACATCTCGACGAAATCGGAACCCGAGGCGGCGAAGAAGGGCACGCCGGCCTCGCCCGCCGCGGCCTTGGCCAGCATGGTCTTGCCGGTGCCGGGCGGACCGACCAGCAGGATGCCCTTCGGCACGCGGGCACCGGCCATGGCGAAGCGGCGCGGATCCTTCAGGAACTGCACCGTTTCGCGCAGTTCTTCCTTCGCCTCGTCCACGCCCGCCACGTCGGCGAAGACGGTGTTGGTGTCCTCCGGGCGCACGCGGGTGGCGCGTCCCATGCCGAAGAACTGCCCGCCGCTGAGCAGCAGCCCGCCGATCAGCAGGGCCACCACCAGGAAGGGCGCTGCGCGGTCGAGCACGCGGACCGTCTGCGCCATCAGCCCGTCCGGCCCCTCGTCGAAGGCGATGGCGACCTTGTGGCTGCGCATCTCCTTCAGCAGATCGTCGGTGACCGGCATCACGATGCGATAGCGGCTGCCGTCGGTGGCCACCGCATGGCCCGTCCCGTTGGAGAAGGTGACGGACTCGATCTCGCCACGGCCGGCCCGTTCGATCAGCGCGCTGTAGGTCGCCGGCTGTTCGTCCGCCCGCCGGCTGTGATCGTACCACGCCGCGAAGCCGAGCCACGCGGCGAGCAGGGCGGCCAGGACGGCAAGCGCAATCAACGGACGTTTCGGCAGCGTGGGCATCTCGGCTCCGCGAAAATATAGGGACTGGCTTTCGGTCTATGACATTGATGCGGGACATGCCGCCGCCGCGGCAACCGTTAACGCCCCCGGTCCCTTCTTTGACACCGTAAGCGGTGCGTTTGCGGAATGGCTCCCTTGGGATTCGACGGCGATCTCAATCGGTTGCCGATAGGCGGAAGTTCGGACAGTATGCTTTCCCAACCAAAGTGATCCGCCCGAACGATAAGGACCACACCGATATGGCCGAGGCCGCCGCGGCGCCCGCCCTCCAGCTGGACGGCGTGACCTGCACCTTTCCTTCACCCGACGGCCGGGGACGTTCCTATACTGCCGTACAGGGAGCCAGCTTCACCGTCGCGGACGGCGAGTTCGTGTCGATCGTCGGCCCGACCGGCAGCGGCAAGTCGACGATGCTGAATGTCGCTGCCGGCCTGCTGAAGCCCAGCGAGGGCCGCGCGCTTTCCTTCGGGCAGCCGGTGACCGGCATCAATCCCCGGGCCGGATACATGTTCCAGGCCGAAGCGCTGATGCCCTGGAAATCGGCGCTCGACAATGTCGCCGCCGGGCTGGAGTTCCGCGGCGTCTCCAAGGCGGAGGCGCGGGAGCGTGCGCTGCCCTGGCTGTCCCGCGTCGGGCTGGAGGGGTTCGGCGACCGATTTCCGCATCAGCTGTCGGGCGGCATGCGCAAGCGCGTGGCGCTGGCCCAGACGCTGATCGTCGATCCGAAGATCATCCTGATGGACGAGCCCTTCTCGGCGCTCGACGTCCAGACCCGCCAGATGATGGAAAACGAGCTGCTGGACCTGTGGGCGGCGGACCGCAAGTCGGTGGTCTTCATCACCCACGACCTGGAGGAGGCGATTGCCATGTCCGACCGGGTGCTGGTGCTGTCCGCCGGCCCCGGCGCGCGGCTGATCGGCGAGTACCGCATCGACCTGGAGCGTCCGCGCGACGTGGCGGAAATCCGCATGACGCCGCAGTTCCTGGACCTTCACAAGGAAATCTGGGGCCAGCTGC
The DNA here is from genome assembly GCF_015390205.1 of Azospirillum sp. INR13. Taxonomy (NCBI): domain Bacteria; kingdom Pseudomonadati; phylum Pseudomonadota; class Alphaproteobacteria; order Rhodospirillales; family Azospirillaceae; genus Azospirillum; species Azospirillum sp. INR13. The sequence goes on from NZ_VUOI01000039.1 coordinate 18,843, forward strand.
GCGACGAAGTTCTGAAGGGCTACGCCCAGACCAAGCTGCGGTGACGACATCATGAGATCCCATGCCAAACGCCTTCCCGGCCGTCCGGTCATCCTGCTGCTGCAACTGGGCGTCCTGATCGCCTTCTTCCTGATCTGGCACGTCCTGACCGACACCAGGATCCTCAGCCCCTTCTTCTTCGGCACGCCGGGGGCGGTGCTGGCCCGCACCTGGGCGGATTTCGCCTCGGGCGTCATCTGGTATCACCTGGGCATCACGCTGCTGGAGACGGCGCTGGCCTTCGTCATCGGGACCGTTGCCGGCATCGCCTTCGGCTTCTGGTTCGCCCGCGCGCCGTTGGTCTCCCTCGTCTTCGATCCCTACATCAAGGCGATCAACGCACTGCCCCGCGTGGTCCTGGCGCCGATCTTCGCGCTGTGGCTCGGGCTCGGCATCTGGTCGAAGGTGGCGCTGGGGGTGACGCTGGTCTTCTTCATCGTCTTCTTCAACGTCTACCAGGGCGTGAAGGAGGTCAGCCCGGTCGTGCTGGCCAATGCCCGCATGCTGGGCGCCAGCTCCCGCGACCTGTTCCGGCACGTCTATCTGCCATCGGCCCTGTCCTGGGTCTTCTCCTCGCTGCACACCGCCGTCGGCTTCGCCATGGTCGGTGCGGTGGTGGGCGAATATCTGGGCTCCGCCGCCGGGCTCGGCTACCGCATCCATCAGGCGGAAGGCGTGTTCGACACGGTCGGCGTGTTCTCCGGCATGCTCGTGCTGACGATCTTCGTCGTCCTGATCGATGCCGCCGTCACCATGATCGAAAAGCGGCTTCTGCACTGGCGCCCGCAGGATACCAGCGGCGGGCAGCACTGAAATCCATGAGGGAGGGAACCAATGAAATTCAAATCGCTGATCGCTGCCGCCGCGGTCGTCATGACGCTGGGAACGGCCGGTCTGGCCGCGGCGCAGGGCAAGCTTGAGAAGACCGACATCAAGATCGCGGTCGGCGGCAAGCCGCTGCTCTATTACCTGCCGCTGACGCTGGCCGAGCGGCTGGGCTACTTCAAGGAAGCCGGGCTGGCGGTCGAGATCAGCGACTTCGGCGGCGGCGCCAAGAGCCTGCAGGCCCTGATCGGCGGCTCGGCCGACGTGGTGACCGGCGCCTACGACCACACCATCCAGATGCAGGCCAAGGGCCAGCCCATCGTGGCGGTGGCCCAGCTCGGCCGCTATCCTGGCATCGTGCTGGCTGCCGTCAACAAGGCCGGCACCATCAAGTCGGTGGAGGACCTGAGGGGCAAGAAGGTCGGCGTGACCGCGCCCGGTTCCTCAACCAACTTCATGCTGAACTATGTTCTGACCTCCAAGGGCATGAAGCCGGAGGATGCGTCGGTCATCGGCGTCGGCGGCGGACCCAGCGCCATCGCGGCGATCAAGCGCGGGGAAATCGACGCCATCGTCAACCTGGACCCGGTCATCAGCCAGGCGCAGGCCGATGGCGACATCACCGTCCTGCTCGACACCCGGACGGAAAAGGGCACCATGGATGTCTATGGCGGTCCCTATCCCGCCGCGGTGCTCTATATGAAGCCCGACTTCATCAAGGAGAACCCGAAGACCACGCAGGCCCTGACCGACGTGTTCGTCCGCACCATGCTGTGGCTGAACAAGGCCAGTACGGATGACGTGCTGAAGGTGCTGCCGGAGGAGTATTTCCTGGGCAACAAGTCGCTCTACGCCGAGGCCTTCGAGCATTCGAAGCCGACCTATTCGCCGGACGGCCGATTCACCCAGGTCGGTGCCGATGCCGCGCTGAAGGTGCTGAAGGCCTTCGACCCGGCGGTGGCGTCGACCAGCATCGATTTGTCCAAGACCTACACCAACCAGTATGTCGAGGATTCCCTGAAGCGCCTGCAGAAGTAAGCCTCGCGCTCTGCTCCCGAATACCCATGGAAAAAATGTGGGCGCGACATTCCGTCGCGCCCTCTTCCATGCTGCGCTGCCGTTAGACTGGACGAAATCGGTCCTGATTGCTTCCCGGTCAGGTCCGTCCACCCGACAGCGGAGTGCCCCATGGCCGAGGTGATTTTCTACGGAATGGCCGGTTGCCCGGCGAACGCCAAGCAGAAGCAGCAACTGACCGCCGCCGGTCACACGCTGGTCGAACGCGATCTTGCCACCGCCGAACTGACCGCGGACGACCTCCGTGCCTTCTTCGGCGACAAGGATGTCGACGCCTGGTTCAACCGCCGCGCCGCCGCAGTGAAGTCGGGCGCCGTCAATCCCGAAAATCTCGACGAATCCGCCGCACTGTCCGCCATGCTGGCCGACCGCGACCTGATCCGCCGGCCGCTGATCCAGGCCGGCGACCGCCGCGAGGCCGGCTTCGACCCCACCACGTTGCATGGCTGGATCGGCCTGACCTCCGGCGAAAGCTGCGACGACAAGCACGCCCGCGGCCAGTGCGACCACGGCCACCAGCATTTCGTCAAGGCGCCGGCGGCGTAAGGACAGGCAACCGCCTGACCGCGACTTGCGGCAAGCGCCGACAAGAATCGACACGGATTACACGGATTGGAGCCGGATTTCACGGAACTGTGCAGTGCAGCGCTTTCCGTACCCGCGGGTGCGTTCTGCGGAAACAACCCGATCCGTGTAATCCGTGTCAAAATCCGTGTAATCCGTGTTCCAGCTTGCCCGCGACGATGCGGCTTGGCATTCCAACCACCGCCCCGGACCAGACGAACCTCACTCCGGCGGCACTTCGCGTGGCTTGCGGTCCTCGCCGATGGCGACGTAGGTGAACACGCCTTCCGTGACCTTGATCGGGTCGGAGCCGGAACGCTCGCGCCGCACCCAGGTCTCGATACGGACGCGCAGCGAGGTGCGGCCGACCTTCTCGATCCGGGCGAAGCAGCTGACCTCGTCGCCGACGAAGACCGGCTTGTGGAAGGTCATCGCCTCGATGCCGACGGTGGCGACGCGGCCGTGGCTGCGCCGTACCGCCACCGTGCCGCCGGCCAGATCCATCTGAGCCAGCAGCCAGCCGCCGAAGATGTCGCCGTTCGGATTGGTGTCCGCCGGCATCGCGATGGCCCGCAGGGCGGGTCCATTGTCGAAGTCGTATGCGTGCGCTGCGCTCATGCTTCCTCCGGCATTACGAAAATTTCCTGCACAAAAGCTTGTGGCACCGCACTATAAACGGCACAGGATGCGCTTGCGCACCCCTGACGAAATTCCTATCATCCCGTCATGAGCGATCTTTTCGAGAACACGGCCCCCAAGGCCGACAGCTACTCCGCCCAGGATATCGAGGTTCTGGAGGGGCTGGAGCCCGTCCGGCGCCGGCCGGGCATGTATATCGGCGGCACCGACGACCGTGCGCTGCACCATCTGGTGGCGGAGGTGCTGGACAACGCCATGGACGAGGCAGTGGCCGGACATGCCAGCCGCATCGACCTGGAGTTGGCCGCAGACGGCACGGTGATGGTCCGCGACAACGGGCGCGGCATCCCCATCGACGACCACCCGAAATATCCGGGCAAGTCGGCGTTGGAGGTCATCATGACCACGCTGCACTCCGGCGGCAAATTCTCCAACAAGGTCTACCAGACCTCGGGCGGCCTGCACGGCGTCGGCCTGTCGGTGGTGAACGCCCTGTCGGACCGGCTGACCGTGGAGATCGCCCGCGAAAAGCAGCTCTACGTCCAGGAATACAGCCGCGGCCTGCCGCAGGGGCCGCTGGCCCACCGTGGCAACGTCAACCGCCGCGGGACCACCATCAGATTCCACGCCGACCCCGAAATCTTCGGCGAGACCGCTCATTTCGAACCGCACCGGCTGTACCGGCTGGCGCGCTCCAAGGCCTATCTGTTCCGTGGGGTGGAGATCCGGTGGAGCTGCGATCCGGCGCTGCTGTCGGTCGACGCCACCACGCCGGCATCGGAGACCCTGCATTTCCCGGGCGGACTTCAGGACTATCTGACCGCTGCGCTGAAGGACCGCAAGACGTTGACGCGGGCGCCCTTCGCCGGTGCGCTCGACTTCCCCAACGGCCAGGGCCGGGTGGAATGGGCGGTGGCGTGGCCGGATGACGATGAAGGCTTCTCGCACACCTACTGCAACACCGTGCCGACTCCCCAGGGCGGCACGCACGAGGCCGGCCTGCGCACCGCGCTGACCCGCGGCCTGAAGGCCTATGGCGAGCTGACGAACAACAAGCGAGCCGGGCAGGTCACCGCCGACGACGTGATGGGCGACGCCTGCATCCTGCTGTCGGTCTTCATCCGCGAACCGCATTTCCAGGGCCAGACCAAGGAGAAGCTGGTGACGGCGGAGGCACAGCGCCTCGTCGAGACCGCGGTGAAGGACCATTTCGACCATTGGCTGTCCGGCGATCCGCAGAGCACCAACGCCCTGCTGGAGCGCCTGATCGAAAAGGCGGAGGAGCGGGCGCGCCGCAAGCAGTCCAAGGAGATGACGCGCAAGTCGGCAACCCGCCGCCTGCGCCTTCCCGGCAAGCTGGCGGACTGCTCGCGCAACTCTCCCGAGGGCACCGAACTGTTCCTGGTGGAGGGCGACTCGGCCGGCGGCTCCGCCAAGCAGGCGCGCCAGCGCGAGACCCAGGCCATCCTGCCGCTTCGCGGCAAGATCCTGAACGTCGCCAGCGCGTCGGTCGACAAGATGAAGGCCAACCAGGAGCTGAACGACCTGACCCAGGCGCTGGGCTGCGGCATCGGCAAGGATTTTTCGACCGACAAGCTGCGCTACGAGCGGGTCATCATCATGACGGACGCCGACGTCGACGGCGCCCACATCGCCTCCCTGCTGATGACCTTCTTCTACCGCGAGATGCCGGGCCTGATCCAGGAAGGCCACCTGTATCTCGCCCTGCCGCCGCTCTACCGCCTCAGCCACGGCAACAAGCAGGTCTATGCCCGCGACGACGCCCACAAGGACGAGCTGCTGTCGAAGATGTTCAAGGGCAAGAAGCCCGACATCAGCCGCTTCAAGGGCCTGGGCGAGATGATGCCGGCCCAGCTGCGCGACACGACGATGGACCCGTCCAAGCGCTCGCTGCTGCGCGTGGTCGTGCCCAATGCCGCCGATCCGGAAGAAAAGCCGGAGTTCGAGCGCACCCGCTCCCTGGTCGAGGAGTTGATGGGCAAGAAGGCGGAGCTTCGCTTCCGCTTCATCCAGGATAACGCGAAGTTCGTGAAGGCGGACGACATCGACGTGTAGGTCATGCTCTTGTCGACGGACCTGTCATCGCCGAGGGCAAGGCGATGAGAGGCCCGGTCTCGGCCGGGGTCGGGGTGGAAAAACCACAAGAGTTTTCTCTGTTTTGGGGAGGACTTAGCCTGGTCTATCATCTGGAGCACAGATGTTCCGGGAATTTACCCGCAACGTCTTCCGACCCCGCAGGAGACGCATGCACCCCTTAGCCTTCCCTGGAGCGCACATCCCGGCTGACGCCATCCCGCCGGAGATGGTTGCCGAGGCGCTGTCGTCGCTCACCCCCTTCACCACCGACCTGTTCGTGCCGCGCTACCAGCCTTGCGAGGTCGGGCGCTGGCAGTTGCGGGTGGCGCCGATGCTGGTGAGCTCCGGCTATTGGAGCCCGGCGCTGATGACGACCGGCACCGCTGCCCTGTTCCGGCGCGAGGCGGATGGCGACCCCCGCTGCTGGATGTCGATGACGCCGATGGAGATCGAGAGCCAGGAGATCGGCGTCCGCGCCGCCACCGGCCATACGGTGGTGATGGGAATGGGCATGGGCTGGGCGGCGGTGAATGCGGCGCTGCGGCCGGACGTGACGCGGGTCACCGTGGTGGAACTCGACCCTGACGTGATCGAGGTCAACCGGCGCATCGGCCTGTTCGACCAGCTTCCGGCCGAGGCCGTGGCGAAGATCGTCCTCGTCAATGCCGATGCGCTGGAATTCAGAACCCAGGAACCGGCCGACACGCTGATGACCGACATCTGGTTGCCGATCAACGGCGACGAGCGGATGGAGCAGTCCCGGGTCATGGCGCGCAACACCGGGGCACGGCGAGTCTATGTCTGGGGCCAGGAACTGGCAATCGCCCGCCGCGCCCGGATGCTGGGGGTGGAATTGACCGACGCGACGGTGGCACGCATCGTCGCGGAGTTCGACCTTCCCCTGATCGGGCCGGAGCGTCCCGACTATCCGGCCCTGATCGCGTCTGCCGCGGACAAATGGCTGAGGGACATGTAACGGATCCGGTCCATGGGGCAGGGAAGCACTCGCCCATCCGGCAACTGCTCCCCATATCCCGCCCAGCGATACCAACGGACGATCCGATCATGCGCATGCTCCCGCCGCTCGCCGCCCTTCTGCTGGGTGCCTCGGTCCTCGCCGCCTGCTCCAACGAGAGGGTGGTGGCGAGTGAACCGGCTCCGGCCTACACGCGCAGCGAGGTCTCCTATGCGGCGGGGAACCGCGACCTGCGAGTGGTCCTGCATGGCGATCCCTTCGGCCTGCCGCCGGAGCGCTTCGCCGAAAAGGTCCTGCCCCACATGCAGAACCGCGTGTCCGGGGTGAAGACCAACCTCACCACCACCCGAACGAGACGGCACGGCGGGATTACAAGGTGGTTCTGGCCTTCAACGTCGCGGAGAACATGCTGAACTCGTCGCTTTGCACGGACGGGCCGATTCCGACGTCGCCGCCGGGTGGACCCATCGTGGTGCAGGGTGCGTTCTGCCGCTCCGGCGGGGCGCTGACCTCGGCCACCGGATGGCTCGACCGGCCGCAGGGGCCGGACGATCCCGATTTCCGCAGCCTGATCAGCGACATGACCTTCACCCTGTTCCCCAGCCGGCGGGCCGACCTGTTCTGCGGCGCCATCGACTGCTGACGGCAGTCGTGGGCCGTCAGTCCCGCAGCAGCCAGTCGCGCATCAGGGCGGTCACCGCTTGCGGTTGCTCCATCGCCGACAGGTGCCCGCAATCCTCGATCAGCACCAGCCTCGCGCCGGGGATGGCGTCCGCCATTTCCTCGTGCAGGGCCGGCGGGGTCAGCACGTCCTGGCGCCCGCAGACCACCAGTGTGGGGCAGCGGATGGCGGCGAGGCCGGGCCGGCTGTCCGGACGGTTGATGATCGCCTCCTGCTCGCGGGCATAGCCGTCGACGCCCACCCGCTCCATCTGGGCCAGCACCGACCGGACAAAGGCTTCGTCGGCCATGCGGTCGGGGTGGATCAGGCGGGGCAGGGCGGCGCGGATCACCTGCCCGTATCGGCCCTGGCGGGCGAGCGCCACCGCCTCGCGTCGGGTGGCGGTCGCCTCCGCCGTGTCGGGGCGGGCGTTGGTGTCGAGCAGTGCCAGCCTGTCCACCCGCTCCGGCGAGCGGCGCAGGATCTCCAGGGCGACATAGCCGCCCATCGACAGGCCGGCGACGGCGAACCGGTCGGGCGCCGTCGCCAGCACCCTGTCGGCCATGGCGGTGATGGATTCGCACTCCGCCAGTTCGACCACCAGCGGGTCGGCGATGTCGGCGAGGTGGCGGACCTGATGGTCCCACAGCGCCGCATCCAGCGGCATGCCGGGCAGCAGGATCAGGGCAGGGCGGTCGGGCGGGGGGCTGTTCGACATCGGGATTCTCCTGCGCTCACTTCACCAGGGCGCTGACGACCTTGAAGACCGGCGTGCCGGCCCGTTCCATCCACTCGAACAGCACCATCTCGGTGGTGACGATGGTGACGCCGGCGGCGCGCATCCGCTCCAGCGCGGCGGCGTGGTTGGCGGGGTGCGCGAGGACACCGCATCCGCGACGAGATAGACCGCATGGCCCTGCTGGCGCAGCCCCAGCGCCGTTTGCATCACGCAGACATGCGCCTCCGTCCCGCACAGCACGATCTGCGGACGCTTCAGTTCCTCCACCGCGGCGTTGAAGGCCGGTTCGCCGGTGCAGCCGAAGGTGATCTTCTCGATCACCGGGGTGCCGGGCGGCAGGTCGGCGCGCACCGCCTCCACCGTCGGCCCAAGGCCGCGGGGGATATTGCTCGGTCACCAGCACCGGCACGGACAGGGCGGCCGCAGCTTTCAACAGCATCCCGGCATGCCGGATGACGCGGTCGGATTCGTGGATGGCCGGCAGCAGGCGTTCCTGGACGTCGACCACCACCAGCACCGATTCCTGGGCACGAAGAATCATCAAATGCACTCGACCGTTCCATTTGGGGCTTGGCGCCCTTATCCAGGGCGCCGGCAATGGCCGCGACTCGCGGCACCGCCATGGGACAGCCTAGCGCAGGGGATCGATTTCGCCAACGCGGCGTGTTTTCGCGCCTATTTTCGGCTTCGGAACATCGGATCTATTGACATGGCGCTTTGTCTACCTATTCTTCGGCCTCATCCAGGCGTCGAGCGATGACCGCTCGATTTGCGCACTCCAGAACAGAAACAGGTTGGATGCTTTTTTCGGAACTTGGGCTTGGCCCTGACGTCCTGCGCGCCATCGAGGACAAGGGTTACACCCAACCGACGCCCATTCAGGAACAGGCAATTCCCTGTGTCCCTGCAACGCCGCGACGTGCTGGGCTGCGCGCAGACGGGCACCGGAAAGACGGCGAGCTTCACCTTGCCCATGATCGACATCCTGGCGTCGGGCCGTGCCCGGGCGCGGATGCCGCGGTCTCTGATCCTGGAGCCGACGCGCGAGCTGGCCGCCCAGGTGTCGGAAAGCTTCGAGACCTATGGCAAGCACCACAAGCTCAGCATGGCGCTGCTGATCGGCGGCGAGACCTTCACCGAGCAGGTGAAGAAGCTCGACCGCGGCGTGGATGTGCTGATCGCGACTCCGGGTCGTCTGATCGACCTGTTCGAGCGCGGCAACATCATGCTGAACGACATCAAGGTCTTCGTCATCGACGAGGCCGACCGCATGCTCGACATGGGCTTCATCCCCGATATCGAGCGCATCGTCAGCAAGCTGCCGAAGAACCGGCAGACCCTGTTCTTCTCGGCGACCATGCCGCCGGAAATCCGCCGTCTGGCCGATGCCTTCCTCAGCGATCCGATGGAGATCAGCGTCGCGCCGCCCGCCTCCCCGGCGGAAACGGTGACGCAGGCGATGGTCCTGGTGCACGAGATGGACAAGCGCAAGGCGCTGCGCCATCTGCTGCAGACCGAGGACGTCAAGAACGCCTTCATCTTCTGCAATCGCAAGCGCGACATCGCCGTGCTGCAGAAGTCGCTGGAACGTCACGGCTTCAATGTCGGCGCGCTGCATGGCGACATGGTGCAGTCCAAGCGGACCGAGACGCTGGAGCGCTTCAAGCAGGGCGAGATCACCCTGCTGGTCTGCTCCGACGTCGCCGCCCGCGGCATCGATGTGCAGGGCCTCAGCCACGTCTTCAATTTCGACGTGCCGCTGACCCCGGACGACTATGTCCATCGCATCGGCCGTACCGGCCGCGCGGGCAAGCAGGGCCGTGCCTTCATGCTGGCCACGCCCGACGACACGAAACTGGTCGGCGCCATCGCGCGCCTCATCAAGCGGGAGATCCCCATGATCGCCATCGACGGCCTGGAGACGGCCGAGTTCGGCGAGGAAGACAGCAGTTCCCGCGGTCGTGGCCGTGGTCGTGGCGGCCGTGCTGCCAAGTCGGAAGCCCGTCCGCCCCGCGGCGGTCGCGAAGAGCGCGCCCCGCGTGATGAGCGCGCCGTCCGTGAGGATCGGCCGCCCCGCGAAGAGCGTGCCGCCCGTGAGGAACGGCCGGTTCGCGAGGAACGGCCCGTCCGTGAGGAGCGGCCCGTTCGTGAAGAGCGGTCCAGCCGCGACGACCGTCCGGTTCGCGAGGAGCGTCAGCCCCGCGAATCGCTGGCCGCGGCCGAAGCACGCCGCAACAACGACCCGCGCCGCGACCGGGACCGTGACCGTGACCGCCGCCGCCGCCGTGACGACGACGACGATGACGTGCCGGTGATCGGTTTCGGTGACCACATGCCGGCCTTCATGCTGCGCTCCGCCCGTCCGCGTCCGTCCGCCGAAACCTCGACCGAACAGTCGCAGGAGGGCTGAGCCCGTGCAGACCATCTTCGTCATGGTCAAATGCGATCTCGGTAAGGCCTATGGGGTCGCCGATCAGGCCGTGCAGGTGATCGAGCAGGTATCGGAGGTGCATTCCATCTCCGGCCAATATGACCTGCTGATGAAGTGCTATCTGAAGCAGGACGACGACATCGGCCGCTTCGTGACCGAGCATGTTCAGACCCTGCCGGGGGTGCGCGACACCTTCACCCTGATCGCGTACAAGGCCTTCGCCTGAGTACAAGTGGCTTGAAATTGGAAAGGCCGGGCATTTGCCCGGCCTTTCTGTTTTTCGGAGAGGATCGGCAGCGGCCGGCCTTACCAGCCCACCACGATCCGCGCATGCGACGGTACCGGCACGATCCCGTCCACCGCCTGCGCGTCGAACCGCCGTGCGATGTCCGCCTCCAGCGCGCCGCGCCGTGCTGCGTCAAGGCCGCCCAGCCGGTGGCCGAAGCTCATGTCCAGGGCGGCGCGCCAGAAGGGCTGGCCGGCCGGTGCCTTGCGGACCGGCGTCAGGTCGGTCTCTGCGCTCTGATCGAATCCCGCGGAACGCATAGCGTCGGCGAGCAGTCCGGGCTCGGCAAAGCGGAAAAGCGGGTCCAGGCTGCCATCCTCGCCCAGATGGGCGGCCACGACATCGCCGATCTCGGCGAACAGGCCGTTGCCGGCGCGCGGTCCCCACACCATGAAGGCGGCCCTTCCACCAGGGCGCAGCACACGACGGACTTCACGCAGCGCGGCTTCCACCGCCGGCACGAACATGATCCCGAAGCGGCAGGTCACGCGGTCGAAGGCGGCATCGGCGAAGGGCAGGGCGGTCATGTCCGCCGCGGTGAAGGCGGGCGCCGCTCCATCGACGTCACGGGCACGGCGCACCGCGCCGGCCATCATGCCGGGCACGAGATCGCTGCCGACCACCAGCCCGTCCGGCCCAACCCGACGCGCGGCACTCAGCGCCGGCTCTCCCGCACCGGACGCAAGGTCGAGCAGCCGTTCGCCCTCCGCCAGTCCGGCGGCGTCCAGCAGCGGGCGGTTCAGCTTGTCGGCCAGATCGGCCATCGGGTCGGCCCAGCGGTCCCAGGCGTCGGCGCTGGCGGCCCAGCGGTCGCGCTCGCGGGCGGCGTCGGGACTGGCGGAGTCGGAAAGCAGTGTCGCGGTCAATGAAGAAGCCTCGCCGTGCCGGACACGCGCTGGACCGTGTCGGCATCGCTCAGCCGCTCGCCGAGAGCCGTCAGCTCGTCGGACATCTTGCGGTTGGCGTCGGTCAGTTGCTGGATGCGGGTCTGCGCCGCCTGATGCTGCGCAGACAGGGTCGCCACCGTCTCCGTCAGCCTGCGGATTTGCTGGGACTGGCGTACCGACGCCTCGTTCAGGCTGCGGCGAATCGACCCGACGGCCACCAGCACGACAAGGCTGATGGTGACGCCGGCCGCAATCGCGACGATGCCGATCCCGGTGAACCAGTCCATGGGCGGCAAGCTTCCGCCCATTTCATCAATTGGTCAAGCTGCCTGACAATCCGTTACCGGCACGCAAACGTCGAAAACCCGGCGCAGTTTCAGGCGCCGGGTTCATTTGGTCGAGGGTCCGTTTGGTGGACGGCGGGAGGTCAGCCGACGGTGCCGCTCACCGGACGCTCGGCCTTCATGCGCAGTTCCTTCAGGTGATCGCCGAAGGCGCGTAGGACCGGCATGATGCGCTGGGTCTGGTCGGCCGTGACGTGAGCGTCCGTCTTCAGCACGATGGACGGCGCCTCGCTCATCAGACGCTTGGCGCGCATCGGGCCGACCTTGTCGTCGAGGAACATGGCCATGCCCATCAGAATGCCCAGCGTGACGTCGTCCGGAGCCTTGGGCAGGGCCAGGACTTCATGAAGTTCGTTCAGCAGCGTGTAGGCGACGATGGAGGTGCGTTCGATGGTGTCGACGTCGGCGGCCATGGGCATCGGGCAGGTCCTCGGGAAACGTTCGGATGAAACGTTGCGGGTGAGACGCTGGCGGGTGACGCGGGATGGCGTCCTTGTCCAAGACGCCAGCACCTGCGAAATCCGTCGTTCCCCGAGGGTAATCGTCACTTTATAACCAAAGTGTTAACCAAGCGCG
>NZ_VUOI01000040.1:0-34753 GCF_015390205.1 Azospirillum sp. INR13
GACCCGGGCGATCACCTGCCCCCGTTTCACCGTGGCGCCGCGCTCCACCTCGATCTTGTCGAGATGGGCGTAGGCGGTGATCCAGCCGTCCGAATGCTTCAGCAGCAGCAGGTTGCCGAAGCCGCGCAGCTCGTTGCCGGCATAGGCGACCACGCCGTTGTCGGCGGCAACCACCGCGGTGCCCTTCGGCGCCGCGATGTTCAGCCCGTCATTGTGCAGCCCATCGGGTTTCGGACCGAATCCGGAAAGCAGCTTGCCCTTCACCGGCCACAGGAAACGGCCACCGCCCCGCGGCGGGGGCGCGGCCTCCGCTTTCGGCTCCGGCTTGGGCGGCGGGGCGGCTGCGACCTCCTGCTGCGGGGCGGGCGCCGGTGCGGCGGAGGGCGGCGGGATCGGTGTCGGTGTCGGCTTCGCTCCGGGCGGGCGCAGCAAGGTCGGCGCCTGTCCCGGCTGATAGGCCGTGTCGCCCGCCGGGGCCTGCGCCGTCGGAACTGGCGCCGGCTCGGCATTGCCGGCGGCTTCGACGGCGGCGGCAGCGGCGTGGCGGAGATGCCGCCGGAAGAGGAAGCCGCGCCCGGCGGCGGCAGTTCCGACGTTTGGACGGAGCCGCGCCCGGCGGGAGTTCCAGACGGCGCCCCTTGCGGCGTCAACGGCACGGCGCTGCCGGAAGCGACCATCGTGCCGCTTCCCTCGTTCGCCCCCGGCAGGCGCAGGGGCTGTCCGGCCTGCACCGCATAGGGCGGCGACAGGTTGTTCAGCCGCGTCAGCTCGCTGACATCCACATTGTACATGCGCGAGATGCTGTAGAGGCTGTCGCCCTTCTGAACGATGTACTGGCGCGAGGTCGGCAGGACCAGCCGCTGGCCGACCTCCAGACGGTATGGCGGGGCCAGCCTGTTCGCCTCGATCAGGTCGCGCAGCGGCACATTGTAGCGGCGGGACAAGCTGTACGCGCTGTCGCCCTTCTGCACGGTGATGGCGCCGCCGGCCGAATCCGGCGCCTCGGTGACATGGGTGAAGGGGGCCAGCCCGCCCACCCGTTCGCAGGCACCGAGTGCCAGGACGGCGGCGGACAGGGCCAGGGCCGGCAGAAGGCGTGCGGACATGACGGGTCTCATGCGGAACGGACCGGTTGTGGCGGGTCGGACAGCAGCGGAACGAAACGGACGGGCCACAGGTCCTCCCGGATAAGGCCAGCTTCGGAACGCCGGAAACGCACCACCCTTTGGTCGCGGTGATCGGTCCCAGCGGAATGACCATGACACCACCAACGGCGAGTTGATCCGTCAAGTCTTTTGGCGGCTCGGGCCCACCGGCGGCTGTGACCAGTATGCGGGCGAAGGGCGCCACCTCCGGCCAGCCGCGCGTCCCGTCGCCGAGCCGCGTGGTGATGTTGCCGATGTCCAGCACCTTGAACCGCGCTTCCGCCTCGCACAGCAGAGGCTTCAGCCGCTCGATGGTGAAGACCCGGCGGCACAGCCGCGACAGCACCGCCGCCTGATAACCGGACCCGGTGCCGACCTCCAGCACAAGGTGCCGCGGGTGCAGGTCCAGCGCCTGGGTCATCAGCCCGACCACCAGCGGCTGGCTGATGGTCTGGCCGAGGTCGATGGGCAGGGCAACATCCTCCCACGCCCGGTCCTGGAAGGCGTCCGGAACGAACAGCTCGCGCGGGATCCGCTCGATCGCCGCCAACACCCGGGTGTCGGTGACGCCGGCCCCGCGAAGGGCCATCAGCAAGCGGATCTTGCGCGGGTTGTAGGTCACACGAAAGCCTGCCTCAACGTCTGCAGCGTCGGAGTGTGGGTCAGGTCGAGATAGATCGGCGTCACCGAGATCCCGCCGTTGAACACGACATGGATATCGGTGTCGTCGGACACGTCGGCCTCGCCGCGCAGCGTGCCGATCCAGATATAGGGCTTGCCGCGCGGGTCGACACGCTCGAACAGCTCGTCGCCGATCTTGCGCTTGCCGTGGCGCACCACCTGGATGCCCGTCACCTCCTCGGCCGGGCGGGCCGGGAAGTTGACGTTCAGCAGCACGTTCTTCGGCCAGGCAACCGTCACCGCCTTGCGCACCACGTCGGCGCCATGGGCGGCGGCGGCGGACCAGTCGATCGGCTGGCCCGGCTCGTAATGCTGGCTCATGGCGATGGCCGGGACGTTCAGCAGCGTCGCCTCCATCGCCGCGGCGATGGTGCCGGAGTAGGTCACGTCCTCGCCGATGTTGGAGCCCTGGTTGACGCCGGACAGCACCAGCGTCGGCCGGGAGTCCCGCATCACATGGTTGACGGCCAGCAGTACGCAGTCGGTCGGCGTGCCGTCCACGGTGTAGCGGCGTTCGTCCAGCTTGCGCAGGCGCAGCGGCCGGTTGATGGTCAGCGAATGGCTGGCCGCCGACTGCTCCATCTCCGGCGCCACCACCCAAACGTCGTCGGACAGTTCGCGCGCGATGGCTTCCAGGACCTTCAATCCCTGCGCGTGGATGCCGTCGTCGTTGGTGACGAGGATGCGCGTCTGGGACAGGTCGAGCGGCAGGTTGAACATCAGATCGAAATCCTCTCCACTCCGCGCATGTAGGGGCGGAGCGCTTCGGGAACCAGGATCGAACCGTCGGGCTGCTGGTAGTTCTCCAGCACCGCGATCAGGCAGCGCCCGACCGCCACACCCGATCCGTTGAGGGTGTGCACGAATTGAGTTTGCTTCTCGCCCTTGGCCCTGCAACGGGCTTTCATCCGCCGCGCCTGGAAATCTCCGCAATTGGACACGCTGGAGATCTCGCGGTAGGCGTTCTGGCCCGGCAGCCACACCTCGACGTCATAGGTCTTGCGCGACGAGAAGCCCATGTCGCCGGTGCACAGCACGATGGTGCGGTAGGGCAGGCCCAGCCGCTCCAGGATCGTTTCGGCGCAACGGGTCATGCGCTGATGCTCGTCCTCCGACTGCTCCGGCGTGGTGATGGCGACCATCTCCACCTTCCAGAACTGGTGCTGGCGGATCATGCCGCGGGTGTCGCGCCCGGCCGACCCGGCTTCCGCGCGGAAGCAGGGGGTCAGCGCGGTGTAGCGCAGCGGCAGCTCCTCCGCCGCCACGATCTGGTCGTTGACCAGATTGGTCAGCGGCACCTCGCTGGTCGGGATCAGGTAATGCTCGCTGGAGGTGGTCTTGAACAGATCCTCCTCGAACTTCGGCAGCTGGCCGGTGCCGAACAGGGCGTTGTCGCGCACCATCAGCGGCGGCGCGATCTCGGTGAAGCCATGCTCCGACGTGTGGATGTCCAGCATGAAGTCGGCGAGCGCACGCTCCAGCCGGGCAAGCCCGCCCTTCAGAACGGTGAAGCGGGCGCCGGACATGCGGGCCGCGGCCTCGAAGTCCATCAGTCCCAGCGCCTCGCCCAGCTCGTAATGCTGCTTGGGGTTGGCGATATCGGCCGGGGTGCCCCAGCGGCGGACTTCGACATTCGCGGTCTCGTCCGGCCCCTCCGGCACGTCGTCGGCCGGGATGTTGGGCAGGCCGGCCAACAGGGCGTCCAGTTCGGCGCCGAGCGCGCGTTCCTCCTCCTCCACCTGGGGCAGGCGGTCCTTCAGGGCCGCCATCTCGTCCAGGATCGGCTGGGCGTCGCGGCCCTCGCGCTTGGCGAGGCCGACTTCCTTCGCCGCCTCGTTCCGGCGGGCCTGCATCTCCTGCATCTGGGTCTGCGCGGCGCGGCGGCGGGCGTCGAGGTCGAGCACGGAGGACGACATCGGCGCCAGTCCCCGGCGGCCAAGGCCACGGTCGAAGGCTTCGGGATTCTCACGGATGGCGCGAAGGTCGTGCATGGCTCGAACAATCAACGAATTGTGTGGGGCACTGGTTATACGGCGCGGCCCCGCCAAGGTCCAGTGCAAGGCCACTACGGCACCACTCCTGATAGGGACCTGCACGAACGGCATGGCCGCTGCGCCGCGGCGGCTGTTGGAACGGAGGGGCGCCACAGGGCAATGTCGCCGGTGCGCTGCAGCAACCGGCGCGAAAACCAGACCATGGAGCCCAGCGCGTGCGCGACGAGATCGAGACCGGTGCCCAGGCCGATGCAGAATCCGCCTATCTGCAGGCCGGCACCCCCGCCTATCGCCGCGCCAGCCGCATCCTGTTCGTCGCCGGCTTCTCCACCTTCGCGACCCTCTATTGCGTCCAACCGCTGCTGCCCGATTTCGTGCGGGAGTTCGGGGTGACGCCGGCCGAATCCAGCCTGTCGCTGTCGCTGACCACCGGCGTGCTGGCGGGCGCGCTTCTGGTGGCGGGCGCCATCTCCGATGGAATCGGCCGCAAGCCGGTGATGGTGGCGGCGCTGCTCGCCGCCGGGCTGCTGGGCATCGTCGGCGCGCTGATGCCGGACTGGCACGGCTTCCTGGCGGTGCGGGCGCTGGAAGGGCTGGCGCTGAGCGGACTGCCCGCCGTCGCCATGGCCTATGTCTCCGAAGAGGTCGATCCGAAATCCGCCGGCGTCGCCATGGGGCTCTATATCGGCGGAACCGCGATCGGCGGCATGTCCGGCCGCGTGCTGACCGCTGTCGTCACAGATCTCGGCACCTGGAGGCTGGCGGTCGGAGTGGTGGGCGCGCTGGCGGTTGCCGCAGCGGTCACCGTCTGGTTCGCCCTGCCGCCGTCGCGCCATTTCGTACGCCGCGCCGCCGGGCTGAAGGCGCTGGTTCGGGCCTGGCGCGGGCTGCTGACCGATCCGGCCATGCTCGGGCTGTTCTCCCTGGGTTTCCTGCTGATGGGCGGCTTCGTCACCGTCTTCAACTACATCGGCTTCCGCCTGAGCGAGCCGCCGTTCGAGCTGCGGCCGGCGGTGGTCGGCGCGGTGTTCCTGGTCTACAGCTTCGGCGTCGTCAGCTCGCCGCTGTTCGGCGGCTGGTCGGGACGCTTCGGGTCGAACCGCACCCTGGCGACGGCGGTGGCGCTGATGGTGGGCGGGCTCGTCCTGATGGAGTTCGACAGCCTGTTCGCCATCGCCCCCGGAATCGCGCTGTTCACCTTCGCCTTCTTCGGCGCCCATTCCATCGTGTCCGCGTGGATCGGCCGCCGGGCCATGGTGGCGCGCGGGCAGGCCTCGTCCATCTACCTGTTCTGCTACTATCTGGGTTCCACGCTGGCCGGCACGCTGGGCGGTCTGTTCTGGCACGATCATGGCTGGACCGGGGTGGCGGCCTTCGTCGGGCTGCTGCTGGTGATTGCGGTCACCGTGACCGTGGGGCTCCAGCGCAGCCGCTGATCGCGCGGCGAACGGTCGCGCTTGCGATTCCGCTTATTGCGTCGCGAACGGCATCACTTCAGGCTGTGTAGATTGGTTGGGCAGGAGTTCGCGCAGTGAGTCACCTGACCGTTTATCTGGAGAACGACGCCCTCCGGCCGGAATTGAGCACGGCCGATCCGGCCTTGATCGCCGGGCATCTGGCCCATGTCGGCATCCTGTTCGAACGCTGGACCGCCGGCACTCCCCTGCCCGCCTCCGCCGACGCCGAAGCGGTGCTTGCGGCCTACGCCGCCCCGGTCGAGGCGCTGAAGGAAGCCCGCCGCTTCCGCTCCGTCGACGTGGTGCGGATCACCTCCGCGACGGAGGGCGCCGCGGCCCAGCGCGCCAAATTCCTGGACGAGCACACCCATGACGAGGACGAGGCGCGCTTCTTCGTCGAAGGCGCCGGTGCCTTCTACATCCATCTCGACCGCCGGGTCTTCCGTGTGGTGTGCGAGGCGGGCGACCTGCTGAGCATTCCCGCCGGGACGCCGCACTGGTTCGACATGGGGCCGCGGCCCCGCTTCACCGCCATCCGCTTCTTCACGCGGCTGGACGGCTGGATCGCCAGCCCGACCGGCGACACCATCGCCGCGCGCTTCCCCCTGTTCGAACCGGAGACGGTGGACGCGGACTGACTCCGCCTTATTCGCGCCCCAAAAATTTCACTTGAATCGCCGCCGGATTAGCGTAAATCAATCGGCACGACGCACCCGCACGTGCCTATGGCCCTCTGTGGTTATGCTACGACGTACCGCGTCCTTTTTGGAAGAACCGGCCATTCCAGTGGGCCGGTCCCGAGAGGGAGGTCAGTATGTACGCTGCCCACGGTGGGGCTGTGAGACGGTAGCCCTTTAGCCGGTAAACGACGCGCTGTTGCCTGGAGCTTCACAGCCCGGGGCCGCTGCTCGCACCGGCTTTTTCCGTCTCCCCCTTCACAAATCCGATCATCGCCGATTCCGCTGCACCACCCGCGCCACAGCCTTGTGCTGGCCGGCCCGTGGCGCGGCCTGGGATCGCCGTCTGCTCACCGGACCGGTTTGCACGCCGCAGTCCGGGGATAGGAGTGCGCCATGGGTTTCCTGCGTTCCCGTTCCGCCGTCACCCCGCTGCGCCGCGTCGGCCTGAACGACAGCAGCGCCGTTTCGCTGTCCACCGGCCGCCGCTCCACCGTGGGCGCAGGCCGTCGCCCTGCACCGTCCGGAAGAGCCGATGCACTGCATCCGCCCCGGCGTGCTGGCCGACACCGCCGGCAGCTTCCTGGCCGCCTTCGCCGACGCGACGGACTCCGTCGCCCGCGGCGGCGACGTGCTCTATGCCGTAAAGTGCAACCCGGAACCCGCGGTGCTGCGTGCCCTGTGGGCCGGCGGCGTGCGCCACTTCGACGTGGCCTCCCCCGGCGAGATCCGCCTGATCCGCCAGATGTTCCCGGACGCCGTCCTGCATTACATGCACCCGGTCAAGGGCCGTCAGGCCATCCGCAACGCCTATCGCCAGTATGGCGTCCGCGACTTCGTGCTCGACAGCCGCGAGGAGCTGGAGAAGATCCTGGAGGAGACGGACAACGCCGCCGATCTCGGCCTCGTCGTGCGTCTGGCTCTGCCGAAGGGCAACGCCGTTTACGACCTGTCCGGCAAGTTCGGCGCCGCCATGACCGATGCGGTGGAACTGCTGCGCGCCGTCCGCGCCGCGGCGCCCAAGGTCGGGCTGTCCTTCCATGTCGGCTCGCAGATGCTCGACCCATCGGCCTACGAGCGCGCCATCGCGCTCGCCGGTTACGTCATCGCCGAGAGCGGCGTCGCCATCGACGTGCTGGACGTCGGCGGAGGGTTCCCGGTGTCCTATCCGGGCGTCACCCCCGCCGCCGCTCGGCGACTTCATGGCCGCCATCGCCCGTGGCGTCGCATCCATCGACCTGCCGGCGCACTGCCGCCTGTGGTGCGAGCCCGGCCGTGCCCTGGTCGCCCCCGGCGTCTCGCTGGTGGTCCAGGTGGTGAAGCGGCGCGGCAATGAGCTGTTCATCAACGACGGCGTCTATGGCGCCCTGTCGGATGCCGGCGTGCCGGGCTTCCGCTTCCCGGCGCGGCTGATCCGCCCGTTCGAGGCGATGACCGACGCCGAGGATGCGGCCTTCAGCTTCTACGGCCCGACCTGCGACAGCGCCGACAAGATGAACGGCCCCTTCCATCTGCCGGCCGACGTCAAGGCCGGCGACTGGATCGAGCTGGGTCAACTCGGCGCCTATGGGTCCTGCCTGCGCACGGCCTTCAACGGTTTCGACCAAGCGCGCGTCGTCGAAGTGTCGGACGCGCCGCTGCTTGCCACTCCCGGCTATCGTCTGCGCTCCTGCGCAGCCTGATTGCGCCGCCGGAATCTGTGGATAAAGCGTAAAGACACCCGTAACATTCACCGGTCCGGCGCGTTCCGTAGCCACTTCTCCGAAGTGGGCGGATGCGCCGGCTCATGTCGTTGGCCTAAACTACCTCGGGGAGACAAAAAATCATGGCCCTGGACACGAAGCTCTGCACGTTCACAGGCCGCATGGTCATCGTTGGATTCGGTTCGATCGGCCAGGGTGTCTTGCCGCTGCTTCTGCGTCACATCGACGGACTTACCGCCGACCGAATCACCATCGTCACCGCCGAGGAGCGCGGGCGCGACGAGGCGGAGCATTACGGCGTCGCCTTCCACAACAACCCGCTCGACAACGACAACTTCTTCCAGGTCCTGAAGCCTCTGATCGACAAGGGCGATTTCCTGGTCAACCTGTCGGTCGACGTCTCGTCGGTCGCGCTGATCGAATTCTGCCAGCGGGTCGGCGCCTTCTACACCGACACCTGCACCGAACCGTGGGCGGGCGGCTACACCGATTCCAGCCTGTCGCCGTCGCTGCGCTCCAACTACGCGCTGCGCGAAACGGCGCTGGCGCTGCGCAAACGTTTCGAGGGCGGCCCGACCGCGCTGATCACCCACGGGGCGAATCCGGGTCTGGTATCGCATTTCGTCAAGCAGGCGCTGCTGAACATCGCCGCCGACACCGGTTTCGAGACCGACGTTCCCGCCGACCGCGACGGCTGGGGCCGGCTGGCGCAGAAGCTGGGAATCAAGACCATCCATGTGGCGGAGCGCGACACCCAGGTGTCGAACCAGCCCAAGCAGATCGGCGAGTTCGTCAACACCTGGTCGATCGACGGCTTCGTCAGCGAAGGCTGCCAGCCGGCCGAACTCGGCTGGGGCACGCATGAGAAGGGGCTGCCGGCCGACGGCCGCCGGCACGAGTTCGGCTGCGATTCCGCCATCTACCTGATGCGTCCTGGCGCCGCCACCCGCGTGCGCACCTGGACCCCGCTGGAGGGGCCGTTCCACGGCTTCCTCATCACCCACAGCGAGGCGATCTCGATCTCCGACTATTTCACGGTGCGCGAGGGCGGCAAGGTCGTTTACCGGCCGACCTGCCACTATGCCTATCATCCCTGCGACGACGCGGTGATGTCGCTGCACGAACTGGTCGGCAAGAACTACAACATGCAGGCCGAACAGCGGCTGATGATGCACGAGATCACCGGCGGCATGGACGAGTTGGGCGTGCTGCTGATGGGCCACCCCAAGGGCGCCTACTGGTACGGTTCGCGGCTCGACATCGACACGGCGCGGTCGCTGGCCCCCTACAACAACGCCACCTCGATGCAGGTGACGTCCACCGTCCTGGGCGGCATCGTCTGGACGCTGGAGAACCCGAATCGGGGCTTGGTGGAACCGGACGAGGTCGACTTCCGCCGTGTGCTGGACATCGCCTCCCCCTATCTGGGCGAAGTGGTCGGCGCCTATGGCGACTGGACGCCCCTGCAGGACCGCAACACCCTGTTCCCGGAGGACATCGACGAGGACGATCCCTGGCAGTTCAAGAACTTCCGGGTCATTTGACACAGGTTGGATGAAGTCCTGCGGCTCCTGCCGCCGCTCCGGCGGCGGGGGCTGCGGCGTTGCTGCCACAGGGGGGACGGCGACACGGTGACATTGCCCGCGTGGGGTCTTGAAACCGTTGACTTGGGCTTTCGCTTCCCCCAATCGTTCCGCCATGCCCAAGCACGTCTCCCGGCGCGCCCGCGCCAAAGCTCCGACCGCCGCCACTCCCCTCCTGCGCTCCGGCATCGTCGGGCTGATGGTGGCGTGCGGGGTCGCCGCCGTGGATCTGGCCCTCACCGACATGGCGCAGGCCCAGTCGCCGGCCACCCCGGTTCCCGGAACGAAGCCGGTCGCCGCCCAGGCCGCCACCGGTCAGGGAAACGGCAATGGACCGGCCGGCGGAACGGCGAACGGGACGGCGCAGAAGCAGGACCCGGTTCTGCTCACCGCCGACCAGGTGACTTTCGACGAGGTGAACAGCCTCGTCACCGCCAGCGGCAACGTCGAGCTGGCACAGGGCAAGCGCAGCGTCCGCGCCGACAAGATCACCTACAACCAGAAGACCAAGGTCGTCACCGCCACCGGCAAGATCCGGCTGGTGGAGCCGTCGGGTGACATCGTCTTCGCCGACTATGCCGAACTGACCGACGACCTGAAGGACGTGTTCATCGAGAACATCCGCGTCCTGATGACCGACAACGGCCGGATGGCCGGCACCGAGGGCGAGCGGCGCGAGGGCCGGCTGACGCGTGTCAACCGCGGCGTCTACAGCCCCTGCGACCTCTGCAAGGAGGATCCGACCCGGCCGCCGCTGTGGCAGATCCGCGCCGTGCGCATCGTGCACGACAACGAGGAGCACGAGGTCCGCTATCGCGACGCGACGATGGAGATCTTCGGGATCCCCGTCGCCTACACCCCCTACCTGTCGCACCCCGATCCCTCGGTCGACCGCAAGAGCGGCTTCCTGACGCCGTCCGCCGGCAACAGCTCCAACCTGGGCGCGATCCTCAAGACCCATTACTACTGGGATATCGGGCCGGACCAGGACGCCACCTTCGACCTGCATTACTATTCGCAGCAGGGGCCGCTGCTGGGCGGCCAGTACCGCAAGCGCTTCGAGAACGGCCGGCTGGAGCTGGAAGGCGCCATCACCCGCGGCGACGGCGGCAACAGCACCACGGCGCCCAAGGAGACGCGCAACCGCGGC
Organism: Azospirillum sp. INR13; assembly: GCF_015390205.1. Taxonomy (NCBI): domain Bacteria; kingdom Pseudomonadati; phylum Pseudomonadota; class Alphaproteobacteria; order Rhodospirillales; family Azospirillaceae; genus Azospirillum; species Azospirillum sp. INR13. The sequence goes on from NZ_VUOI01000040.1 coordinate 10,391, forward strand.
TACGTCGCCGCGCGCGGCCTGTTCGACATCGACGAGACCTGGCGCGCCGGCTTCGACATCAAGCGCGCGAGCGACCCGACCTTCCTGCGGCGCTATTACGATTTCCGCGAGGACTATCTGACCAGCAAGGCCTTCGTGGAGGGCTTCCGCGGCCGGAACTATGCGGCGATCACAGGCTACAGCTTCCAGGACATGCGCTACGGAAATCCGATTCCCGAGCCGGTCGCCCTGCCCTATGCGCAGTACAACGCGCTGGGCGAGCCGGGAAGCCTGTTCGGCGGCCGCTGGTCGCTGGACACCAGCCTGCTGGGCGTCTCGCGCTTCCAGAATGCCGGACCCGATACCCAGCGCGTCGTCGTGCGGCCGGGATGGGAGCGCAACATCGTTTCCAATGCCGGCTTCGTCACCACCCTGTCGGGCAGCGTGCTGGTCGCCGGCTATACGGCGCAGCAGTTCAACAACAACGACCCGACGGTCCGCGGCGACGACAACATCAGCCGTTTCCGCTTCTTCCCGCAGGGGCAGGCGACCGTCCGCTATCCCTTCGTCCGCTATGGCGAAAGCTCCTCCCAGCTGATCGAGCCGATCGGCCAGCTGACCTTCGCGCCGAAGCTGCCGAACGGCCGGTTGTTCCCGAACGAGGACAGCCTGGACATCGAGTTCGACGAGGTGAACCTGCTGCAGCCCAACCGTTTCACCGGCATCGACCGGCTGGACGACGGCATGCGCTTCACCTATGGCCTGCGCACAGCCATCTACGGCAACACCCAGGGATCGGCCAGCCTGTTCCTAGGCCAGAGCCGCCGCCTGACCGAAACCGGGGCAGGCTTCACCGGCGGTTCGGGCCTGGAGGACAGCGTGTCCGACTATGTCGGTCGCCTGGACCTGCAGCCCGCCGAGTGGCTGGATTTGAATTACGGCTTCCGCATCGACCATGAGTCGCTCCGGCCGCGCCGCCATTCGCTGAACGCCTCGGCCGGCGTGCCCCTCCTGCGGCTGTCCACCTCCTACACCTATGTCGACCAGACCACCTCGCGCACCGCGGTCACCCGCGACCGCGTGGAGCAGGCGTCGTTCGGCGTGTCGTCCCAATTCACCGACTATTGGAGCATCGGCGTCAGCCACACCCAGGCGATGGAACCGCAACCCGGTCCGCGATCCAGCCTGGCGGTCCTGTCCTATGCGGATGAATGCCTGGTTTTCCAGACCATCGCGCGCCGCGACTACACGGTCAGCACCACCGGCGAGCAGGACGGCAACACCATCTTCTTCCGTCTGGTCTTCAAGAATGTCGGCGAGTTCAAGAGCCCCGGCCTGAACGCCGGCTTCCTCGGCGGCAGCTCGGCCAACCAGTAGACAGAGCGCGCTCATAGCCGGGAGCGACAAGGCATCACGGCAAATTGGACGGCCAAGGGGTTGCATCCCTTGGCCGTTGACGTTAGCCATATCGCCCGACGACACAGCCCGCCGCGACCGACATCATGACCCTGGGACGTTACGACTACGAACGACGGTACCGCCGGCGCATGCGGGCCGGCGTGATCAAGTTCCTGCTGCTTGCCGCACTGGTTCTCGGCGTCGGGCTCTTCTCCTACCAGATGGGGATCGAGCAGTTGAAGGGTCGCGACGTGACCCTGCGGGAGGAGATCGCCACCCTGTCGCGCCAGAAGGCGGAACTGGAACTGCTGGCCACACAGATGCAGCATGCCGCCCGCACTGCGGAGGCGCGTTCCGCCGAGCTGGAAGGCCGCCTGCAGCGGGAAGTGCCGACCGGTGACCTCGCCAAGCTGACACAGCTGGTGTCGGAACGGCTGAAGAGCGGGCTGGACGCCAACCGCCTGTCCTTCGTCATCTCCCAGGCACAGGTTCAGCGCAACTGCCAGCCGGCCGAAACCAAGCGCTTCACGTTGAGCACCCCGCTGCTGAAGGGGGGGGCGCGCGGCGTGACCTTCGGCAACGGCACCGTGACCGTCACGGGCGAAGGCCAGTCCGCCCACAACACGCAGGGCAATGCCGAAAGCTGGTTCGATCCGGGACAGCCGGTGACCATCCGCATCACCGGCATCGGCGGCAAGACCGCGACGGTCGCCGGCGTGCTGCCGCTGCACCAGTCGCTGGTCGTCGACAACAGCGAGTACCGCTTCACCTTCGCCGCCTCCCAGCGCTCCTTCGTGGAGGTCACGGCGGACCGCTGCGCCTATCCCTGAGGCGGAACCCCCTGAAGCGGAACCGTGAACCCGCGCGGCGGTCCGCCCGCCGCGTGGATATCCCACATGCCGAGGTAGGCGGCCTCGATGGAGCGGGCGAAGCGGTCGGTGTCGAACAGCGGGGCGGTCCCACGCGCTTCCTCCAGCCGCCGTTTCAGCGCCGCCAGTGTGGTCGGCATTTCGGCCAGGCGCTGCGCCGTCGCCTCATAGGCGTCCCAATCCGGCACCGCCAGGTCCGGCAGCCCGACGGCCCGCAGCAGGCTGGCGGCGACCCGCCCGGCGAAGGAGCGGCCCGGCACCGTCAACACCGGCAACCCGGCCCACAGGGCATCGCTCGCAGTGGTGTGGGCGCCGACCGGGCTCGAATCGAGGAAAAGGTCGGCCAGCCGGTGCCGCGCCAGATGGGCGGGACCGGGCAGCCGGGGGGCGAAGATCAGCCGCTCCGGCGCGATCCCCCGATCGGCCGCGGCGCGGCGCAGGTTGACCGCCACCTCCTCCGGCCCATCCAGCAGCCACAGGACCGATCCCGGTATCCGTTGCAGAATCCGGCACCAGCGGCCGAACAGTTCCGGCCCGATCTTGTAGGGCGCGTTGAAGGCGCAGAAGACCACGCCGTCCGCCGGCAGGCCGCAGTCGGCCCGGCTGGGCACCGGCCCGATGGCGCGCTGGCGGTCGTTGGGCTGGTAGCTGTCGGGCAGATGGACGATGCGCTCGCTGTAGAAGCGCTGATGATCGGCCGGCGCCACCACCGGATCGGCGATGACATAGTCGATGGCCGGACTGCCGCTCGTTCCCGGATAGCCCAGCCATTGCGCCTGCACCGGCGCCGGCCGGCGGGCGGCAATGCCGGGCCGGGCGCCCTGGGTATGCCCCTTCAGGTCCACCAGAATGTCGATTCCCGCCCGATGGATCGCCTGCGCCGCCACCTCGTCCGTCATCGCGGACAGGTCGAGGAAGCGGTCGAACCCCGCTTCCAGCCGCCGGCGCAACGTCCCGCCATCGTCGGGAGCGTAGGAGCAGCCGACGATCTCGAATCGACCGCGGTCGTGCCGCTCGACCAGTTCGGCGATCAGCACCGCAGTGGCGTGCTCGTGGAAGTCGGCGGAAAGATAACCGATGCGCAGCTTTGCACCGCGGCTGGTGCGATTCGGGAAGGCCGGTGCGATGCCGCGGGTCTTCCAAGCGGCATAACGCTCGGCGCAGGCCCGCTCCAACTCCGGCCCCGCCCCTTCGCCGAGGAAGATCCAGGGATGGACCTGCCGGGTCCGCCCCTCCCGCACCAGCCCGACAAGCTCGGCGGACAGCGCCTCCAGCCCGTCCCAGCGGCAGAGATGCCGGCGCTGCTGCACCAGCTGCGCCAGCACCCCGCCGGGGTCGGGCAGGCCGATGCGCAGCGCGCGCTCGAAGCCGGCGATGCTCGAAGCGGCATCGTCCGCGGAACCGCCTCGCTGCCCCCGCTCCTTCAGGCTCAGGGCAAGGTTCGCCTGCCCTTCCGCCAGATCGGGCCGCAGGCACAGGCTGGCACGGAACCCGGCGATGGCGCGGTCCAGGTCGCCACGGTCGCGGTGCAGAGCCGCAAGGGCAAGCCGCGCCGGCACCAGCATCGGGTCGAGCGCCATCGCGCGACGCAAGGCCGCCTCGGCCTCGTCCAGCCGGCCGAGCTCGCGCAGCAGGACACCCTGGTTGCAGGACGCCGGTGCGAAGCGCGGCATCAGGCGCGCGGCCTCGCCATAGGCCGACGCTGCCTCCGCCGGGCGGCCCAGCGCCTGCAGGGTCACGCCCCAATTGAAATGGTTGCCGCCAAAGCCCGGCAGCCACGCCAGCGCCTTGCGGTGATGGGCCTCCGCCTCTGCCAGCCGGCCTTGGCGCCGCAGCGCCTCGCCGAAGTTGGAGCGGGCGACCGCCTCCTCCGGCGTGCCGGCCTGCCTTGCCGCATCGAGCGCCGCGAACAGGGCGGCCAGCAGCGCGCCGTCGCCGGACTTGCCGGCCAGACGGCGGCGCAGGTCGGCGACGGTGGCCGCGTCGGTCACTTCCGCTGCCACTGGCCGGCGGCGGTCATCACGAACTGGCCGGCGGGGGTCCGCTCGATCAACTGCTGCCCGGCGACCGCCTGCACCTTGTCGAGCGCCGTGCCGTTGCCCTTGGCGATCTCCCGGTAGCGGGCGAGCCGCTGGGCGTTCACCTGCTCGGCCAACGCCTGGGCCGATGCGGGGGCGCCGGGAACGGCACCGACCAGCCCATCCGGACGCTCGCCGATCTGGCCCGCGGCCTTGGCGGCGGCCAGCGCATCCTGCGCAAAGGCCAGCGACGGCAGGTTGGAGGCCAGCAGCCCGGCGGCCATGGCGGACAAGGCCAGCCGGTTGAAGCGGCGGCGGGTGATGGGATGGGTCGTCATCACTGTTTCCCCTTGGCAGGAGAGGGCACGGAGTCCGCGGGCAGGCCGAACAGGGCGGGGTCGTTGCGGATGGCGTCGTCGACGTCGCGTTCCAGCTTGACCCGCACCTCCTGCTCGATGCGGACGTTCAGGTTGATCTCGATGGGCTTGTCGGGCGCCTCGATCTTGACCGTGGGGGCACAGGCCGCCGCCGCGACGGACAACAGCAGGGCGGCCATCAGGCGCGCGGATGGGGGTGCGGATGGGAGTTTGGTTACCATGGTGGCGATCAGGGGTCCTTCTGGTCGAAGCCGGTCATGCGGTCCCGCAGCGTGTCGGGGATCCGGTAGACGTCGAGGTTCTGGCGCAGAATCCGGTCGAGCGCGCCGGACAGCTTAAGGTTAAGCGCAACCGGATAGCCATCGTAGAATGACGGGTTGGCCCCGCGCAGCGACAGGCCGGCGCTGAGTTCGCCGCCGGCCTGCCCGTCGATGGTGATCCGCAGGCTGTCGTATCGGAAGTCGGTCAGCGCCCCCATCAGCATGGCGGTGGGGCTTCCCTCCTCCCCCTTCAGCGCGGCGGGCGGGTTGGCGGGATCGTAGCGCAGGGTGCCGGGGGCGGCGGATTCCAGCACGCCGCCGTTCAGCGTCACCGTATCGTCGGCGAAGACCACCGGCAGGGTGCCGGCCAGCTTTCCGCTCGCCTCCAGCCCGTCGACGGCGATCAGTTCCAGCAGCTTGGCCGCATCGATCCCCTCGGCATGCAGGGTGACGGTTCCCTTGGGTGCGGCGGGCGCCAGCTTGAACGGATCGGCGCGCAGCGTACCGCCGGCCCAGCGCCATTCCGCGCGGCCCACATCCAGCCGCCCGTCGCGCCCATAGCCGAACAGCAGGGTGCCATCGGTCAGCGGCACGCCGACGTCGAGCAGGCCGATGGACAGCTTCTGTCCGGCGGGAATCACCGGCGGAGACAGGCTGGACAGGGCGACCGTTCCCGCCACACCGGCGACGGTCACCGGCCCGGCGACGCCGGCCAGCCCCTTCACCGTCGCCTGCCCGGCCGTGGTCATGCCCTTGCCGTCCCAGGCGATTGTCGCCTTGCCCGACAGGGTGCCGGAGGCCTTCTGGAGAAATGTCGCCGCCAGCGGCGAAATGGCGGCCAGTCCCGGCCCGTCCTGAGCAAGCACGACCGGCTTCGCCACCACCTCCACCCGGCCGGCGCCGGCGGTCTGGTCATGGCTACCGGCCAGCGTGACGGACAGCAGGCCCTGCGCATCCCTCGCGGTGCCGGCGATGGACCAGGGCTGCTCCCCCTCCTGGACGGCACGGAGGGTGACGGCGAGCGGCACGACCGGTGCCGGCTTGGCGGTGTTGGTCAGCTTCGCGACGGTTGCGTCCGCCTGCCGCCCGTTCCCGTCCTGCCCCAGCCGCAACACCAACTGATCGGCCCGCAGACCGCTGGCCGGCACGTCGAGCCGCGGCGCCTTCACCTCTGCCGCCACGTCGAGGAGCGACGGCGACCAGCGCAGCAGCGGTCGATCCGGCGCGGCGCAGACCGTCGCTTCCTGCGGGAGGACCAGCGTCTGGGCGCTAATCGTCAGCTTCTCCACAACGGCAGGCAGGCAGCCGTCGGGGCTGACGGTCAGCGTCCCGCCCTCCATCCCCACCCGCAGCGCACCGGACAGCGTGACGCGGCCGGCCATCGGCAATTCCAGCGTCGGGGCCGCGGCCTCCAGCAGTCCGCTGCCGGCGGTGAACTCCAGCCGCAGCCCATCCCAGCCATCGGCGATCCGCAATCCGGTGACCGTGACCTCCGCCCCGGCGAATCCGGAGTCGCGCAGCAGTTCGGTCGCCATCCCGCCGATCAGGGTGGGACCGGCCAGAATGGCACTGCCAAGGCCGACGACGCCCAGCGTCACCGCAACCGCCGCCGTTCCCGCTATCGCCCGTCCCAGCCTCACCCGCCGTTCCCTCCCCGCTCCATGTGATGCCGATGGCTTGCCACGTCCATGCCGGCATGAACACCCGGACAAGCGTCGGTCATCCGTGACTTTTGGCGGATCGTCACCCCTCGCCAGCGCGGCTTTGCATTCCCCCGCTTTTCCCCTATGGTCCGGGGCGCGGATTTCGGCTCATCGGAGTGTTTCGCATGAAGCGGTGGACCCGCGCGTTGCTGGCGGCCCTGTTCGCCACAATCTTCACTGTCTCGTTCTTTACAGTCTCGCAAGGGGAGGCGAAGGCCTTGGATCCGGAAAACACCATTTACCTCGACCTCAAGGACGGTCGCGTGGTGATCGAACTGCGGCCCGACCTGGCGCCGAACCACGTCGCCCGCATCAAGGAACTGACCCGCCAGGGCTTCTACGACGGCGTCGTCTTCCACCGCGTCATCGACGGCTTCATGGCCCAGACCGGCGACCCGACCGGCACCGGCATGGGCGGCTCCGGCAAGAAGCTGAAGGCCGAGTTCTCCAGCGCCCCGCACATCCGCGGCACCCTGTCGATGGCCCGCGCGCAGGATCCCGACAGCGCCGACAGCCAGTTCTTCATCTGCTTCGCGCCGTCCAACTTCCTGGACCGCCAGTACACGGTCTGGGGCCGGGTGGTCGAGGGCATGGAGTTCGTGGACATGATCAAGAAGGGCAGCCAGTCCCGCAACGGTCAGGTCACCGACCCGGACAAGATCGTCAAGATGCAGGTCGCTGCCGACGCCAAGTAACGGCATCGCTCCAGCGGACCAGAAACGGGGGACCGGTGCGCCGGTCCCCTTTTTCATGCCCGGATCATGCCTCTATCAACCCCCGGCCAATGCCGCGGTCATCGCGCGCAGCAGATCCTTCATCGACTGCGGCCGGTCCTGCCAGCGCATTGCCAGCCCGGACATCAGCACCTTCTCGAATCCCGGCGGCAGCGCCCCCCCAGTTCTGACGGCCTCGGCACCTTGTCGTTCATGAAGCGGGCTGTGGCGTCCGGCGGGGTGCGACCGGTCAGCGCCAGATAGATCGTGGCACACAGCGCATACACGTCCGACCAGGCGCCCTGGCGCCCTTCGTTCGAATATTGCTCCGGCGGGGCGTAGCCCGGCTTCAGGATGACCGTCATCCCGGCCCCCGGCCGCGCCGTCTGCCGGGCCGCGCCGAAGTCCAGCAGCTTGCGGTCGCCGCCGTTGGTCAGGAAGATGTTGTCCGGGCTGACGTCGCGGTGGATCAGCCCCTGCTCGTGAATGGCCTGCAGCGCCTTGGCGATGGGCGTCACCACCGACAGCGTCCGCCTCACGTCGATCCGGCCGCCGCAATCGGCCAGATACTTCTTCATGGTGCGGCCTTCCAGCAGCTCCATCACCAGATAAGCGGTGCCGTTCTCCTCGAAGAAGTCCTGGACGCCGACGATCTCGCGCACCTCGCGCAGGCGGGCCAGCGTCCGCGCCTCCTCCAGGAACTTGGTGAGGCCCGCGGCGAACGTCTCCGCATGCTCGTCGGAGAAGGGGGAAACGGCGGCGGCGTTGGGAAGCCGGGCGATCAGGTTGGCGGGGTAATATTCCTTGATGGCCACCTTCACCCGCAGCCGGTCGTCCCAACCCAGATAGGTGGCGCCGAAACCGCCCTGCCCCAGCACCCGCCCGGCACGGTAGCGGCCATGCAGAACCGTGCCGGGCGCCAGATGCACCCCCGGCCGGTTGTCCGACTTGGCAGGGAAGCCGCAGCCGGTGCAGGGACCGCTCGGTCCGCGAGCCGATCCACGGGCCGAGTAGCAGCTCGGGCACAGCTCTTCCAACGCCGTCACGGGGGTCGTGGCAGACGGCGTGCCGACCGGAACCGTATCCGCCGGCGCCCGGTTTGCGGCAGGCATGCCGGTAATGGCGACGGCGGCCGGATTGCAGACGGTATCGGTGCTGCGCGGACCCGGCTGATGCGCACCCCGCCCCGGCGGTATCGCCACCGGCGGCGGAGCGGGCGCGGTGGCCATCTGGCGCAGACGGTCGAGCAGATGCAGCAGCCGGCGCACCTCGGCCTGGGCGACGTCGCTGTCGGGCTGGGCGATCTCGGCCTGGAACTGCGGCTGGCGGACGATCTCCAGGATGTGCTGCCGCACCAGCGGCAGGGCCCCGTCCTCGCGGATCAGTCCGGAACAGGCGACCTCCGCCAGCCGGATGGTGCGGCGGCGCAGCACCGGCTCCACCTGCTTCAGCCGGGCGGCAAGCTGGCCGGTCTTCACATACTCGTCGACGGAGCGTTCGGCACGGGCCGCGATCCGCTCGCAGTCATCGGCCGGCAGCGGGGCGGAGCGGACGGCGGCCAGCGCGCGGGCGAAGTCGCGCTCCAGCAGCGCCGTGTCCGGCGTCTGCACCAGCATGTTCTCGATCAGCAGCTCGTTGCCGACTGCGGCATCGAGAGAAGCGAGGATTTCGTCCGCATGGCGTTCCCCGGCGGGGGTGGCGGCGACGCGGGTGAGATAGTGGATGCGGCAGATCAGGTCCGGCTGCCCTTCGCCAAGGCCGATGATGGAGCGGCGATAGGCACTGGCCCCACCCTGCTCAAGCCGGCGCGAATAGCGCACGGTCAGGGCATCGGCCATCCCCGCCCCTCCGATCAGCCCGTCGCGGGTCAGCAGATGCCCGATCAGCGTCTTAAGCAGTTCCGCCTCCTGGTCGAAGGCGCCGCGGCCCAGCGGCTGGGGCGCCTTCAACTGCCGGCGGATGCGGTCCAGCACGGCGGCCTTCGCCAACGGAAGCTTGCCCTGCCGGAACAGGGCGTTCAGCACGCCGATGCGATTCGGCCCCATGGCCTCCATGCCGATGCGGCCGAACAGCATGTCGCACAGGGTGGACAGCAGGGTTCCCGGCAACAGGTTGGCACCGAACAGGTCCGCCCCCGCGGCGGCGGAGGCCAGGATATCGCCGATCACTCCGTCGACCGCGGCGGCCAGCCCTTCGTCCCGGTCCCACTGGTGCAGTTCCAGCAGCCGGTCCAGCTTGCCGCCCCAGTTCTTGATCTCCACCAGTTCCAGGGAGACCGCCACCCGCAGGTCGTACCCGGCGTCGCCGGTCGGCGTCGCGGCTCCCTGGGACAGCAGCCAATCCACCGGCCGGCGTCCGCGCGGCATGGCGGCAAAGGCGGCCTGGGCAGCGCGCGCCCTGGCCCAGCTCTCATCCACCGCATTGCGGATGGCCTGACGTCGCCTCAGCTGCTCCTGCCCCGGTGCACGGGCCTGCACGGCGGCGACCCTGGTGATGGCGGACTCCACCAGCGCCCCCTGGTCCAGGCAGGATTTCAGCGGCTTGGCGAGATGGATCAGTTCGGTGGGCGTCAGGCACAGCGGGTCCAGATACGGACGCAGCGCGACGCCGATCACCATCCGCGCCGGCAGCGCATGGTAATCCGCCAGGGCGCCGCACAGTTCCGCCTCGTCGAGCGAGCCCATGGCGGCCTGCGGTGGCGGCATCGCGCGGCTGAGCGGTGAACTGGACACTCCCGACCTTTCCTGCAGATGCCCCCCGGGGACCGAGCACGCAAGGCGATCTGCAACAACGGGGCATTCCCCGCGTTGACATCCGCGGCTGCACGCACCCCGGTCTGCGCCCCATCGTCGCCGGTGGAGGGTAAAGGAGGGGTGTACGATACCCACATTTTTCGTCAAACACACAGAAGCTGTGTCAGCGTTGCGCCACCGGCGGCGGCCGTTCCTTTCGGTCTTCGCATGTGCGATAAAAATCCGGACGCTGACGATGGGAGAAACGCATGATCCGGACCGGTACAATCATCGCGTTGCGGCACGGGGCCATGACTCTCGCCGCGGCTCCGCATATCGGCGGCTCGCTGGCGAGTTGGAGCCTGTCGACCCCGAACGGTCCGGTCGAATTGTTCCGCCCCGCCTCTGACGGTGCGCTCGCCGGCGATTTCGCCCCGGACATGGCCTGCTTCCCGCTGGTTCCCTTTTCCAACCGCATCGGCGGCGGCCGCTTCGTCTTTCAGGGGCGGGAGGTCGTGCTCGCCACCGACCCCGGATCGCCGCACCGGATCCATGGCCATGGCTGGTCAACCCCCTGGACCGTCGAGGCGGTGGCCGACGATGCGCTCCGCATGGGCTTCGCCCACCGCGCCGACGACTGGCCCTGGAGCTACCGCGCGACGCAGACCGTGGCGCTCGATGGCGAGGGACTGACCGTCACCCTCGACCTGATCAACGAATCCGACAGCGACATGCCGGCCGGGCTGGGTCTCCATCCCTATTTCGCGAAATCGCCGGGCAGCATCGTCACCGCCGACATACGCGCAGTCTGGGACAATGACGACACCATCCTGCCCTCCTGCCGCCGCCCGGTGCCGGCCGCCTGGGACTTTCGCCACGGCGTGGTCATGGACCATGCCGCACTGGACAACGGCTTCACGGGATGGTCCGGCACGGCGACGCTGGACCGCCCGCAAGAGCGGCTGCGCCTGACCATGATCGCCGATGGGCCGGTCGGCCACTTGATCGTCTATGCCCCGCCCGACGAGCCCTATCTGTGCCTGGAGCCGGTCAGCCACATGACCGACGCGCTGAACCGCCCGCAGGAGGCGGACGCCGGCATCATCGCCCTGTCGGCGGGAGAACGGCTGTCGATGACCGTGCGATTCCTCGTGTCACGCATCTAGGCATCTCGAACCCGGCCATCACGAAACTGGGGAACCGCCATTCGCGCCGAGTTCGCGGGCGAGGCCGATGAAGGCCCTGAAGGCGGCCGACGGGTTGCGCCGACCGGAATAGTAGAGGCACAGCTGGGAACGCAGCGGCGTCCAGTCATCGAGCACGCGAACGAGACGACCCGCCTCGATGTCGGCCTGCACGTCCGACTCCATGAAAAAGCCGATGCCCACGCCTTCGAGGACGGCGATTCGCGCCAGACTGGCCTCGTCCAGGGTGATCGGTCCATCGACGTCGATCTGCACCGATTGCCCGTCCTTCTCGAATTGCCACCGGAAAAGGGCGCCGTTCGGAAGGCGGACACGAATGCACGGATGATTGAGGAGGTCGGGCGGCACGCGTGGCCGATCATGCTTATGGAAATATGCCGGCGATCCGACGACGGCATATCGCTGCGGGCGACCCAGCGAAATCGCGATCATGTCGCTGGGGACGAGATCGGCCACCCGTACTCCGAGATCGAAACCCTCGGCGACGATATCCACCAGACGCCCCTCGGTGACGAGGTCTACATGCACCTGCGGATGACGGCGCAGGAACTCCAGCACCAGCGGCGAGAGGATTTCACGCGCCGCCGCGGCGAAGGCATTGATGCGTAGCGTGCCTGACGGGATCGTCTGCTGCGACCGCACGGCTTCCAGGGCGCCGTGAACATCCTGCAACGCCGGACCGACCTGCTCGACGAACACCCGGCCGGCATCGGTGAGCGAGACGCTCCGCGTCGTGCGGTTGAACAGGCGGACGCCAAGACCCCGCTTCGAGCTTTCCGATGGCATTGCTGAGCGCGGTCGTCGACATCCCCAGATCGAGCGCCGCCGCGCGAAACGAGCCCCGCCGCGCAATGGCGATGACCGCATCCAGATCGTTCAGGTCGGCCCGCTGCATTGTCCCACCATTCGAAATTCCGCATCCCGCTTTATCCCGGTTATCGGAACGCGCGTCCAGGCTTACCTTTGCGGGACAGAGCAATCCCGATCAGGAAGACCGATCCATGAGCCCCTTCATCAGCCTCGACGGCAAGCGAGCGCTCGTCACTTCGGGCACGCGCGGCGCGGGTGCGGCCACCGTCGCGCTGTTTCGCGAACTCGGCGCCCGTGTGCTGACCGCAGCCCGGTCCCGTCCGGACAGCCTCGACGACGGGATGTTCGTCTCCGCGGACCTGACGACCGCGGAGGGGTGTGCCACGCTGGTGGCCGCGGTGCGTGAACGTCTGGGCGGGGTCGATATCGTCGTCCACATGCTGGGCGGCTCGTCCGCTCCCGCGGGCGGCTTCGCGGCGCTGAGCGACGCGGAGTGGCGCAAGGAACTGGATCTCAATCTGATGCCCGCCATCCGGCTCGACCGCGAACTCGTACCGGCAATGGTGGCGCAGGGTCATGGAGTGGTCATCCATGTGACCTCCATCCAGCGCGCGCTGCCGTTGCCGGAATCGACGACCGCCTATGCCGCCGCGAAGGCCGCGCTCTCGACCTACAGCAAGAGCCTGTCGAAGGAAGTCTCGCCCAAGGGCGTGCGTGTGGTGCGCGTTTCGCCCGGCTGGATCGAAACCGAGGCGGCGGTAAGATTGGCCGAGCGGCTCGCGAAGGACGCCGGCACCGATTATGAAGGAGGCAAGCGGATCATCATGGACCAGCTCGGCGGTATCCCCATCGGCAGGCCGTCCAAGCCGGACGATGTCGCCAACCTGATCGCTTTCCTCGCCTCCGATCGGGCCGCGACGGTTACAGGCACCGAATACGTCATCGACGGCGGCACCATTCCCACCGCGTAAAGCGCGAGCGACGGCGGAAGCGCCCAGGCTGTTGCCGATCCACCCTTAACGGCAGCGGACGAATTCCGCCGCGAAGGTGGCGGGCGCCGCCATGCGCAGGATCAGCCGGTCGAAGCGCGCCGAATCGGCGGGCAGCAGCCGCAGGGTCGCCAGCGGCGCGGGCGCGGCTTCCGTCGCTCCTTCCGGTAGCAGGGGCTGCACAGGCACTTGCCCCAGCGGATCGCCATCGGCCGGCAACCGGCCGGTCAGCGGAAACTGGGGCACCCGCGCGTCGACGGCGGTCAGGGCCCGGTCGGCGCCGATCTCCAGATAGGACGTGCGGCAATCGTCGATGGCAGTGCGGTCGTTCGGATCGGCCTTGGCCCAGCGCCCGGCCAAATCCGCCAGCGTCGCCTTGCGGTTGATCGGCGGCACCGTCTTCTGCGGTGCCACGAACCTCGGCGCGGCTGCTCCGGTGACGGCCAAAGGCAGATCGGCGACAGGGCGCGACCGCGCCTGACGTTCAGCCTCCAGCGCCGCACTACGCTGGCGGGTGACGCGCAGCAGGCAGTCGGTGCGCGACTTGGTCGCCTTGGCATCGGCAAGGTCGGCGGCGGTCACCGGGCAGGCATCGTCGCGTCGTGCCCGCCAGACGGTCTGGCCCGCCTCGATCGCCGCCCGTCCGGCGGCGTCGGTGGTTGCGCCCAGCGCCGCAAGCGCAGCCTCCATCGCCTCGCCCGCCGCCGTCAATCCGGCGTCGCGGCACAGCAGTTGCGCCGACGGCGTCTCCGCCGAATCGCAGTTTGCCGCCGCGGCCTCCGGGACCGGCGTCTCAGCCAGCGCCGGAGCCGCCGCCGGAACCGCGAGCGCCAGAACCGCGAGCATGGAGCCGGCGGCCAGCAGACCGCTCACCAGGGACAGGGCACGCATGGCAGGAAACCTTGGGTAATGGTGAAGCAGGAGGTCACGAGGCGGGGAAGGCTTCCAGCACGGCCTTGACCTGACGCTGGAAATCCTGGTCGGTGCGATAGCGCGTCACGACCGACTTGTCACGCTCCACGAAAAACAGCATGTCGTCGCGGCTGGGCAGCGCGCGCGGGTTCGGCTTCTCCAGCAGCTCGCCGTTCCAATCGATCCGGGCCATGAAATAAACTGCACGGGCGAACAGCATGAACAGCTTGTTGTCCGGCGCCAGCTTCTCCCGCCTCAGCAGCGCGAAGTAATAATAGTTCCGGCCATGGAAGTAGTTCGTATGGATCGCCTGCAGCGCCGCGAATTTTTCGTCCGGGCTATTGACCTTCTTGATCTGCTTTTCCAGCTTGAAGCCTGTGAAGAAATACTCCCGCGCCTCATGCTCGAAGGAAAAGGCGCTGCCCTTCATCAGGGCCATCTGCTCGCCATACCGCTTCAGCGCGCGGGTCATCAGCAGTTCGATGAACCGCCGCTCCGCCGCCAGCGCGTCGGGGATGTTCGGCAGCATCTCGAACACATGGCGCAGGTGATAGGGATGGCGCACGACGACGACCGGGACCGACAGCTTTTTCCGCTTCGCCGGCGCACGCTTTTCCGCCACCAGCGTCACGGCGGGCGACAGCGAGGCCATGGTCGCCTGGATGGTGTCGTACAGCTTCCAGCGCAGCCGGGTTTCCGCCGATTGGCTGCCCAGGTTCATCCGGGCGAGGAAACGCTTCACCCGGCTGCCGAACGTCTCCTTCGGCAGCTTGTGCGTCGGCAGGTTGGGCACGACCAGCGGGTTGCCCAATATGTCCGCCGGCGGAGGCAGCGGCTTGAAATTGAAGTATTTCCCGGTGACGACGCCCCGTCCGGCGCCGCCATTGCCCGCGTCGCCCATTCCACCCATCCCACGGTTGCCGCCCAACATCGAAGAAGCCGCCACCGACACCATCCGGATGCGAGATCCCGCCGCAGCGATACCCCATTCGCTTAGGATATAAAGGGTAACGCGAACGGAAGAAAGCCGCAGCGCGCGTCACCGGCAACTTCGTGACTTTTTCGCAACTGCGGTAGGGTCGGGGCCGGGCCGCCCTGTCGGGCCGGATTTATCGGTGTTACCGTTGCAACGGCGACCGCGGACCAAACCGGGGCGCGAACATCATCGAACAGGCATGAGGCGGGGTTTTCCATGGCGATCCACGTCGCACTGAATCACAAGACGATCTATCGCTACGACCGGCCGGTGTCCCTCGGCCCGCAGATCATCCGCCTGCGCCCGGCGCCCCATTGCCGGACGCCGATCCTCAGCTATTCGCTGAAGGTCACGCCGAAGCAGCATTTCCTGAACTGGCAGCAGGACCCGCAATCCAACTTCCAGGCCCGCTTCGTCTTCCCGGAAAAGACGCGCGAGTTCATCGTCGAGGTCGATCTGGTCGCCGAAATCGCCGCGATCAACCCCTTCGACTTCTTCCTGGAGGAGAAGGCGAACCACATCCCCTTCGCCTACGACGACTGGCTGCAGCGCGAGCTTCGCCCCTATCTGGAGACGGAGGAACCGGGGCCGGAACTGGCCGCCTATCTCAAGGCCATCCCGCGGGACAAGACGCCGACCATCGACTTCCTGGTCGCGGTGAACCAGCAGCTTCAGCAGGACATCGGCTATGTCATCCGGATGGAGCCGGGCATCCAGAGCTGCGCGGAGACGCTGACCAAGCGAACCGGGTCCTGCCGCGATTCGGCCTGGCTGCTGGTGCAGATCCTGCGCAACCTCGGACTCGCCGCCCGTTTCGTTTCCGGCTACCTGATCCAGCTGACCGCCGACCAGAAGGCGCTGGACGGCCCCTCCGGTCCGGAAAGCGACTTCACCGACCTGCATGCCTGGACCGAGGTGTTCCTGCCCGGCGCCGGCTGGGTCGGGCTGGACCCACCTCCGGCCTGCTGGCGGGCGAGGGGCACATCCCGCTGGCCTGCACGCCCGACGCCTCCTCCGCCGCTCCCATCTCGGGCCTCGTCGACGAGGCGGAGGTGGAGTTCGGCCACGAGATGTCGGTCACCCGCATCTACGAGGCGCCGCGCGTCACCAAGCCCTACACCGCGCAGCAATGGACGGCGATCGAAGCGTTGGGCCACCGGGTGGACGAGGATCTGAAGGCAGAGGACGTTCGCCTCACCATGGGCGGGGAGCCGACCTTCGTCTCCATCGACGACATGGACGGCGCCGAGTGGAACACCACCGCGCTGGGTCCGCAGAAGCGGAAGATGGCCGCCGACCTGATCCACCGTCTGATGGCCCGCTTCGCCCCTGGCGGCCTGCTGCATTTCGGCCAGGGCAAATGGTATCCCGGCGAATCGCTGCCGCGCTGGGCAATGACCCTCTACTGGCGGCGCGACGGCGAGGCGCTGTGGGCCAACAGCGACCTGCTGGCGCGCGAGGACACCGACTACGGCCACACCGCCCAGGATGCCGGCGTCTTCCTGATGGCGCTGGCGAAGCGGTTGGGCCTCGACCCGAACCTCGTGCTCGGCGCCTATGAGGACCCCTGGCATTATCTGCGCAAGGAGTCGCAGCTTCCGGTCAATGTCGATCCGCTGAACAGCAGGCTCGACGACAAGGAGGAGCGGGAGCGGCTGACCCGCGTCTTCACCCGCGGCTTGGCAGAGCCGGTGGGCTTCGTCATGCCGATCAACCGCCGCATGACCCAGCAGGGGCCGGTCTGGCTGTCCAGCACATGGCCGCTGCGCCAGGAGAAGCTGCTGCTGATCCCCGGCGACAGCCCGGTCGGCTACCGCCTGCCGCTGGGTTCCCTGCCCTGGGTGTCGAAATCCGACTATCCCTATGCCTGGGAGACCGACCCGTTCGAGGAGCGCGGCCCCTTGCCCCCGCATCCGGTCCAGCGCCGGCAGGAGATCCGCGGTGCCGTCCAGGAGTCCGACCGCGGCGTCCACACCGACAAGCGGATCGCCCAGCGCCAGCGCATCATGGCGGAGATCCGCGACGAACTGCCTGAACAAGGCAAGTCGGCCTGGTGGGTGGTGCGCACCGCCCTGAGCTGCGAGGCGCGCAACGGGCGCCTGCACCTGTTCATGCCGCCGATGAGCACGCTGGAAGACTATCTGGCGATGCTGGCGGAAATCGAGGCGACGGCGGTCGAGCTTGAGATGCCGGTGGTCATCGAAGGCTACCAGCCGCCGAAGGACCCGCGCCTGAACTCCCTGGCCGTCACCCCCGACCCCGGCGTGATCGAGGTGAACATCCATCCGGCCCACAGCTGGGACGATCTGGTGCGCAACACCATCGCCCTGTACGAGGATGCGCGCCAGTCCCGCCTGGGGGCGGAGAAGTTCATGATCGACGGGCGCCATTGCGGCACCGGCGGCGGCAACCATGTGGTGATGGGCGGCGCCACCGCGGCCGACAGTCCCTTCCTGCGCCGGCCCGACCTGCTGCGCAGCCTGATCACCTATTGGCAGAACCACCCTGCCCTGTCCTACGTCTTCTCCGGCCTGTTCATCGGCCCGACCAGTCAGGCCCCGCGGGTGGACGAGGCCCGCGACGACCAGCTCTATGAGCTGGAGATCGCCTTCAACCAGATCGATCAGGCGGCGGCGAGCGGCAATTGCCCGCCCTGGCTGGTCGACCGGGTGCTGCGCAACCTGCTGGTCGACGTGCAGGGCAACACCCACCGGGCGGAGTTCTGCATCGACAAGCTCTATTCGCCGGACAGCTCCACCGGGCGTCTCGGTCTCGTCGAGTTCCGCGCCTTCGAAATGCCGCCGCACGCGGAGATGAGCCTGACCCAGCAGCTTCTGATGCGGGCGCTGGTCGCGCGCTTCTGGAAGCATCCCTACAAGGGCCGGCTGGTGCGCTGGGGCACCGACCTGCACGACCGCTTCATGCTGCCGCATTTCGTCCAGCAGGACATGGCCGACGTGCTGCAGGATCTGCGCGACCACGGTTATCCGCTGGAAGACGGCTGGTTCGCACCGCACTTCAACTTCCGCTTCCCGGTCTACGGCCATGTCAGCCAGCGCGGCATCACCATGGAACTGCGCATGGCGCTGGAGCCCTGGCACGTCCTGGGCGAGGAGCCGGGCGGCGGCGGCACGGTGCGCTATGTCGACAGCTCGGTGGAGCGGGTGCAGGTGCGCGTCAGCGGCCTGATCGACGCCCGCCACGTCATCACCTGCAACGGCCGGCGCGTGCCGCTGATCCCGACCGGGGTGGAGGGCGAGTTCGTCGGCGGCGTGCGCTATCGCGCGTGGCAGCCGCCCTCCTGCCTGCATCCGACGATTCCCGTCCACACCCCGCTGATCTTCGACATCCTCGACAGCTGGGGCCGGCCGGTCGATCGGCGGCTGCACCTATCACGTCATGCATCCGGGCGGCCGCAACTACGAGACCTTCCCGGTCAACGCCAACGAGGCGGAAGGGCGCCGGCTGGCCCGCTTCTTCCCCTTCGGCCACACTCCCGGCCCGATGGACGCCCCGGCGGAGGAACGCAACCCGCAATTCCCGATGACGCTGGATCTGCGGCGGGGGTAAGTCTCCTCCTCCCATGCAACCGTTCCCTCCTTTCGGAAAGGGGACGGTTGCATGACCACCGCGACATCAACTTTTCAGCACCATAACGCGATATTATTTCGCGCGAATAGATTATCGGCATTACCCTCTTCGGTCGAAGGCCCACGCGCCACGCCACCGAAAAAGGGAACTATGGGGATGAAAACTCCCGTCTACGCGACCCTGGCCGCCACCGCGCTGCTGCTCGCCTCCTGCGCCGAACCGCCCAAGCCGCCCCGCCCCGTGCCGGTGAAGCCGCCGACCGAGATCAACGGCCTGTGGTATCTGGACCAGGGCTGGTCGCAGGAAGCCCGCCAGTGGTACTACACCACCACCCAGGGCTCGCAGATCATGCGCTATGACTGGTTCATGGCGCTGGAGGATCCGCAGACCAGGCAACCCTTCGTCAAGAGCATCCCCCGCTACGGCTATCCCGCCAACACGTCGGCCAACTGGAACCCCGACCTGCTGCCCGTCGGCTTCGTCAAGGACACCGATCCCGACAAGACCGAATGGTTCGGCATGACCTGCGCCGCCTGCCACACCGGCGACGTGACGGTGAACGGCAAGACCATGCGCATCGACGGCGCGGTCACCACCGGCGACCTCTATGGCTTCATCAGCGGGCTGAGCGACGCGGTCCACACCACGGTGACCAGCGACGCCGCCTTCCGGCCCTTCGCCACCCGCGTGCTGGGCGCCAACGCCACCGACCAGCAGAAGCTGGCGCTGTACGACGCGCTGAAGGACTTCGACCGCTCCTTCGCCGAATTCGTCGCGGCCAGCAAGCCCGATACGCCCTGGGGGCCGATGCGCACCGACGCCTTCGGCATGATCTTCAACCGCGTGTCGGCGATCGACCTGAACCTGCCGAAGAACAGCCGCGCCCCCAACGCGCCGGTCAGCTATCCCTACCTGTGGGACGCGGCGCACCAGCCGCGGGTGCAGTGGAACGGCCTGCTGGCGAACGCCACCGCCTTCGACGCGCTGGGCCGCAATGCCGGCGAGGTGCTGGGCGTTTTCGGCAAGGTGACGCTGAAGCCGCCGGCCGACGCCGCCCACTATTACTACAAGTCCACGGTCCGCGGCCGGAATCTGGTCGACATGGAGAACCAGCTGCGCAAGCTGCGGTCGCCCGCTTGGCCGGACAGCCTGGCCGGCGACGTCGACATCGTGAAGGCCGCGGCCGGCGAGCCGATCTACAAGGAAAACTGCGAGAGCTGCCACGCCATCCTGCCGCGCGGCGAGACCTACACCACGACCCCGATCCAGATGGTGCCGCTGTTCAACTGGGCGAAACCGGACGATGCGGTCGCGGTGGTCACGGCCTTCACCACCATCTGCACCAAGGGCGTCGATGCCGCGGTGGCGGCCAAGATGATCACGGTCAACTACGACGCCGATCCGAAGATGGCGGTCGATGCGCTGTGCCGCAAGGTCGACACCGGCGCCATCGCCAACGTCGCCATGCCGCCTCAGCTGCTCGGCGGCAAGCCGCTGGCGAACCCCGACCTCGCCGCCAACCTGTTGTCCAACGCGGTGATCGGCGCCATCTTCGGCGATCTGGTGCGCGAACCGGGCCTGCTGGTCGACCTGATGAAGGGCGACAACGCCCCGGCGCCGTGGCTGACCGCCAGCGCCCCCGCCGGCTGGTCGCCGGAGTCCCAGACGAAGGGCGGCACGCTGGACACCACGCCCTTCGTGAAGCCGGGCGCCAAGCAGACCGCCGACCACCAGAAGGTGATCGCCGCCCTGACCGACCGCGGTCAGACCAAGCCGACCGTCGGTGCCGTCCCGGCCGGCGGCAGCGCGGCGAAGGCCCAGGCGAAGGCCGCCGCGGCTCCCGCCAAGGCCGCCGCCTCCAGCACCCCTCCCTCCGACGCGGAGGCGCTGGCCGCCACCATCAAGCAGCTGATGGCCTACAAGGCGCGTCCGCTGGACGGCGTGTGGGCGACGGCGCCCTACATGCACAACGGGTCGGTCCCGAACCTGTACGAGATGCTGCTGCCGGCGTCCCAGCGGTCGGCGACCTTCCGCATGGGCAGCACCTCCATCGACCCGGTCAAGGTCGGCGTGGATTCCTCGGCGGCGGGCGCCACCTTCGTCTATGAAACGACGAAGCCCGGCAACCGCAACACCGGCCACGAGTTCGGCGCCGGCCTGACCGACGCGCAGCGCTGGCAGCTGCTGGAATACCTGAAGACGCTCTGATCTCCGGCGGTTTTCAGCAACATCCGGCAAGCCGGAGCGTCGCTTTTCGCGGCGCTCCGGTTTTTTCTTTGGCGGAGGCGAGCCGTCCGATTGCGAACTCTTTCCTCTTTCGGATTGGTTCGCCGGCCGCCAGCCTTGCATCGCAGCACGCGGACGTTCAGACTGTTGCTCCGTTCATAGGCAAAAAGCACCAGTCAGACCTTGTCCCAGCCCGATCAGCCTTTCCGCGCGCCGGCGTCCGTGGTCCCGTCGGGGATGCCGCCGGTTCCCTTCACACAGGGGTCGCTGTTCGGCGAGGCCGATGCCATCGGCTATGGCTCCGGCCAGGTCTATGACGAAATGGTGACCGGCCAGGGCCGGCTGCGGCCGCACTGGCAGACCTTCATGAGCACGCTGGGTCCCCTCGACGCCGACCAGATGGCGGAGCGGTGGGAGGAGGCGCGGCGGCTGCTGCACCAGAACGGCGTCACCTACAACATCTACGGCGATCCCAACGGGATGGAGCGGCCATGGCCGCTGGACATGATGCCGCTGCTGCTGCCGGCGCATGAATGGAAGGCCCTCGAATCGGGGCTGATCCAGCGCGCCTCGCTGCTGAACGCCATCCTGACCGACATCTACGGGCCGCAGACGCTGACCCGCTACGGCCGGTTGCCGCCATCGGTGATCCATGCCGACCCCGGATTCCGCCGCGCCGTCCACGGCATCCGCGTGCCCAACGACGTCCACCTGCATTTCTATGCCGTCGACCTCGCCCGCGCGCCGGACGGGCGCTGGTGGGTGCTGTCCGACCGCACCCAGGCGCCGAGCGGCAGCGGCTATGCGCTGGAAAACCGCGCGGTGATCGCCAAGGTGCTGCCCGACAGCTTCCGCCATTGCCAGGTGGAACGGCTGACCGGCTTCTTCGACACCTTCAAGGAAACGCTGCTGTCGCTGGCGCAGCGGGCGAACGGAACCGGCGGTGGCCGCAGCCTGCCGCGCGTGGTCCTGCTGACCCCCGGCCCCTACAACGAGACCTATTTCGAGCATGTCTATCTCGCCCGCTACCTCGGCCTGACCCTGGTGGAAGGTGCCGACCTTACGGTGCGCGACCGGACGGTCTACCTGAAGACCCTGTCCGGGCTGGAGCAGGTGGACGTGATCCTGCGCCGGCTCGACGCCGATTTCGCCGACCCGCTGGAATTGCGGGCCGACAGCTCGCTGGGCGTGGCCGGGCTGATCGAGGCGGTGCGCGCCGGCAATGTGGTGATGGCGAACGCGCTGGGCTCCGGCCTGATGGAATCGATGGCGATGAAATCGTCGCTGCCGACGCTCTGCCGCCATCTGCTGGGGGAGGAGCTGCGGCTGCCCGGCGTCGCCAGCTGGTGGTGCGGCAACGATGCCGAGCGCGCCTACGTCATCGACCATCTCGACGGGCTGGTCGTCAAGCCGGCCTTCCCCTCGCTGTCCTTCGAGCCGATCTTCGGCGCCCAGCTGTCGGCCGCCGAACGGTCGGCCCTGATCGAGCGGATCAAGCGCCGTCCCTGGTATTTCGTGGCGCAGGAGCAGATGGCGCTGTCCACCGCGCCGGTCTGGCAGGATGGCCGGCTGCAGCCGCGCCCGCTGGTGCTGCGCGTCTTCCTCTGCGCCACCCCCAGCGGCGGATATGCCGTCATGCCCGGCGGACTGACCCGCGTGTCCAGCGAATCCGGCCGGCTGGTGGTGTCGATGCAGAGCGGCGGCGGCAGCAAGGACACCTGGATCCTGGCGCCGCGGCGCGCCGACGTCGCCTCCACCCAGCCGCGGCCGGCCCTGGCGACGGAGCCGACGGCCAGCGGCGCCCGTCCGTCCGCCAACGACCTGCCCAGCCGCGTCGCCGACGGCCTCTACTGGCTCGGCCGCTATGCGGAACGGGCGGAGGGGGCTCTGCGCCTGCTCCGCGCGACGCAGAGCCGGCTGATCGACAGCAACATGCCCGGCGCCACCCTGCAGCTCCGCCCGCTGCTCGACCTGCTCTGCTCTATCGGGATGATCCCGGCCGACATGGCGCAGGTGACGGAAAGCGGCGCCAACCGCGGCCTGCGCGAGGCGCTGCACGCGGCGGTGAACGACCCGGACCATCCCAACAGCCTGCGCGCCCAGGTTCTGCGCCTGCACCGCACCGCCTATTCGGTGCGCGACCGCCTGTCGATGGACATGTGGCGGGTGGTGTCGGCCATCGACCGCCAGACCCAGCCGCCCAAGGGACGGATGGACGCGGCGTCGCTCCTGCTGCGGCTGGACGACGTGATGATCACGCTGGCCGCCTTCTCCGGCCTGGAGCAGGAGAGCATGACCCGCGGCGCCGGCTGGCGCTTCCTCGACATCGGACGGCGCATCGAACGGTCCCTGTACATGATCGCGCTGATGCGCGGCGTCCATGTCGCCGACCTGGAGCGCCTGGACGAACCGATGCAGGCGGCCACCCTGGCGGTCCTGCTGGAGCTCGGCGAAAGCGTGATGACCTACCGTGCCCGCCACCTGACCAGCGTCCAGCGCAGTTCCGTTCTCGACCTGCTGCTGGGAGAGGAAGCGAACCCCCGCGCGCTGGCCTTCCAGCTGGCCGCGCTCGACCGGCATATGCGGGCGCTGCCCAGCCAGGGCGTCGGGACCGGCACAGATCCCACCGGCGGGGCGCTGGCCATCATTGCCGCCGCACGCAAAGGGCTTGAGCGGACCGACGCGCTGGCCTCCGGCGAGGCGCTGCGGGCGCTGCTGGACACGCTGGCGATGTCTCTGCCGGACGTGTCGAACTTCCTGGCGCATGCCTATTTCAGCCATGCCTTCGCACGATCGGCCTGACCCGATGAACCCTCCCACTCCGCTTCCCGGCAGCAGCGGTTCCGCCACCCGCTACCGCGTGCGCCACGCCACCGCCTACGACTATGGCGAGGATGTACCGATCTCCCACCACCTGCTGCACCTGACCGCCCGCCCGCACCCGCGCCAGCGCATCCGCCGCAGCCTGCTGACCATCGATCCCGCCCCGGCGGTGCGCTCGGAGCGGGTGGATTATTTTGGCAATACCGTCACCTACGTCGCCGTGCAGGAGCCGCACCGGACCTTCTCGGTCATCGCGGAAAGCGAGGTCGAGGTGTTCGAGCCGCCGGCATTGGCACCCGACGACTCAGCCCCGTGGGAGCATGTGCGCGACAGCCTGCGCGGCCTGTCCGGCCCGGATGATGGGGCGGAAATCACGCAATACTGCTTCGACAGTGCGCTTGTCGCCTCCAGCCCGGATCTGCTGGACTATGCGCGGGTCAGCTATACCCCCGGCCGTCCGGCGGTCGCGGCGGCCATCGACCTGATGAACCGGATCAATCGGGAGTTCGCCTTCGACCCCGCCGCGACGA
Organism: Azospirillum sp. INR13; assembly: GCF_015390205.1. NCBI lineage: Bacteria > Pseudomonadati > Pseudomonadota > Alphaproteobacteria > Rhodospirillales > Azospirillaceae > Azospirillum > Azospirillum sp. INR13. The sequence continues at coordinate 34,502 of NZ_VUOI01000040.1, forward strand.
CGGTCGCCACGCCGCTGGCGGCGGTGATGCGCAACCGCCGCGGCGTCTGCCAGGATTTCGCCCACATCGCCGTCGGCTGCGCCCGTGCCATGGGCCTGCCGGCCCGCTATGTGTCGGGATATCTGCGCACCCTGCCCCCGCCGGGCCGGCCGCGGCTGGTGGGCGCCGACGTCAGCCATGCCTGGACATCGGTCTGGTGCGGGGCCGCCGCCGGCTGGCTCGACATTTGCCCGACCAATGCCTGCGTCGCCA
>NZ_VUOI01000041.1:0-35387 GCF_015390205.1 Azospirillum sp. INR13
TGCTACCTGATCGGCTTCAAGGCGCTGGCCGCGGCGGTGGTCGGCGGCATCGGCTCGGTGCCGGGGGCGATGCTCGGCGGCGCCCTGCTGGGGCTGGTGGAGACCTTCTGGTCGGCCTATTTCGCCATCGCCTACAAGGACATCGTGGCCTTCGGGCTGCTGACGCTGTTCTTGATTTTCCGGCCGCAGGGGTTGATGGGGCAGGCACGGGGCAGGGGGGATTAGGGAGTTGTCGGCTGGCGATGCCCCCACCTAACCTCCCCCGCTCTCAGCGGACCTATGGTCCGCCTGTCGCGTCAGCACAAAGCATGGCTTTGTGCGAGAGCTGGGCGGGGAGGGACTGCCTCCACTCTCCCGCATCAGTACCAGTCTCCTCCTCCGCCCAGCGGGGGAGGATTAAGGTGGGGGTCTAACTTACTCGGGCCGCTTGACCTTACAGCACCCGAACGTCCGCCAGATGCCCCGTCACCGCCGCCGCCACGGCCATCGCCGGGCTGACGAGGTGGGTGCGGCCGCCGCGGCCCTGACGGCCTTCGAAGTTGCGGTTGGAGGTGGACGCGCTGCGCTCGCCGGGAGCCAGGCGGTCGGCGTTCATCGCCAGGCACATGGAGCAGCCCGGCTCGCGCCACTCGAAGCCGGCCTCGGTGAAGATCTTGTCCAGACCCTCTTCCTCGGCCTGCTCCTTGACCAGCCCCGAACCGGGAACCACCAGGGCGCGCACGCCCTCGGCGACCTTGCGGCCCTTGGCGACCTCGGCGGCGGCGCGCAGGTCTTCGATGCGGCCGTTGGTGCAGGAGCCGATGAAGACGGTGTCCACCTTCACCTCGGTCAGCGGCTGGCCGGGGGTCAGGCCCATGTAAGCGAGCGAGCGCTCGACGGCGGCGCGCTTGCCGGCATCGGCGATCTCGGCCGGGTTCGGCACGGTCGCGGTGATCGGCAGCACGTCTTCCGGGCTGGTGCCCCAGGTGACCTGCGGGACGATGTCGGCGGCGTTCAGCACGATGGTGGCGTCATAGACCGCACCCTCGTCCGACGGCAGCGTCTTCCAGTACTGGACGGCCTGCTCCCATGCGCCGGCCTTCGGGGCCAGGGCGCGGCCCTTGACGTATTCGAAAGTCTTCTCGTCCGGGGCGATCAGGCCGGCGCGGGCGCCGCCTTCGATCGCCATGTTGCAGACGGTCATGCGGCCTTCCATCGACAGGTCGCGGATGGCGTCGCCCGCGAATTCGATGACGTAGCCGGTGCCGCCGGCGGTGCCGATCTTGCCGATGATGGCCAGCACGATGTCCTTGGCGGTGACGCCCGGATTCACCTTACCGTCCACGCGGATCAGCATGTTCTTGGCCGGCTTCTGCAGCAGGGTCTGGGTGGCCAGCACATGCTCCACCTCCGACGTGCCGATGCCGAAGGCCAAGGCGCCGAAGGCACCGTGCGTGGCGGTGTGGCTGTCGCCGCAGACGATGGTCGCGCCGGGCAGGGTGAAGCCCTGTTCCGGGCCGACGATGTGCACGATGCCCTGGCGGACGTCGTCCATCGGGAAATAGCGGACGCCGAAGTCGCGGGCGTTCTTGTCCAGCGTCTCCACCTGGATCCGGCTTTCCTCCTCCACGATGCCCTTGGAGCGGTCGGTGGTGGGGACGTTGTGGTCGGGGACGGCGAGAGTGGCTTCCGGACGCCGCACCTTGCGGCCGGCGACGCGCAGTCCTTCGAACGCCTGCGGGCTGGTCACTTCATGGACCAGATGGCGGTCGATGTAGAGGATGCAGGTGCCGTCGTCCTGGCGATGCACGACGTGGCTGTCCCAAATCTTGTCGAACAGAGTGCGCGGCTTGGACATCGGAAAAACTCTCTCTCGCGGTACGACAGGCGCAGAACAATCGGAGGCCGCACCATAGCCTTGTGTCGCGCCGGGGACAAGCGCGGCCATACGTCTTTCGCCGCAAGCCTGTCCCCCGCAACATTCTATCGCGCTAAGCCCTTACGGCAGCATCTTGCCGGGGTTCAGCAGACCGTTGGGATCGAGCGTCGCCTTGATGGCGCGCAACATGTCGAACTCCACCGGCCCCTTGATGACCGGCATCTCGTCCTTCTTGAAGCGGCCGACGCCATGTTCGGCGGAGATCGAGCCGTCGAGCTTGAAGATCACCTCGTTGACGACGTGGCAGATCTCGTCCCAGCGGTCGAGATAGGCCTTGGTGTCGGCACCCTCGGGCTGGCTGAGGTTGAAGTGGATGTTGCCGTCGCCGACATGGCCGAAGGGGGTCGGGCGGATGCCGGGGCAGGACTTTTCCACCGCGGCCTCGGCCAGTTCGAGGAACTCGGCGACGCGGGAAACCGGGATCGACACGTCGTTCTTGATCGAGCCGCCTTCGAACTTCTGCGCCTCGACGATGGCTTCGCGGATGAACCACAGCTGCTTGGCCTGGGCGTCCGATTGGGCCAGCGTGGCGTCGGTCGCCAGTTCCGCCTCGAACGCCTCGCCCAGCGCGGTCTCCACCGTCTCCTGGAAGGAGTCGGACTTGGTTCCGGCGGTCAACTCGGTCAGGACGTACCAGGGCGACGGCTCCGACAGCGGGTCAATGGTTCCGGCGACATGCTTCAGCGCGAAATCCAGGCAGCGGCGCGACATCAACTCGAAGGCCGACACCGCGTCGCCCGAGGCGGCGCGCAGGCGGGCCAGCAGCTCGATGGCGGCGGCGGGGCTGGGCACGGCGACGAAGGCGGTGATCGACTGGCGCGGGCGCGGGAACAGCTTCAGCACGGCGGCGGTGACGATGCCGAGAGTGCCTTCGGCGCCGACGAACAGGTTCTTCAGGTCGTAGCCGGTGTTGTTCTTGCGCAGCCGGCGCATGCCGTCCCAGACGCGGCCGTCGGCCAGAACCACCTCGAGCCCCAGCACGAGGTCGCGGGTGTTGCCATAGCGCAGGACGTTGATGCCGCCGGCGTTGGTGGAGATCAGGCCGCCGATCTGCGCCGTGCCCTCCGCCCCCAGGCTGAGCGGGAACAGGCGGTCGGCGTCGGCCGCTGCCTCCTGGATGCTGGTCAGCACCACGCCGGCCTCCACCGTCATGGTGTAGTTCAGCGTGTCGATGTCGCGGATGCGGTTCATGCGCGACAGGCTGAGAACGATTTCGCGACCCTCCTCATAGGGGATGGAGCCGCCGACGAGGCTGGTGTTGCCGCCCTGTGGGACGATGGGGATGCCGGCCTCGGCGCAGATTTTGACGACCGCCGCGACTTCCTCGGTGCTGGCCGGACGGACCACCGCCGGGCTGTTGCCCTTGAAGCGCCCGCGCCATTCCGACAGGTAGGGCGCCATGTCGGCGGCGTCGGTGAGGATGCCGGATGGGCCGACGATGGCGCGGATCTGGTCGAGAGCGGCGGCGATGTTGGTCATGGCGCGGAGTCCGGCAGATGGAGGTGGAGGCATCGAAACGCGACACTTCTACAATCTAGCCGGCCCCATTTCCATGCAACTGTTGCGCAGACCTGCCGCCACGGGAGGGTTTAGCTCCGCGGGGCTGCCGCCCGGCGCAGGCGGTCGTTGATCGCCAGTCCGAGCCCTACCTCCGGGATCGGCATCACGGCGATGCGCTTCGCTCCGCTCTGGTCGAGGCTGCGCAGGTGGGAGAACAGGTTGGCCGCGGCCTCGTTCAGGTCGCCTTCCAGGCTCAGGTTCAGGCGGGTGGTGCCGCCGAAGACGAAGCGGTCGGGACCGAAGGTCAGGAACGCCTCGTCCTCTTCCGCCGAAGACGCGTTCAGGCGCACCGCAGCGTTGGGGGCGTAGTGGCTTTCCAGCTGGCCGGGCGATTTCGGCGCGGTCGGGTCGCCGGCCGACAAGCGGATCGGACCGATCAGCCGTTCCATCTCGTCGGGCAGCACGGCGCCGGGGCGCAGCAGCACCGCCTCCGGGCCGGTCAGGTCGATGACGGTGGACTCCAGCCCGACCATGCATTTGCCGCCGGCGACGATGGCATCCACCCGGTCGCCCAGGCTTTCCAGCACATGATGCGGCGTGGTCGGGCTGACGGCGCCGGAGCGGTTGGCGCTGGGGGCGGCGATCGGCTTGCCGGCGGCGCGCAGGATGGCCTGGGCAACCGGATGGTTGGGCACGCGGATGGCGATGCTGTCCAGCCCGGCGCTGACCAGCAGCGACAGGGCGGAGTTGGCCGGGCGCGGCACGACCATGGTCAGCGGGCCGGGCCAGAACTGCGTCGCCAGATCGTGGGCGCGGTCGTCGAACAGGCCCCAGGAGTGGGCGGCGGCCAGATCGGGCACATGGACGATCAGCGGGTTGAACTGCGGCCGGCCCTTGGCGGCGAAGATGGCGGCCACGGCGCGGTCGTCGGTTGCGTCGGCGCCCAGGCCATAGACCGTCTCGGTCGGGAAGGCGACCAGACGGCCGGCGCGCAGCAGCTCGGCCGCGCGGGTGATGCCGGTGGGGGTGGCCGGGATCAGCGCCGGGCGCTTTTCACCGGTATCGGGTGCGGAATGGTCGGTCACGGCGTCTTTCTAGCCAGCGCGACGAGGCTGTCAATGATGAAGGGGGTCAATTCGCGCGGTTGCACCGGTGCCATGCCCAAGGTTATGAGGGGAGTGCGCAATCAACCAACACAACATGATGGGTGCGGGCATGACGGGCAAGGTCTTCACCGTGGCGCAGCAGAAAGGCGGCGCCGGCAAGACCACGCTGGCCGCCCACCTCGCCATCGCCTGGGCGCAGCTGGGGTACAAGGTCGCCACCGTCGACATCGATCCGCAGGGTAGCCTGACACGCTGGCATGCGGTGCGGTCGGAGGCCACCGGCGGTCAGCCCGGCTTCACTCATGTGCAGATCACCGGCTGGCGCACCCAGGCCGAGGTGGAGAAGCTGGCGAGAAGCCACGACATCGTGGTTGTCGACAGCCCGCCCCATGCCCAAACCGAGGCGCGCATCGCCGTCCGCGCCGCCTCGCTGGTGATTGCGCCTGTGCAGCCGAGCCCGATGGATCTGTGGGCGGTCCACCCGACCATCGATCTGGCCGGGCAGGAGAAGCGCCGTCTGCTGCTGGTGCTGAACCGGGTTCCGCCGCGAGCCCGCATCGCCGATGAACTGATCGCCAAGGTGCATGAGCTTGTCGACCCGCCGGCGGTGGAACTGGCGGCGGCGCAGGTCGGCAACCGCACCGCCTATGCCGGCACGTTGATGACCGGGCTGTCGGTGACGGAGGCCGCTCGCAAGACCCAGGCGGCGGCCGAAATGCAGGCGCTGGCCGAGGAGATTCTGGGGCGGGTTTGAGGGGGAGGGAGAGGTTGGTATCGGGGGAATGAGACCCCCACCTAACCTCCCCCGCTCTCAGCGGACCTTCGGTCCGCCTGTCGCGTCAGCACAAAGCATAGCTTTGTGCGAGAGCTGGGCGGGGGAGGGACTGCCGCCACTCTTCCGAACAAGCGCTTGTCCCCTCCCCCGCCCAGCGGGGGAGGGTTAGGGTGGGGGTCTAGCGCCGCAAAGCGCCCCCCAACCTCACTCCTTGAACTCACCCATCGCCGACTGGATGTAGTTCGGCAGACCGATGTCGTCGATCAGGCTCAACTGGGTTTCCAGATAGTCGATGCGCTCTTCCGACTCTTCCAGCAGTTCGGACAGTTCGTCGCGCGACACGTAATCGGCCTTCTCCTCGCACACGGCGATGGCGTGGGCGATGCGGTCGCGGGCCTCGCGCTCGGCGGCGAGGTCGCTGGTCAGAATCTCCGGCACATCCTCGCCGATGTGCAGCTTGCCGAGGTCCTGCAGGTTGGGGATCGCCTCGATGAACAGGATGCGTTCGATGATTTCGTCCGCGCTCTTCATCACTTCGATGGAGGCGTGATACTCCCACTTGCCCAGGGCCTTGACGCCCCAGTTCTTCAACATGCGGGCGTGCAGGAAATATTGGTTGATCTGCGTCAGCTGGTCCTTGAGGACGACCTGCAGCTGGGCGATGACGTCGCTGTTGCCTTTCATGGTCCGTCCCCCTCTCAGCTCGGGAAGCCGCCCATGGCCGACTGCAGGTAGTTCTGCAGGCCGAGCATGTCGATCAGGCGAAGCTGCTGTTCCAGCCAGTGGGCGTGGTCTTCCTCGGTGTCGACCAGCAGTTCCAGCAGGATGCGGCGGGTGTCGTAATCCTTCACCTGCTCGCAATAGGCGATTGCCTCCTTCAGGGCGGCCACCACCTCATATTCCAGGTTCAGGTCGTTCCGCATCATCTCCGGAACGGTCTTGCCGATGTGAATCGGGTCGCGGCTGGCCACGTCGGGCGTGCCTTCCAGGAACAGGATGCGGCGGATCAGCTTGTCGGCATGCTCCAGCTCCTCCACCCGCTCGTGCGAGATGCGCTCGCTCAGCGCCTTGAGGCCCATGTCCTCCATGGTGCGCGCATGGGACAGATACTGGTCGGCCGCGCTCAGCTCGCCGGTGAGCAGCTTGTTCAAACGGTCCAGGACCCCTTGATCGCCTTGCATGGTGGCATTCTCCGAAATAGACGATTTGTCGCACCTTGGCACAACTGAAGGACTCGCACAATAAAAATATCCCTTTGGAATAGAGATGTAGTTGATAGTCACTATCAATTGGCGCGGAATCCGGATGCCCAAAATACAGTCAGCCCCGCTTCCCTGTTTTGCGAATCAATGTCAATTGCGATTGGAGAGGATTGCGGCGAATTCCCCGCCTCGGATTGCGGTTTTTGACTTGCACCGGCCCAGAGATGCTTGAGCGGGAGAGCAGGCCCGCCCGCTTGCCGGTTCCCCCCACGCAATCGGCAGGGCAATCGCATTTGAAAACCATGTTCCATTGAAAGGACTTTCGTCATCCCCGCGAAGGCGGGGATCCAGACTTCGCAGAGCGAATCCGGTGGAAGAGCCTGGATCCCCGCCTTCGCGGGGATGACGGGTTTCCTTGGTAGGGAGCACGATCTTCATATGCGATTGCCCTGACGCAATCGGGCCGCCGCATTGAGACAGGAGCCGTTCCGTGCTAACAGACCGCGGGATTTCTCCGACCCTGCTTCGCCCTTCTTTCCAACGACAGCCGGATTGCGGCCATGACGACGACCTCCTCCTCGGCTCCCGCCTCGGAGTTTCTGCGCACCCTGCAGGAGCGTGGGTTCATCCATCAGTGCACCGATCTCGCCACGCTGGACGAGCGGGCGCAGAAGGGGCCGATCGTCGCCTATATCGGCTTCGACTGCACCGCGGACTCCTTGCATGTCGGCAGCCTGCTGCCGATCATGATGCTGCGCTGGCTGCAGAAGACCGGCCACAAGCCGATCGTCCTGATGGGCGGCGGCACCACCAAGATCGGCGACCCGTCCGGCAAGGACGAGGCGCGCCAGCTGCTGACCGACGAGGTCATCGCCGGCAACATGGCGGGCATCAAGCGCATCTTCGGCCGCTATCTGACCTTCGGGGACGGGCCGACCGATGCGGTGATGGCGAACAACGCCGACTGGCTGGACGAGCTTAAGTACATCCCGCTGCTGCGCGACATCGGCCGCCATTTCACGATCAACCGCATGCTGTCCTTCGAATCGGTCAAGCTGCGGCTGGACCGCGAGCAGCCGCTGACCTTCCTCGAATTCAACTACATGATTCTCCAGGCCTACGACTTCGTGGAGCTGAAGCGGCGCTACGGCTGCAGTTTGCAGATGGGCGGGTCGGACCAGTGGGGCAACATCGTCAACGGCGTCGAACTCGGCCGCCGCACCGACGGGGCGGAGCTGTTCGGCCTGACCACGCCGCTGCTGACCACGTCTTCCGGCGCCAAGATGGGCAAGACCGCCGCCGGTGCGGTGTGGCTGACCGCCGACAAGCTCGGCAGCTACGATTTCTGGCAGTACTGGCGCAACACCGAGGATGCCGATGTCGGCCGCTTCCTGCGCCTCTACACCGAACTGCCGCTGGACGAGGTCGCCCGTCTGGAAAACCTGCAGGGCGCCGAGATCAACGAGGCCAAGAAGATCCTCGCCAACGAGGTGACGAAGCTCGCCCATGGCGAGGAAGCTGCGCTGGAGGCCGCCGAGACCGCCCGCCGCGCCTTCGAGGAAGGGGCCGCGGCCGAGGGTCTGCCCAGCATCGAGGTCGCCCGCGCCGATCTGGAAGCCGGGATGCCGGTGGTGGACCTGCTTGTGTCGGCCGGTCTGGCCGCGTCGAAGGGCGAGGCCCGCCGGCTGATCAAGGGCGGCGGCGCCAAGCTGAACGACGGGCCGATCGCCGACGAGACGGCGAAGGCGACGGCGGCGGACCTGAACGCGGATGGCGTCGTGAAGCTCAGCGCCGGCAAGAAGCGGCATGCGCTGGTGAAGGTGGGGTGATGAGCGCTGGCGGTTTGCCGCGTTAGACCCCCACCTATCCTCCCCCGCTCTCAGCGGACCTACGGTCCGCCTGCCGCGTCAGCACAAAGCAAAGCTTTGTGCGAGAGCTGGGGGGGAGGGACTACCGTCGCCTTTCCGAACAAGTACTTGTCCCCTCCCCCGCCCAGCGGGGGAGGGTTAGGGTGGGGGGCTAGCGCGGCAAGAGGGCCGACGCCTCACCTCGTATGCGCTTCCGGCGGCGGTTTGGTGTCGGGCATCGGCGTGCCGTCGCCGCCCAGGAAGAACAGGTTGCGCAGGAAGCCGGGGGCCAGCACCGCCAGCGGGTTGACCGACACGTCGGGGTCGGACAGCGGCCCCTGGACATGCCATGTGGCGGAGAAGATGCCCTGGCCCTCGCCGCCGCTCAGCACGTCGCCCAGCAGCGGGATCTGGCCGATCAGGCGGTTCAGGCCATAGACCGGTACGATGGTGCCGCGGAGGTTGGCGGTCTCCGTCTCCAGATCGACCTGTCCCTCCAGCGTCAGGCCGAGCGCCGAGCCCGAGGTGCGCAGGTCCTTCAGGGTCAGCAGGCGGCCCTCTTTGCGGAACTCCGCCGACATGCGGCCGAAATTGATGCCCTTGCCGCCGCCCAGCAGCTCGGCGAACCCCGATGGCGAGATGGCGTTGAGGATGCGTGCCAGGGCCGGCACGTCGAGCAGCGTGTAGTCGAGGATTTCCGCCTTGCCGACGATGGCGGCATCCGCCCGCGGCTCCACCGACCGGCCGGACAGGGTCAGCCGGCCGCCGCGCATGCGGTCGTTCAGGTCCATCGCCTGCAGGGCGGATCCCAGATCGTCGGCGGTGATGGCGAGGTCATAGACGCCCTGCGCCCCCGGCCGCCATTTCATCGACACGCCGCCGCCCTCGCTGCGCCCGGTGAGGTCCAGCAGGGTCCAGGCCGAGGTGTCGCGCCGCATGGTTCCGGCGACCTGCCGCAGCCGCCGGCCCTCGCCGAACACCACCGAGTCGAACTTGATGGCGACGTCCAGCGGCGTCTTGCGTCCGTCGCCGCTCCGGGCCTTTTGCGGGTCGGGCGTGACGGCGCCTTCGCCGGAGGGCGTCTTGCCGGTCAGGCCGCGGGCGTCCAGGCTGCTGCCGGTGATGGTGCCGGCATAGCCGCCGGCCGGACCGCCGGGCTTGGCGGGGGGCAGAACGGTCAGGTCGGCGCGCAGGTCGGTCCGGCCCAGCTTGAAGCTGGGAGTCTGGATCTTCGCCACCCGCTTGCCGCCATCGGCCAGTTCCAGGTTGGTGACGGCCTTCAGCCCGCCGGCATCGACGGTCAGGTTGCTGATGCGGGTCGGCCGGTCCTTGTCGAACTCCAGCGTCAGCTTGCCGGTGCCGGGCTTTCCGGGCGGCTTGGCCCAGGCCAGCTCCTCGATGGACAGCCGGGTCTTCTCCAGGTTCAGGTTCGCCGTCAGCGCCAGTTTGTGTTTGCGGTCCACCGTGAACAGGATGTCGGCGCCGAAGGGACCCTGCACCCGGTCTTCCAGGTCGATGCCGTGGGCGCGCAGGTCGTCGGCGGTGGCATCGCCCTTCACCGCGATGCGGGTGCGCGGACCCTTGGCCGTGCTGTCGAAGGATTCGTTCCAGTCCACGGTCACGGGGATGCCGTCCAGCTTGGTGGCGCCCTTGATCTGCATGGCCTTGAGGTCGAGCGCCAGCGACAGCTCGCCCTCGGTGGCGTTCATTCCGGCCGCCACCTTTTCCACCGCCACCTTGTGCAGCTTTCCGGCCACCTCCAGGTCCAGCTGTTCGACCTTCAGGTCGACCAGCAGCGGGAAGGCGAAGTGAAGCTGCGCTTCCGCCGTGCCCTGGGTGCGCTTCGGGTCCATCTCCAGCTTGGTGGGATAGCCCAGCGGCGGCATGTCGATCAGGGTCAGGATGGAGCGCACCGGCCCCTGGACCGGAATGCGGATGTCCATCGTCTCCTTGCCGGTGTCCAGCCCGCCGATCACCACCTTGCCGTCGCCGATCTCGATGTCGCCCGATTTCGGATCGGCGATTCGTCCGCCCTTGGTCTGGATGGTGAAGGTCTGGCCGTCGGTGGTCGCCTCCATTCCGGCGCCGGTCACCGGCGTAAGGTCGTGGAAATAGCGGACGCTGATGTCCTCGCCGGCCATGGTCGCCAGAAAGCGCGTCATCTCCGGCTCGGCCGGCCGGTCGAGCGGCAGCGACAGCGCCACCTCGGCGCGCGCCTCCGTCACCGTGCCGCGGGACAGGTTGGTGGTCACCCACTCCCGCGCATTGGGGCCGGCGATCTTCGGCCAGTAGCGGCGCAACTCGTCCAGCGCCATGCCACGCGCGCTCGCCTGCGCCTCCACCGCAATGCGGTCGCCCCGGCGCAGGGCGGTGCCGCTGGCCTCCACCCGCGGCTGCGGCCCGCCGGCTTCGCCAAGCACCGCCGTCAGGCCGTCCAGTTCGATGCGGTCGCGGTCGCCATGCAGGCGCAGCCGGGCCGACTCGACGGGCACCGGCCCTTCGAACAGGTCCGCACGGTGCAGATGCCCTCGGCCGGCGGTGAGGTCGGCCTTGCCGGAGGTCGGTTGCAGGGACGGATCGAAGGCGATTTCCACGGTGCCGGACAGCGGCAGGGCGGCGGCCTTCAGCGGCTCCAGCATCGGGGCGATGCCGGCGAGCGCCGCGGGAGTGACGCCGGTCAGGCGCGCCGCGGCGCGCCCGTCCTTGCCGGGTCCCTGCTGCCCCGACAACTCCAGCCCGGCGGTCCGGCCGCCGGCGGTCAGCGACAGCGATGCCTGGAGGTCGCGGCCCCGGCCGGTCTCCGTCAGCGCGCCCCGGCCGTTCAGCGTCAGCGGTTCGCCGCCGTCCGCAGACGCCGCCATCAGCGACAGGTCGTCCAGGCGCAGTCGCCGTCCCGGAACGTCCAGGCTGCCGCGCAAGGCCACGCTCTGCACGGCGAGCGGTTCCGGCCGCAGGGCGGGCAGTGCGACGGTGCCGGCACCGCCGCGCAGGTTCAGGTCGAGCGTCGACGGCTCGAACCGGGGATCGAGCCTCGCCGTGACCGTGCCCGACAGCGGAAGCTTCACCGCGGCCAGCGGGGCCAGCGCCGGCCCGACCTCCGCCAGCGCCGCCGGCTCCAGGCCTTCGACGGACAGGGTCAGGTCGGTGGTGGAGTCGGCGACGTTGAAATGGCCGGAGGCGGCGACGGTCACCGGGCGCCGGTTCGCATCCCCCTGGTCTTGCGTACCGAGATCGAGGGTCAGGCGGGCGCGGCCCTGGGCGCCCTCGGCGTCGCGGGTCAGGATCATGTCGGCGCGGGTCGCATGCCAGGAAAGATCCAGCATGCGGTTCTCGATCCGCAGATCGGCACCCACCACCGAAAGCCGGCGCAGCAGCCCCAGCGGCCGGTCGATGTCGGGCGGCCGGCGCAGGCTGTCCAGCGCCTCGTCCAGCAGGTCGGGACCCTCGCTTTCCCGCTTCTGCACCGAGTCCGTGTCGGACCGCACGTCGAAGGCGATGCTGCCGTCCGCCCGCCGCAGCACGCTGAGGCGCGGCCGGACCAGATCGAGGCGCGTCGGCGACAGCGTGCCGCGCAGCAGCGCCGCGACGGAGAGGCCGATACCCATCTCCGGCACCGCGGCCAGCTCCGCCCCTTCGGCATTCAGCGCCTGCACCCGCCGGGCACGCAGGTCGAGACGCCGTCCGCCGCCGCTTTCCAGCGTGTCCTCATCCTCCAGCGACAGCACCAGCTCGCCGACATCGATGCGGAACCGGCCGTCACGGTCGCCCAGCGCCTCCTCGACATAGGGGATCAGCGGGTCGAGCGCGATCGGCCCCTGCGACAGCCGCCAGGCGAACAGCCCGCCCGCCGCCAGCGCCACGGCCCCGATCCCGGTCAGCGTCAGGCCGAGAATCTTCGCAGTGCGCCGGATCATCGGGCACCATGACGGGAGGAGAGGGGGAGGGAGGAGAGGGCGCGCGAATCGGCCCGATTGACGTTCTCTCCCGACGCGTGCAGCTTTCTGCACATGTTTTGAGCAGGAAAGATCGTTCCCATGTCCAGCCCCGTCCCGTTCCCCGCCCCCTTGCCGAAGCCCTTCGACGCCGCGCAGGCGGCGCTGGGGGTGGAGCGCTGGCGCCAGCAGGCCGCCGCCGCGGAGCCGGAGACGCGGGCCTGGGCGGAGGCTTTCGCCGATTCGGAACCCGGCCGTGCACTGGTCGATGCGGTGTGCGGCAACAGCCCGTATCTCGGCCACATCCTGACGCGGGAACTGCCCTTCGTCCGCCGGGTGATGGAGGACGGGTTCGACGCCGGCTTCGCCGGGCTGATCGCCGCGCTCCATGCCGAGCATGACGGGGAAAAGTCGATGGACCGGCTGATGGCCGGGTTGCGGGTGGCGAAGCGGCGGGCGGCGCTGCTGATCGCGCTGGCCGACATCGCCGGGGTGTGGCCGCTGTTCCGCGTCACCGGCGCCCTGTCGGAGCTGGCGGAGACGGGGGTGCAGCTGGCCGCGAATTTCCTGCTGCGCCGCGCCGCGGAAGCGGGGACGCTGACGCTGCCGGATCCGCAGCGACCGTGGATCGGCTCAGGTCTGATCGTGTTGGGCATGGGCAAGCTTGGCGGGCGCGAACTCAACTATTCCAGCGACATCGACCTGATCGTCCTGTACGACGACGCTGTTGTGCAGACGCCCCAGCCGGACAACCTCGCGCGAACTTTCATCAGGCTCGCACGCGATCTTGTCCGCATTATGGATGAACGCACCAAGGACGGCTACGTCTTCCGCACCGACCTTCGGCTTAGGCCGGACCCCGGCGCCACGCCGCTGGCGGTTTCCGTTTCGGCGGCCGAAATTTATTACGGCAGCGTCGGCCAGAACTGGGAACGCGCGGCGATGATCAAGGCCCGCCCCATTGCCGGCGACCCGGAGGCGGGGGCGTCCTTCATCCGCTTCCTGGAGCCCTTCGTCTGGCGCCGCAACCTGGATTTCGCCGCCATCCAGGACATCCATTCGATCAAGCGCCAGATCAACGCCCACAAGGGCCACCGCGAAGTGACGGTCAACGGCCACGACATCAAGGTCGGCCGCGGCGGCATCCGCGAGATCGAGTTCTTCGCCCAGACCCAGCAGCTGATCTTCGGCGGCCGCGACCCGCGCGTGCGCATCGCCCCGACGCTGATGGCGAACGAGGCGCTGCGCGACGTCGGGCGCGTGCCGGCCCAGACGGTGGAGGATCTTGCGGGGGCCTATCATTTCCTGCGCCGTGTCGAACATCGCATCCAGATGATCGACGACCAGCAGACCCACCGTATTCCCGCCGACGATGCCGGGGTGGCGCATCTGGCGGCATTCCTCGGCTATGACGACCCGGACGCCTTCCGGGCGGAACTGCTGGCGACGCTGGGGCAGGTCGAGGACCGCTATGCCGAACTGTTCGAGGAGGCGCCGTCGCTTTCCGGTCCCGGCAACCTCGTCTTCACCGGCACCGATCCCGATCCCGGCACGGTGGAGACGCTGAGCGGCATGGGCTTTGCCGACGCAGCCCGCGTCATCAACGTGGTGTCGGCCTGGCACCGCGGCCGCTACCGCGCCACCCGCTCCGGCCGGGCGCGGGAGCTGCTGACGGAACTGACGCCGGCCCTGCTGAGCGCGCTGGCCAAGACGCCGGCCCCCGATGCGGCGCTGATGAACTTCGACGATTTCCTCGGCAAGCTGCCGGCCGGCGTCGGGCTGTTCTCCCTGTTCGTCGCCAATCCCTGGCTGCTGGAGCTGGTGGCGGAGATCATGGGCATCGCGCCGCAGATGGCGAAGACCCTGTCGCGCAACCCGTCGCTGCTGGACGCCGTGCTGTCGCCGGACTTCTTCGATCCGCTGCCGGGCAAGGAGGACGGGCTGGCCGACGACCATGCCCGCGTGATGGCGGCGTCCCGCGATTTCGAGGATGCGCTGACCCTGTCGCGGCGCTGGACCAACGACCAGCGCTTCCGCGCCGGGGTCCACATTCTGCGCGGGATCACCGATGGCGACCGCTGCGGCGCCTTCCTGGCCGACCTCGCCGACATCGTCGTTCCCGACCTTGCCCGCCGGGTGGAGGAGGAGTTCGCCCAGCGCCATGGACGCATTCCCGGCGGCGCCTGGGTGGTGGTGGCGATGGGCAAGCTGGGCAGCCGGCAGCTGACCGTCACGTCCGACATCGACCTGATCGTGATCTACGACGTGGCGCAGGGCCAAGGGGGCGGCGAGGGACCGCGCCTCTCCGACGGCGCCAAGCCGCTGTCGCCCAACGAGTATTACATCAAGCTGACCCAGCGGCTGACCAACGCCATCACCGCCCCGATGGGCGATGGGCGGCTCTACGAGGTGGACATGCGGCTGCGTCCGTCCGGCAATGCCGGGCCGCTCGCCACCTCGCTGGACGCCTTCCTGAAATACCAGACGACCGACGCCTGGACCTGGGAACACATGGCGCTGACCCGCGCCCGGGTGATCGGCGGCGATCCCGCCCTGGCCGACCGGGTTTGCACCGCCATCCGCTCGGTGCTGACGGCGCCGCGCGATGCCGACCGGCTGCTGTGGGACGTCGCCGACATGCGGCGGCGAATCGAGAAGGAGTTCGGGACGACCAATGTCTGGAACGTGAAGTATGCCCGCGGCGGCCTGATCGACATCGAGTTCATCGCCCAGTACCTGCAGCTGCGTTTCGGTCATGAGCGGCCGGACATCCTGCACATCGGCACCGCCAAGGCGCTGCAATGCGCCGCCCGCACCGGTGCCCTGGATGCGGACGTGGCGGCGGATCTGGAAGCGACGCTGCGGGTCTGGCGGCGGGTGCAGGGTTTCCTGCGGCTGACCACCGCCGGGGTGCTGGACCCCAACCAGGTGTCGCCCAGCCTGCTGGCCGGGCTGGTCCGCGCCGGCTTTCCTGGCGAGCGTGAGCCTGGCGCTGTTGACTTCCCCGAACTGGACCACAGAATCCGTGCCGTCGCCGCCCGCGCCCATGGTCATTTCAAGGCCCTGGTCGAGGAACCGGCGGGCCGTCTGGCCCCACCCAACACGACCACGCCTCCGGCCTGAGGGCCGGATCCACCCGCCGCTTCCCCAGCCGGCAAGAAGAAGGACATTCGAGCAGCCATGACCGTAGACGTCGGATCGCCCGCCCCGGACTTCACCATGCCGACCGACGGCGGGGGCAGCGTCACGCTGTCGGCCCTGCGCGGCAAGCCGGTGGTTCTGTATTTCTACCCCAAGGACGACACGTCGGGCTGCACCTCGGAGGCCTGCGGCTTCCGCGATCAGCTGCCCGACTTTTCCGCCGTCGATGCGGTGGTGATCGGCGTGTCCAAGGACAGCGTCGCCAGCCACGACAAGTTCAAGGCCAAGCATGAGCTGACCTTCACGCTCGCCTCCGACACAGACGGCAGCGTCTGCGAGGCCTACGGCACCTGGGTCGAGAAGAGCATGTACGGACGCAAATACATGGGCATCGACCGCGCCACCTTCCTGATCGACAAGGACGGCGTGGTCCGCAACGTCTGGCGCAAGGTGAAGGTGACCGGCCATGTCGCGGCGGTGCTGAAGGCCGTGCAGGCGCTGTAACCTGTCGCGTGAAGGCGGGGTTCCATTTTCTCCCGGCATGAACCGTACGGGATGGGCACCCCGCCGCCCCGGCTATTCCTCCGGCGCGAGGGTTTACGCCACAAGGGCATTTTTAGAATCGCCCCAAAACTGCATACACTCCGTGCATTCCCGCACCAGTGGCCGCGCAACCCACCGCGGTTTTGGTCCTTCGGCTGCCCCAGGGATGCACCATCAATGAACGTTGCGAACATTGCCCGGCGCCTCGTCGCCGGAGAGCTTCATTATGCGCTCGGCCGCTTCGAGTCGATCCGGCGCGGTTACAGCGCCTTGCGCCGCCTGTCCCCGCGGTCGCGGCAGCGTGCCCCGGCCGGCCCACCCGTCGCCTTGCCCACCCTTCCGGTCAGCCTGTTCGCCGGCCAGACCGCGGAGCGGGCGCTGGCCGACCTGCGTCGCGACTCGATCGCCATGGGCTTCGACCTGCCCTGGGCGATGGTGGAGGAGATGGTGGAGTTCGCCACCCATTCTCCCCTGCAGCGGCGGCTGCGTGACGAGCGTATGTTCTACCGTCACGACGTGCACAAGGGCCGGCTTGCCGACGGCTCGCCCGCGGTGATGGGCATCGTTCCCGATCCGCTGGACTGCCCGGCGGTGCGCCGGGTCTGCCGCGACCCGCTGCTGATGGAATGCGCCGGGGCCTTCCTGGGATTCCGTCCGACCAAGATCATCCCGCGTCTGTTCTGGAGCTTCGTCACCGACGCCAGCGACGCCGAGCGCCGGCAACTGGGCCAGACCATCGACTGGCATTTCGACGTCCACGACTTCCATTTCTGCTCGGCCCAGTTCTACCTGACCGACGTCAGCCCCGGTGCGGGGGAGCATGAGCTGGTCCGCGGCAGCCACCACGGCAAGTCGCTGCGTATGCTGCTGGGCTCCGCCAATGCCCGCGACGAGGAGCTGTTCGCCCGCTTCGCCCGCGACCGCATCCTGCTGGTGGAGGGGCCGGCCGGCACCGGCTTCCTGGAGGACACTTCCTGCTACCACCGCGCCGTGCCGCCGGCCAACCGCGACCGGCTGATGCTGCAGCTTTGGCTCAGCTAGCTCCAAAAGCCTGAAGTCTGTCGGATGCTTTGATAAGCGTCCGACAGATTCTAGACTGCGCCCCCTCACCAAGGCGGGCGCGGAGCGGACGATGAAGAACCGGGAGGGAAATGTCGGGGAGGGGCTGCGGACCGTCGTCGGCCTGATGAGCGGCACGTCGATGGACGGCATCGACGCTGCCCTGCTGCGCACCGACGGGCGTGACCGGGTGGAGGCGCTCTCCTTCCTGACCATCCCCTATGACGACGGCTTCCGCGCGCGGCTGCGCGGCTGCCTCGGCAGGACCGACCATGGCGGGCCGGTGGCGGAGGTCGAGCGCGAGCTGACCGACGCCCATGCCGACGCGGTGCGTCGTCTGCTGGATCAGGCGGGCGTCGCGCCGGCCGAGGTCGAGCTGATCGGTTTCCACGGCCACACCATCCATCACGACCCGGACCGGCGGATCACCCGGCAGATCGGCGACGGCGCCCGGCTGGCTGCGGCGACCGGCATCGCCGTGGTCAACGACTTCCGCAGCGCCGACGTGGCCGCGGGCGGCCAGGGGGCACCGCTGGTCCCGCTGTTCCATCGCGCGCTGGCGCATGGCCTGCCACGCCCGCTCGCCGTCCTCAACATCGGCGGCGTCGCCAACGTCAGCTGGATCGGTCCCGAGACTTCGGAGTCGGAGGGAGAGGCGGAGGCCGTGGCCTGCGACACCGGGCCGGGCAACGCCCTGATCGACGATTGGATTCTGCGCCATGGCCTCGGCCGCTTCGATGCCGGCGGGGCGCTGGCGGCAACCGGCCAAGTGGATGGTCCGGCGCTGGCCGCCCTGATGGCCCATCCCTGGTTCGACCGCCCTGCGCCCAAGTCGCTGGACCGCGACGCCTTCGACCCCGCGCCGGTGGCCGCCCTGTCCGTCGCCGATGGCGCCGCGACCCTGACCGCCTTTACTGCCGACTCGGTCGCCCGTGTGGTGGCCCACCTGCCGGCCCCGCCGGTGCGCTGGCTGGTCTGCGGCGGCGGCCGCCACAACGCCACGCTGATGGCGATGCTGGCCGACCGGCTGGGGGTGCCCGTCGACTCGGCCGATCTGGTCGGTTGGGACGGCGACGCGCTGGAAGCCCAGGCCTTCGGCTATCTCGCGGTGCGCAGCCGGCTCGGGCTGCCGCTCAGCCTGCCGGCGACCACCGGCGTGCCGGCCCCCCAATGCGGGGGCGTGTTCCACCCGGCCGGCTAACCCGACGCCGACTCCAGCAGATCCGCCAGCGCCGCCTGCTGGTCCACCGCGCGGAAGTCGGTCTTGCGCTCCGTCGCGGCGGCAAGGCGGCGGCGGTATTCGGTGCGGGGAATCTCGACGGCGCCGAAGCGACAGAGATGTTCGGTCACGAACTGGGTGTCGAGCAGGGCAAATCCGGCGGCGCGCAGGCGGGCGACCAGATGGACCAACGCCACCTTGCTGGCCCCGGTCTCGCGGCTGAACATGCTTTCGCCGAAATAGGCGCCGCCGATCGACACCCCGTAGAGCCCGCCGACCAGCCGGCCGTCGCGCCAGCATTCCACGCTGTGGGCGAAGCCGGCGTCGAACAGTTCGCCGTAGAGACGGATGATGTCGTCGTTGATCCAGGTCTTCGGCCGATCCTCCGTCGATTCGGCGCAGCCTTCGATCACGGCGCGGAAGGCGCTGTCGAAGCGCAGTTCGAACGGGCCGCGGCGCAGGGTCTTGCGCAGGCTGCGCGGCACATGGAAGGCGTCCAGCGGCAGGATGCCGCGGCGCTCCGGATCGAACCAGTGGAGTTCCCGCGACTCCGCGCTTTCGGCCATCGGGAAGATACCGGCGGCATAGGCGCGCAGAAGCATCGGGGCGGACAAGGTGAACATGCCGATGACTATACCCGATGAAGCGACGCAGGCGATGGTGGGGAAACACCGATGCCGAAGGCGGGAGCCAGCCGTCCGGCGGAGTGATACTGGTGTCGAGACCCCGCGACAGCAACCTCCTTCCATGGTATGCAACGCTGGGAAGCACAGCCGTGGGAAGACTCGTCATGCGCAGCGCCGTCGTCGCCGCCCTGTCCGTTCTGGTTGCCGGACTGTTCGTCGCCAGCCCCTCCTGGGCGCAGAGAAAGGCGGAGCCGGGCGCCTTCGATTACTACATCTTGTCGCTGTCCTGGTCGCCGACCTACTGCGCCCGCGACAGGAACGGCCCCGATCCCGACCAGTGCGGCGAGCGGAAATACGGCTTCGTCGTCCATGGCCTGTGGCCGCAATACACTGACGGCAGCTATCCCGCAACCTGTACTCGCGACCGCAACGTGCCTAAGGCGGTGGTGGACCAGACCATGACGGTGATGCCCAGCGTCGGGCTGATGATGCACCAGTGGCGCAAGCACGGGACCTGCTCCGGCCTGAACGCCACCGATTATTTCGCCAAGCTGCGCGCCGCCGCAGCCAAGGTCGCGATTCCCGATCCGCTGAAGGCGCCCGGTCCGACCGTGCCGGCCGTCCAGGTGGAGCGCCTGTTCCTGGAGGCCAATCCCGGCCTGACGGCGGAGGGGGTGGCGGTGATCTGCTCCCGCCGCGACGTGTCGGAGGTCAGGGTCTGCCTGAACAAGGATCTGGGCTTCATGAACTGCGGCCAGAAGGTGGTCGACCGCTGCCGCGACCGCGACGCCGCCCTGTCGGCCGAGGTTGCGCCGGCCCAGCCCCGGACGTTCAACGCCGTCCCCGCCACCCCGGCCCTGCCGTCGGCCCCGGCCGCGGCGCCCGCTCCGGCCAGCGCCCCGGCGCGTTGAGGCGGTCAATCGCTTTCCGCCCCCTCGGCCAGGGCCGCCATCGCCGCCGGGATTTCCGCCAGCAGTTCGCGGGCGAGGAAGCCGAGAGGGCCGATCCGGCGGCTCAGGCGGTTGCCGGCTTCGCCATGCAGGTAGACGCCCCAGACGGCGGCCTGCTCCGGGCTGGCGCCGCGCGCCAGCAGGCCGGCGACGATCCCGGCCAGCGTATCGCCGGAACCGGAGGTGGCGAGCCCCACCGTGCCGCCGCGATAGGCCCAGGCACGGCCTTCGGGCGTGACGATGCGGGTGCAGCTCCCCTTCAGCGCCACCACCGCCTTCAGGTGGGCCGCCACCCGCCGGGCGGTGGCGAGCGGGTCGGCCTCCACCTGTTCGCGGGAGCAGCCCAGCAGCCCGGCCATTTCGCCGGCATGGGGGGTGATCACCACACGGCCGGCGTGCCTCTGCACCGGTCCCGGGTCGCGGCCCAGCCCGGCCAGCGCCGCCGCATCCAGCACGAAGCGCGGTCCTCCGCCGGCCAAACTCAGCGCCGGATCCCCAGCCGGGTCCAGGCGCGTCAGCAGATGGGCGGTCAACTTCGCCACCGCCGCCTCATCCATCATGCCGGGGCCGACCAGCACGGTGTCGCAGCGCGATGCCCGCTCGGCCAGCGCCGCGCCCGACTCGGCGGCGATGCCGCCCTCCGCCGTTTCCGGCAAGGCAGCGACGAGCGCCTCGGGCAGGGCGAGACCCAGATGCGGGGCGATGCTGGCTGCGGTGGCGATCTGCAGTTTGCCGGCGCCCGCCCGCAGGGCGCCGATTCCGGCCAGCAGGGCGCCGCCCGGCACCGGCACGCTGCCGGCAATAACCAGCACCCGGCCACGGGTTTCCTTGTCGCCGTCCCCGTCCGGTTGGGGCAGGGGCATGTCGCGCAGCAACTCGGCGGTGACGGGAGTTTCCTCGTCGGGAGCCACGGGGGCGGGCTTCACGGGCGTGCTCCCTATCGGGCCGCGACGGCGGCGTCCGGCTCGGCGGTGACCGGAGCGCCGGCCTCCTCCAGCGGGGCGACGAAGTTGTAGCGGTGCAGGCACAGCCCGCCGCGCGGCCCGGCCTTGGCGTCGAACCGGTATTCGGTGAGGGAACAGTTGGCGACGTCGCCGGCCGCGTCGATGGCCAGGATCTCGTCCTCCGTCATGTTCTCCAGCAGGTAGCGCAGGCAAAGCACCACCACCTGATGGCCGACGATCAGCACCCGCTGGCCGCCGTGATGCAGGCTGATGGTGTCGAGCGCGCTGCGCAGCCGCAGGATCACGTCGCACCAGCTCTCTCCCCCCGGCGGGCGGTGGTAGAACTTGCCCAGAAGGCGGCGGAATTCGGCCTGTTCCGGGAATTCCTGCCGGATGCCGGCGGTGGTCAGCCGGTCGAGCACGCCGAACTCCTTTTCGCGCAGCCGCTCGTCGATGACGAAGTCGGTCGGATCGACCGGCAGGCCGCCGGCCTGGTGCAGCCGCTCCGCCGTGCTCAGCGCCCGGCGGTAGGGCGAGGTCAGGACCACGTCGGGCCGTTCCGCCGCCGGCATGGCGGCGAACCAGCGGCCGAGCGCGTCGGACTGCCGCTCCCCCAACTGGCTGAGAGGAACGTCGACATCGCGTTCGTCGATGTCGATCCGGACGAGTCCGGCCGCGTGCGCCGCATCGCGCGCGACGTTTCCGGCGCTCTCGCCATGGCGGACGATCCAGAGTCGGTCGGGCCAGCGCTGTTGCATCGGCGATCCCATTTGCTGGTGGTCTGGGGCTGGTGGACTTGGACTGGTGGACTTGGACTGTCGGGAATAACCGCCGGGCGGGGCGAAAGGTCCCGCGGCCCGGCGGCAGGCGGTATGGCAGCCATGCTGTCCGGTCGCCCGCTGCGGCCAATCGGCACCTTGCCGGTGGCGGAGGCCGGGCCACACTCTTCTGTCCAGTTTCACCATCTGAATGGATCGGACATGACGGACAGCCAGGACGCGGCCCCCCTGTTCCAGCCGGTGACGGTCGGGCGCTACAGCCTGCCCAACCGCATCGCCATGGCGCCGCTGACCCGCAGCCGCACCGACAACGCCACCGGCGTGCCGACCGCGATGAACGCCGAATATTACGCCCAGCGCGCCAGTGCCGGCCTGATCATCGCCGAGGCGACGCAGATCTCGCCGCAGGGCAAGGGCTATGCCTACACCCCCGGCATCCACAGCGCCGAACAGGTGGCGGGCTGGAGGCTGGTCACCGACGCCGTCCATGCCAGGGGCGGGCACATCTGCCTGCAGCTGTGGCATGTCGGGCGCATCTCCCATCCCGACCTGCAGCCGGGCGGCGCCCTGCCGGTGGCGCCCTCGGCGGTGAAGCCGGAGATGAAGGCCTTCACCGTCGACGGCTTCAAGGACATCCCGGCTCCGCGCGCGCTGGACATCTCCGAACTGCCGGGCATCGTCGAGGATTACCGCAAGGCTACCCGCAATGCGCTGGCGGCCGGATTCGACATGGTCGAGGTGCATGCCGCCAACGGCTATCTGATCGACCAGTTCCTGCGCGACGGCACCAACAAGCGCACCGACGCCTATGGCGGTTCGGTCGAGAATCGCGCCCGCTTCCTGTTCGAGGTGCTGGACGCCGTGGTGGCGGAGGCCGGGGCCGACCGAGTCGGCATCCGCCTGTCGCCGCTGAGCCCGGCCAACGATGCGCAGGAAAGCGACCCGATCGGCACCTTCAGCCCGGTGATCCGCCGGCTGAACGATTACGGCCTTGCCTATCTGCACATGATCGAAGGCGTAACCCGCGGTCCGCATCCGGGATTCGGCGGCGACCTCGCCGAGCTGCGCGGGCTCTACACGGGGCGCTACATGGCCAACAACGTCTATGACCGCGCCATGGCGATCCAGGCGACGACCAGCGGCCATGCCGACATGATCGCCTTCGGCCGCCCCTTCATCGCCAACCCCGACCTGGTGGAGCGGTTGCGCATCGACGCTCCCTTGGCCGAGCCGGACCAGAAGACCTTCTATGGCGGCGACCGCCACGGCTACACCGACTATCCGCCGTTGAAGCAGCCGGCAGCCTGACCGTTCCGCGCACGGGCGGCGTGCAGATCGCCCCCGAGTCGCCGCGCAAATGGCGAGGCGAAGGGGCCGGAGGTGGGATGCGGAGCGGCACTTCGGTGCCGCCCGCCCCGTTGCGGAGCGCGGGAGTGGCGGCAAGCGTGAGCCTGGGGTGGGGCATTTAACGGCGATTCGGTCATCTTTCCTTTGGAAGGCTTGACCTGGGACCCGATCCCTGTGACAAAAGACATTCGGCACACTCTATGAGCTTGAAGACACATGTTCGACCGCCCGCCCCGCCAGGGCTTCCGCGCTCCCGAGATCACCAAGTCCAACGTCACCGCCACCGTGAAGTGGTTCAACCCCACCAAGGGGTTCGGCTTCGTGTCGCCTGAGGACGGTTCGCCCGATGCCTTCCTGCACGTCTCTGCGGTTCAGGCCGCAGGCTACGACGCGCTGGACGAAGGCACCACCATCACCTGTGACCTGGCCCGTGGGCCGAAGGGTCCGCAGGTGGCCTCCATCCACACGGTCGATACGTCGACCGCTCAGCGTTCGGCCCGTCCGCGGACCGGCGGCTTCGACCGTGGCGGCTATGACCGCGGCGGCTACGATGCCGGCGGCGGCAGCGGCGGCGAAGAAGTCGACGGCACCGTGAAGTGGTTCAATGCCGACAAGGGCTTTGGCTTCATCACGCCGAGCACCGGTGGCAAGGACGTCTTCGTCCATGTCAACGTGCTGCGCCGTTCGGGCATGCAGACCCTCCAGGAGGGCGATCAGGTGCGTGTCACCGTTCGCCAGGGCCAGAAGGGTCCGGAAGCGGGCAAGGTCGAGTACCTGTAAGGTTCGGGGTATCCCGGACCTCGACCGGACGGCGCCCGTTTTCGGACGTGCGCCGGCTCGGTCGGCTCCGCTCATCTGACAAGCGTATCGAAGGCTAGAGCGGTCATCGTTCCAGTCTTCCCGGTGAAACTCCGGACTCTTTTCGCACGGTGCATCCCTTTGGGGGCGCGCCGTGCGTTCTTGTCTTTTCTGTCTTGGTTTTCTGCGGTCCTGGCTCGTGAGTGATCCGGCCGTGGCTTGGTTCGGCCCGGCGGTGCGTTGCGTGTGTCTTCCGCTCTTCTCTTTCGGTACTTTGCTCTCTGCGCCTTTCCTTGCGCCGCCCTTAGGGGCGGCCGGCGCCGTTTCCCGCCCCTTTTTCCGCCGCCCTTTTCGTTGCTGGGGGGCCTTCCGGCATGATCGAGATGCTGACCGTCCGGCTCCCGGCGCTCTTCGGCGGGGGAGGGGGGACGGACATCTGGTGGTCCGTTGCGCAGCTGGTCGGCTTGTGCGGCATGCTCGGCGGCATGCTCTGGCCCTTTTTCCGCAGCCGGCAGGCCATGCTTCTGGTGCAGCTGGTGCCTTGCCTGGGCTTCGCCCTGCATTTCGCCCTGGTGGGTGCCCCGACCGCGGCGGCGCTCAACGGGCTTGCGGCGCTGCAGGTGTTGGCAGCGCTGGCGCTCGGCACATGGCCGGCATTCCGACTCGTCTATCTGCTGATCCTGCCGGTGATCGCCGCGGTGATGGCCGTGACCTGGACCGGCCTGCCGTCCGTCTTCGCCGCGGCCGGCATGGCGCTGATCAGCCTTGCCCGTTACCAGACGCGGGTTGCGGTGTTCCGCGGCACCATGCTGGTGGCATTGCCCTGTTGGTTCGTGCACAACTGTCTGGTGGGGTCGATCCCGGGAATGGTCTCCGACCTGACCGGGATGGCCGTCAACGCCTGGATGCTCCTGCGCGAGCGGACGGCACCGCGCCCATCAACACAAACTGGGCCAACACCAACGGGGCCAACATCAATGCCGCCAACGGCCGGGGAGGCGAAGCTGTCATGACCACCCACCACAGCAACCTGTCGGCGGAAGATGCCGCCGCACTGCGGGCCATCCCGCTCTTCGCCAAGCTGACCGACCGTGCCGTGGCCCTGCTGGGCGGTGTCGCCATCGTGCGACCGGTGCCGCGCGGCACCACCCTGTTCCTGCAGGACGAGCCCGCCGACCGCTTCTTCGTGCTGCTCGACGGCTGGGTGAAGCTGTACCGCCTGACCCGCGACGGGACGGAGGCGGTGGTCCATGTCATCGGCCCGGCCGAGAGCTTCGCCGAGGCCGCCATGTTCGCGGATGGAAAATTCCCGGTCTGTGCGGAGGCGGTGACCGACGCCCGCGTCATGACCCTGACCGCCGACGGATTCGCCCGCTGCCTGCGCGAGGACGACCGCATCGCCTTCGGCATGCTGGGGTCGCTGTCGGTGCGCCTGCGCCATCTGGTGACGCAGATCGAACAGTTGCAGGTCCAGCCGGCGCCGCAGCGGGTCGCCGCCTTCCTGATGCGCGTCTGCCCGCCCGGCGATGGGCCGGCGCAGTTCCAGCTTCCCTTCGACAAGGCGCTGATCGCGCGGCGCCTGGGCATGCAGCCGGAAACCCTGTCGCGGGCGCTCGCCAAGCTGCGCGCCTCCGGCGTGGAGACCCAGGGCCTGACCGTCAGCGTGGCCGAGCGCGCCACCCTGCGCGCCGTCGCCGAGGCCGGCGAGGAGGAGTGACCGCCACCGCCCGCTGCGGCTTGTGACAGCGTCGGCGGAGCGGCTAGACTGGATTGACGGCGGTTGCCGCCGCGTGCGAGTTTGCACCCCTCCCAGTACCGGGTTTGTTCAGGATTTCGAGGCAGCGATGGGCGACAGCAACACGGTGGCGACGGCATCGGATCCGGCGCGGGATCTGGTGGCCTTCGCCGGTGACCGGCGCTTCGCCACCGTGATGGCGGACCCGCCCTGGCGCTTCGTCAACCGCACCGGCAAGATGGCGCCGGAACATCGCCGCCTGTCGCGCTACGGCACCATGACGGTGGAGGACATCTGCGCCCTGCCGGTCGCCGACATCGCCGCCCCCACCGCGCATCTCTATCTCTGGGTCCCGAACGCGCTGCTGCCGGAAGGGCTGCAGGTCATGCGCAGCTGGGGGTTCGAGTACAAGACCAACCTCGTCTGGCACAAGGTGCGCAAGGATGGCGGGTCCGACGGGCGCGGGGTGGGGTTCTACTTCCGCAACGTGACCGAGCTGATCCTGTTCGGCGTCCGCGGCAAGAAGGCCCGCACGCTGCCCCCCGGCCGGACCCAGGTGAACCTGATCGAAAGCCGCAAGCGCGAGCACAGCCGCAAGCCCGACGAACAGTATGAACTGATCGAGGCCTGCAGCCCCGGCCCCTTCCTGGAAATGTTCGCCGCGGTGCCCGGCCCAACTGGTCGGTCTGGGGCAACCAGGCAGACGACAGCTATGAACCGACCTGGAAGACCTACGCCTTCAACTCCGCGAGCGACCGCGAGGCTGCGGCGGAGTAGGGGGCGGAGCGTCGGCTTCGAATGCCCCCACCTAGCCTCCCCCGCTGGGCGGGGGAGGGACTGCCGCAGCCTTATCGAACAAGCGCTTAGTTCCCTCCCCCGCCCAGCGGGGGAGGGTTAGGGTGGGGGATTAACTCCATCCCCTCACAACATCCCCAACGCCACCAGATCGCGCCGCAACGCCTCGGCTCCCAGGAACAGGTGCGCCGACATGCCCACCGACTTGGCCGCCTCGACATTGTCGGGGTTGTCGTCGATGAAGTAGCAGTGCTTCGGTTCGAGGCCGTAACGATCCATCAGCAGCCGGTAGATCGCCGGGTCCGGCTTCACCAGCCGTTCCTGACCCGAAACGATGATGCCGTCGAAGCCGTTCAGGAAGTCGAAGCGCTTGCGCGTCAGTTCGAACTTGTCGGCGGAGAAGTTGGTGATGGCATAGACCGGGACGCCGCGCGCCTTCAACTCCGCCAGGATCTCCGGCGTGCCGGGAATTGGGCCCGGCACCATGCGTTCCCACATGTCGTCATAGGCGCGGATCAGCTCGGCGCAGTCCGGATGCTCCTCGGTCAGCTGGGCGATCGCCTCGCTCCAGGGACGGCCGCGGTCCTGCTCCAGGTTCCAGGCGGGGCTGCAGATCCGGTCGAGGAAATCCTCCATCAGATCTTCATAGCCGTCGAACAGCTCGCGGTAGAGGTGCCGCGGGTCCCATTCGATCAGCACCTGCCCGACGTCGAAGACGACGACGGCCGGCTTCAGCGGTTCAATCGTTGCTGTCATGGAACGGCCCGCCTCAACCCTTGGCGCGGACTGCGTCGGTCAGCCGCTTCATGTCGTCCAGCTTGATGGCTCCCGGCACCAGCTCGTCGCCGAAGACGAAGGCCGGGGTGCCGCGGATGTTCAGCTTCTCGGCCAGCGCCTGGTTGGCGGCAATCACCTTCAGCACGTCCGGCGACTCCATGTCCTTCTTCAGCCGGTCGGTGTCGAGACCGACCGACTTGGCCAGCCGCATGATCACCGCCTCGTCCAACTGGCCGCGGTGGGCCATCAGGGCGTTGTGCAATTCCATGTACTTGCCCTGGCCGCGGGCGGCGAGTGCGGCCTTGGAGGCGAGCAGCGACGCCGGCCCCAGAATCGGGAATTCCTTCAGGACGAAAGCGCAGCTTGGGGTCGCCCTTGATCAGCGCCTGGGTGTCGGCCAGAACTGCCTTGCAGTAGCCGCACTGGTAGTCGAAGAACTCCACCACCGTCACGTCGCCCTGCGGGTTGCCGGCGACCGGATCGGCCGGGTTGCGGGTCAGCTCCTGCCGGTTCTCGACCAGGGCCTTGCGGGCCTGTTCGGCCTCTGCCGCCTTCTGGCGCTCCTGCATGGCGTCGACGGCCTGCAGGATGACCTCGGGATGCTCCATCAGGTAATCGCGGACGATCTTCTCGATGGCGGCCTTCTGGTTGCCGTCGAAGCTCGCCGACTGCGCATGGGCCGGTGCGGCGGCGGATAGCGCCAGCGCCGCGACAGGCAGGGCAAGAAGGGCGGAACGCAGGGACGGCAGGGCGGGGCGCATGGTGGGCGGTCTCCGAAAACGCTGGGGACATTGGGCCGAAGGCCGCCCACACTGGACCGACAATCGGGTCCGGACAAGTGCAAAGCGCTCGCCCGGACCACACCCCCGGTTTCACTATCGCGTGATCAGCGGGCGCGCAGAAGCTCGCCCACCGACAGCAGCGCCATCTCGTCGCCATCGGCCCTACCGATGGTCCGGCCGGTGGAGTAGGGCAGGTTGTTGTCGTTGACGACCACGATATGGTCGGCATCGACGATGTTCACCCCCTCCGGCCCCAGATGGGGCATGACGAAACGGCCTTCCGGCGCCTGTCCGGCGCGGGCCTTATGGTCGGGATCGGCGATGTCGGTCAGGTCGATGTAGCCGACCTTGCGCACGAAGCCCTCGGCGTCGGCGCCGGAGATGTCGATCTTGTAGACCCGCTTGAAGGCGGCCGGCGCATTGAAGCAGTCGGGCTTCGTTTCGCCCTGGCAAGCCTGGGTCCTCGCCCCTTCGCTGCTGTCGTCGCGCTCGATCACCAGCGCGCTGCCGGCGTCGATCATCGCCAGGTCGGCGACCACATTGGCGTTGTCCTCCAGCCTGTACTTCCAGGACTTGCCGGTGTACGTGCGGCTGGCGACGTCGAACTCCAGGATGCGGGTGTACGCGCGGCCGTCCTTGTTCTCAAAGGCGTTGGCGGCGGCGTTCCACAGCGGGCCTTCCAGCGACGGGTACAGGGTCTTGCCGTCCGGCGACACGCCCATCGGCTCGAACCCGCGCGAGCGGCGGACCTCGAAGGCGACGGCGCCCGGCACCGGCGGCAGGATGCCGTTGCGGTAATGGTCGGGCGAGCGGGCCGGCTTGCCGTCGACCATCGTTTCATGCACGGCGACGACCACGCCGTCGCGGCTCAGTTCCAGGATGTAGGGGCCGAACTCCTCGCCGATGAACAGGCGGTCGGCCTGAACCACCAGGGATTCGGGATCGAAGTCGGCGCCGGTCAGATAGCGCGCGGTGCTGTTCTCGTTGACGATGGCGAAGGGGACCTTGCGGTCGGGATCGCGCAGGAAAATGGTCTCCAGCCGCTGCAGGGCGCCGCTCTGCCAGTCCGGCTTGACGCGATGGACCATCAGCAGCGCATCGACCGAATTCACCTTGCTGCCGAAGCCGTTGTCGGTCAGCGCCATGAACTCGCCGTTGCCCTGCGGAACAATGGCGGAGAAGCCCTGAACCGCCTGTCCGGCGACCGGCAGCATGATCTCCGTCTGGCGCGGGACCTTGGGGTCGGAGGCGAAGGAGGTGGCGCGGATGCTGCCCACCGTGTCCACGCGCTTGCGATCGGCGTTGATGAATTTGCCGGCGGTGGCGAACAGCGGCCCGGCATCGGCAGGCGCCTGCACCAGCGTGTCGGCCGGCAGCACCGCGTGGCCGGCCAGCGTGGCGGGGTAGCGCTTGGCCTGCTGTTCCTGGGCGTGAGCCGGGATCGCGGTTGCCAGGGTGGTGGACAGCAGGGCGGCGGTGGCGAGCAGGGCGCCGCGCCAGGACTTCGAACGGATGGACGGCATGCGGAGAACTCCGTGGACGGTAGCGCGCCTCCGGATCGGGTGGGACGCGCTCGATGTCCGCGGAATAGCAAGCGGCGATGACGTGGCCGGGACGGTTCGGTGACCGTTGCGTTACCGGAAGGACGCTTTGGTCATATGACCGATCCGCTCCGACCGGGTCAGCGCGGCCTGTCACCGCCGGTCTGGCCGCGGATGTCCTGGGCGCGCAGCCAGCCCGGCGAGCCGGCGGGCAGCAGCCTTTCCGCCCGCTCCGCCTGCGCCTTGGCCATCGGTATGTCGCCTCTCGCCAGCGCCTCTTCGGCGGTGGCATAGGCGACCATGCCGTCGTTCTTCTTCATGCTCCAGGCCTGGGCGGTCAGCCGCCACAGGAAGGCCGACTGGGCCTTGCCCTTCGCCGCGATCTGCAGGTTCTTCAGCGCCTCGTCGGCGAGCCGCGGATCGCGCTGCTCCAGCAGGGCGTGGGCGAGGGAGACGCGGATCGTTCCGGCTTCGGAACCGGCAAGCTCGATGGCCTTGCGGTAGGGGGCGACCGCATCCGGCGCGCGGCCGGTCTGCAGCATCAGGTCGCCCTTCATTTCATGCAGGTAGGGATTCCGCGGCTCGTCCGCGATCAGGCCGTCGACCAGCGGGGTCGCCTGCCTGACGTCGCCCTGGCGGAAATATGCATAGGCGCGGCCATAGCGGGCAGCGGGCGACGGATCGTTCGCCTTGTAGCGCTGGAGCGCGCCGCGCGGATCGAGATAGCCGTACAGCTTCGCCTGGAGCCTCCGCAGGTCGGCCTCCGTCGCCGCCGGCAGGCGGGCGTCGGCATGGCGGGAGCGGGCGACGAAGGCCTTCACCGCCTCGATGCGCTCGCGCGTCAGCGGATGGGTCAGGCGGTAGCCGGCGTCGCGGTCGTTCATCAGCGGTTCGCCGACGCCCAGCTTTTCCAGAAAGGCTTCCATCCCCCTGGCGGAGATGCCCGACTGTTCCAGGAAGGACAGGCCGGCCTGATCGGCCGACGCCTCCTGCGTGCGGGAAAAGGACAGGAAGTTCCGCTCCGCCAGATGCTGGCCCAGCATGACGCCCGCGGCGCCGGCCCCGGCGTTGCCCGACGCGAGGCCGCCGATGACGCCCAGGCCCATGCCGAGCAGCGAAGACAGGAAGGCATTGTCCATCGCCTCCGTCCCGCGCACCAGATGTCCGCCGGAGATGTGGCCGGTCTCGTGCGCGATCACGCCCAGCAGTTGGTCGGCGTCGTCCACCGTCAGCAGCAGCCCGGTGTGCAGGAAGATGTTCTGTCCCCCGGCGACGAAGGCGTTGACCGAGGGTCGTTGACGAGAAGGATCTGCACCGAGTCGGGGTCGATGCCGGCCGCCTGGAAGATTGGCCGGGCCATCTTGCGGATGATATGGTCCGTCTCGGCGTCGCCCAGGATCTGCATGTCCGAGCGGCGCTGCGCGCTCGCCGGTGGCGCTTCCCACACCAGCGACATCAGACACATGGACATGATGGCGACGACCGAAACCAGCCTGCTGGGCTTGCGCACCGTGACGACCTCCGGCTTTGAACAGCGGACCCCCGCGCGGAACCGGCGGAACTCCGGTCCGCGACACACTCGCTTGCGAATCTGGCGACGGTTGGGCGCGGTTGCCATAGCTGCATCACTGCTGACCGGCTGCGTCAACACGAAGTTCAAGACCGACGCGACGGTCCAGAGCTTCGTCGTCGCGGACGAACCCTATGCCGCCGGCATCGGCCGGGACATCATCGCCCAGGGCGGCAAGGCCGGCGACGCGGTGGCGGCGATGGCGCTGGCGATGACCGCCAGCCTGCCGTCGCGCGTCGGGCTGACCGGCGGCGGCGTCTGCGTGCTGTTCGACGCCGCCTCCAAGAAGGCCCGCACCATCGAATTCCTGCCGCGTCCGGTAGGCGCGGGCGGCGTCGGCATGCCCGCGATGGCGCGCGGCCTGTATGCCGTCCAGGCCTCGGCCGGCGTGATGCGGTGGGAGCAGGTTGTCGCCCCGGCGGAACAGCTGGCCCAGTTCTCCCCCGGCCTCAGCCGGGCGCTGGTGCAGGATCTGAGCGCGTTCGGCGGGCGTCTGGCCGCCGATTCCGATGCGCGCCGCCGTCTGCTGGGCGCCGGCACGCCGGCTGTCGGCACGGTCGCCGGGCAACCGGAACTCGCCGCCACCCTTTCGGTTCTGCGCCGCCAGGGGGTGGGCGCCTTCTATGCCGGGCCGCTCGCCGCGACGGTCGCCCAGGGCATGGGGCTGGACCCGGCGCAGCTGCGCGCCTACCAGCCGCGTGTCGGCGTCACGCTGACGGTGCCCTTCGACATCAGCGACCTGCATGTCCCCGACACGACCGAGCCGGAATCGGGTGCAGCGATTATCCAGGCCTGGAAGGCGGTGGCCGCCCTGCCGCCGGCCGAGCGGGCGACCCGCGCCGCCCAGTTGCTGGGCGCCACCGGCGCCGGCGCCGGCGCGGCGGGCGCCGGGGTGATGGTGATCGATCCGGACGAGAATGGTGCCGCCTGCGCCTTCACCCAAGGGGCGCCCTTCGGCACCGGCCGCGGCATCCCCGGAACCGGCATGCTGGTAGCCCAGGGGGTGGAGCGCGGCGGCTTCGGTGTCCCGGCCCTGATCGCCAACTCCATCATCGGCCGCACCCTGTTCGCGGGCGTCGGCACGGCCGGGGGCAACGACGGTCCCGCCGCCGGTCCGGCCGCCCTGCTGTCGGTGGCGTTGCCGGCGGGCCTGGAGGACAAATCGACCGCGCCGCAGATCCAGGCCGCGCGGCCGCAATCCATTCCCGGACGGGTCAGCTTCATCGGTTGCCGGGTGTCGATTGAGGACGGAGTGCGCTATTGCCAGACGGCGACCGATCCGCGTGCCGGCAGCTTGGCGCTGACGGTCGAAAGCGAACGCAAGCGGGACTGAACCGCGAATAGCGGCCCGCCCGAAAAAGAGAGTTAGAGACGGACGATCATGAGCAAGCAGCCCAAGGTTTCCAAGCGGGGCGCCATTCCGCCCTTTTTCGTGATGGAAGTGATGCGCGCCGCGGCGGAACGCGAGGCCTCCGGGCTTGAGGTCCTGCATATGGAGGTGGGGCAGCCCTCCAGCGGTGCGCCGAAGGCGTGGTGCAGGCGGCGGCCACCGCCGTCGTGGGAAGCGATCCGCTTGGCTATACCGGGGCGCTGGGCATTCCGGCGCTGCGTGCGGCTATCGCCAAATGGTACAAGGATCGTTACGGCGTCGATGTGCCGGAGCGGCGGGTGGTCGTCACCACCGGGTCGTCGGGTGCCTTCCAGCTGGGCTTCCTCGCCGCCTTCGATCCGGGCGACCGCGTGGCGATGGCGTCGCCCAGCTATCCGGCCTACCGCCATACCCTGACCGCGGCCGGAGTTATCCCGGTGGAGCTGCCGACCGGGCCGGAGCACCGTTTCCAGCCGACCGTCGAACTGCTGGAGGCGCTGGAGGAACCGGTGCAGGGCCTGATCGTCGCCAGCCCGGCCAACCCGACCGGCACGATGCTGAGCCGGGAGGAACTGACCGCGCTGTCCGACTGGTGCCGCGCCAACGGCGTGCGCATGGTGTCGGACGAGATCTACCACGGCCTGACCTATGGCACCGATGCCGTCACCGCGGCCGAGGTCAACGATCAGGCGCTGGTGGTCAACAGCTTCTCCAAATATTTCTCGATGACCGGCTGGCGTCTGGGCTGGATGATCGTGCCGGACGATCTGGCGCGGTCGGTCGAATGTCTGGCGCAGAATCTGTTCATCTCCGCACCCACCCTCAGTCAGGTCTCGGCGGTCGCCGCCTTCGACTGCACGGAGGAACTGGACGGCCACGTCGCCCGCTACGCCCGCAACCGCGCGGTTCTGCTGCGGGAACTGCCGAAGGCGGGCTTCACCAAGATGGCCCCGGCCGACGGCGCCTTCTACATCTATGCCGACGTGTCGGACATGACCGACGACAGCGAGGCGCTGGCCAAGCAGATCCTGGAGGAGACGGGCATCGCCTGTACCCCGGGCATCGATTTCGACACCGCCCGCGGCCGGCATTTCCTGCGCTTCAGCTTCGCCGGGTCGGAGGAGACCATCGCCGAGGCGGCGCGGCGGCTGATCGCCTGGCGGGCGGGGAAGTAGGGTGCGGAGTTAGACCCCCACCCTAACCCTCCCCCCGCTGGGCGGGGGAGGGGATAAGTGCTTGATCGGGAAGGCAGCGGCAGTCCCTCCCCCGCTCAGCGGGGGAGGTTAGGTGGGGGTCTAACTTAGCCGCTCGACATCCCCTCAGAACAGATGCTGCCCACCCGTGATGAAGGTCTCCGTCCCCGTCACATAGGCCGAATCCGGCCCGCAGAGATAGAAGATCACCGCGGCGACGTCTTCCGGCGTGCCCATCCGCTTCAGCGGGATGCGCGGGATCAGCACGTCGTATTCTGGGCCGGTCATCGCCGTTTCGATCTCCCCGGGGGCGACGGCGTTGACGCGGACGCCGATCTCCGCGAACTCCACCGCCATCTCGCGGGTCAGGCCGGACAGCGCCGCCTTGGAGGTGGAATAGGCGGAGCCGGCGAAGGGGTGCACCGAATGGCCGGCGATGGAGGTGACGTTGACGATCGCCCCCTTGCCCTTCGACAGCGGAGCGGCGAAGCGCGGGCCAGAACCAGCGCTGCGAAGAAGTTCAGCTCGAACACCCGGTGCCAGCCTTCGATCGAGCCGTTCAGACAGCCCAGCCGCTCCTTGATCGGGGTCTTGGGCGAAATGCCGGCGTTGTTGATCAGGCCATGCAGGGGGGCGCCGTCCAGCGCCTTGTTCGCCTCCTCCACGAAGGCGGCGCGGCTGGCGGGATCGGACAGGTCGGCCGGAATGTGGTGGGTCCAGTTGGGATCGCGCCGGCAATGCTCCGGCACATCTTCGCGCGAGCAGGAGATCACACGCCAGCCTTCGTTGCTGAACCGGGTGACGGTGGCGTGTCCGATACCCCGGCTGGCGCCGGTGAGAATGACGGTCTTGCGGTGCGGCATGGCGGCGGTGCGCTTCACGAATGATTGCGGTCGGGCGGGGAGAGCGGACGCCCTGGGACTGGCCTCGGGAGTTACGGATGCCGGCGCGGAAGGCCGCCATCCGCCGTATGTCCACCGCCGGCGCCGATCCTACCCGCCGATGCTCCGGCTGTCATCCGCCGCGGATCTTCGGCGCGGCCGAACGACGCAATCGGTGGCGTTCGCCATTGACCTTGCGTCCGGCAGTTCCAACCTTGGCGCAATCCCTGCGCCGACGGAGCCGACCCTTGCGCCAGATCTTCCGTCCCACCCCCCTCTCCTGGCCCGTCCTTTCCGCCTTGCCCGGCTGATCTTCGCGGCGCTGTCCCTCGTCGCCTCATCCGGCGTCCGGCGGAGGATGCCGCGCGCATCGGCTGCGTGCCGCCGGGCGTGTGGGCCGACGGCACCGGGACGGCGGTGGAACCGGTGCCGCTGCTGCGCCGGCTCGCCGATGCGCCGGTGGTCCTGCTGGGGAGCAGCATGACAAGGCCGACCACCACCGTTGGCAGCTCCACACCCTGGCCGGCCTGCATGCGCTGAACCCCGACCTTGCCGTCGGGATGGAGATGCTGCCGCGCCGGCTGCAGCCGGTGCTCGACCGCTGGGTGGCGGGGGAACTGACGGAAAGCGAGTTCCTGAAGGAGACGGACTGGCGCACGGTCTGGGGCTTCGATCCGGCCTTCTACCTGCCGATCCTGCAATTCGCCCGGCTGCACCGGCTGCCGGTGGTGGCGCTGAATGTGGAACGCCCGCTGATCAGCCGCACCGCCCGCAACGGCTGGGCCGCCATTCCGGAGGCGGATCGTGAGGGCGTCGGCAACCCCGCCGCTCCGACGGAGACCTACCGCAACCGCCTGACTGAAACGCTGGCGGCGCATGATCGTTCGGAGTCGCAGGCAGCCGCCCCTCCGATGCCGCCAATCGCTTCATCGAGGCGCAAAGCGTCTGGGACCGCGCGATGGCGGAGAAGATCGCCGAGACCCGCCGGACCACCGGCCGCGCCGTCGTCGGCATCCTGGGGCAGGGCCATACCCTCTACCGCGATGGCGTCCCGCACC
>NZ_VUOI01000042.1:0-30205 GCF_015390205.1 Azospirillum sp. INR13
GAAGATGCCGAGCTGTCCGCTCTCCACGAACTTCTTCAGGCGGGTCTGGACGTCGCGGAAATAGCCGGGGCTGGACTTGGCATGGCGCGGCGCCACCGCCTGCTGGAGAGCCGAGGTTGCCTGCGGATCGGCCTTCAGCGCGTTGACCGGGTTGACCCAGTCCAGCGCGTGCAGGTGATAGAAATGGACGATGTGGTCATGGACCTGCAGCGTCTTCGCCATGATCTCGCGGATCAGGTGGGCGTTCTTCGGGATGCGGATCTGCAGCGCATCCTCCACCGCACGGACCGAGGTCAGCGCGTGGCAGCCGGTGCAGACGCCGCAGATGCGCTCGACGAAGGCCCAGGCGTCGCGCGGGTCGCGGCCCTTCAGGATCACTTCGAGCCCGCGCCACATCGTGCCGGTCGACACCGCGTTGCGGATGACGTTGTCGCTGTCGACGTTCACCTCGCAGCGCATGTGGCCTTCGATGCGGGTGACCGGATCGACGACGATGCGCTTGCCGCCGTTGTCGAGCGAGAACCCGTTCGGGGTCTGGACGATGCCCATGGTCAGACGTCTCCCTTGTGCTGCGCGCGCTTCAGGGCGCTGACCGCCGCGTGGGCGGCGATGATGCTGCCGACGCCGATGGCGGCGGTGGTGCCGATCTCGTCGGCGTTGGCTTCGATTCCGAACTGGAGGATGTCGGACTGGCGGGCGTACCAGGAGCCCTTGTCCCAGAAGCCGTCCTCCGAACAGCCGATGCAGCCGTGGCCGGACTGGATCGGGAAGCTGGTTCCCTCGTTCCAGCGGACGGTGGAGCAGGCGTTGTAGGTGGTCGGGCCCTTGCAGCCGACCTTGTAGAGGCAATAGCCCTTGCGCGCGCCCTCGTCGTCGAAGGACTCCACGAACTGGCCGGCGTCGAAATGCGGCCGGCGATAACATTTGTCGTGGATGCGCTGGCTGTAGAACATCTTCGGCCGGCCCTGCCGGTCCAGTTCCGGAATGCGGTCGAAGGTCAGCATGTAGGTGATGACGCCGGTCATCACCTCGGCGATCGGCGGACAGCCGGGGACCTTGATGATCGGCTTGTCGGTGATGACTTCATGCACCGGGGGTGGCGCGGGTCGGGTTCGGGCGCGCCGCCTGGACGCAGCCGAAGGAGGCGCAGGAGCCCCAGGAAATGATCGCCTTGGCATCCTTGGCGACCTTGCGCAGCTGGTCGGTGAAGGGCTTGCCGCCGACGATGCAGGACATGCCGTCCTGGTTCAGCGGCGGATTGCCTTCCACCGCAAGGATGTAGTTGCCCTTGTACTTCTCCATCACCTCGTCGAGGATCGCCTCGGCCTGATGGCCGGCCGACGCCATCAGCGTGTCGTCGTAGTCCAGCGAGATCATCGACAGCACCACGTCCTTGACCAGCGGGTGCGCGGAGCGGATGAAGGATTCCGAGCAGCAGGTGCATTCCAGCCCATGCAGCCACAGCACAGGCGTGCGCGGCTTGGTTTCCATGGCGTGGACGATCTGCGGAACCAGTTCCGGCCCCAACCCGAGGGCCGCGGCGGTCAGCGAGCAGTATTTCAGGAACGAACGGCGTGTGATCCCCTGCCGCCGCATCACCTCGTAGAAGGTTTCCAGCGTTGCCATCGGTTTGTTTTCTCCCCTGGGGCGGCACCGGCGTGCGAGGGACCGGTGCGCTTCTCCGCGGGGCATAGGCAACAACCGTGCCGTAATACGAACATTTGGCAAAGCAACGGTTTGACGTCCGGACGGCCGCTCCCCTCTGGCAAGTCCCCGGCCGAAACGACGGCCGGGGTGGCAGGGGAGTTGCCGGTGGTCGTCAGGCGGACTGGCTGTCCTCCTCCGGCCGGCCGATCAGCCGGTGAAGGGTCAGACCAAGAGCGGCGCCGGCCGCATGCAATCCGGCGGTGCTGGTCAGGAAGCCGGCGGCATAGCCCAGCGCCGCGGCGTCGGCCGGCATCTCCGCCCCATGGGCGAAGCCGTGGAACAGGCCGAAAAAGGCGGCGAACAGGGCGCCGACAATGCCGTTGCGCGACATCGGCATGACGCACAGCAGAGCCAGCACGACAGTGGAGGCGTAGATGGCCGGCTCGACCAGCGGCAGTTCGCCGCCGGTCAGCGCGAACAACCCTCCGGCCAGCATCGCCGCCATGAAGGCCCCCGGCACCGCCAGCACGGCGCGCCCGCCGATGGTGGCACCATAGACGCCGACCGTGACCATGGCGATCAGGTGGTCGAGCCCGCCCAGCGGATGCCCGATGCCGTCGAGGAAGCCGGCCCCGGCGAGATGGCCGGGATGGGCCAGCGCCGGGGTGGCGGCGAGCGCGGCGGCGGCCGCGATGACGGCAAGACGGGTGGTTTTCGACATATCGAACGGCTCCTCGGGGTTCTTGTGGTTTGGTGGTTTCTCCCGCCCAATTCTCCCTCTCCCCCCTGGGGAGAGGGTCGGGGTGAGGGGGATGCACATGCCGGATTTTCTTGGGGATCCTCGCTTTGCGTCCCCCTCACCCTAACCCTCTCCCCGGAGGGGAGAGGGGGTCGCGGGCGGGAGATGGTGTTTTAAGGTGCTCAATGCCTCTGCGCCGGCCCGCGCTCGATGCCGTAGCGTTCCAGCTTGGCGCGCAGGCCCATGCGGGACAGGCCCAGCTCGTCGGCGGCCTTGCTCTTGTTCCAGCGGCAGCGGACCAGCGTTTCCATCAGGATGCCGGCCTCCACCCGCTCGATCCGCGACTTCAGCGGTCCGCCCTGGCCGATCAGGTCGAGCGGCGGCAGCGGCCCGTCCTCCGGCGAGGCGGGGCGGGCGTTCAGCGCGGCGCCGCGCAGCACCTGGTCGGACAGCAGCTCCGCCCCCAGCGTGTCGCCCTCGCACAGCACCAGCATGCGCATGATCTCGTTCTGCAACTCGCGCACATTGCCGGGCCAGCCATAGGCCTCCAGGCAGGCCAGCGTGTCGGGGGCGAAACCGGCAACCGGCTTGCCATGGGCGGCCGACAGCCGGTCCAGGATGTGGCGGGCCAGCACCGGGATGTCGTCCGGCCGGTCGCGCAGGGGCGGCATGGTCAGCGTCATCGTGCTGAGCCGGTAATAGAGGTCCTCGCGGAAGCGGCCGGCCTTCACCTCGGCGGTCAGGTCGCGGTGGGTGGCGGCGACGACGCGGACATCGACCCGCCGCGTCTCGTTGGAGCCGACCGGCCGGATCTCGCCCTCCTGCAGGAAGCGTAGAAGCCGGACCTGGAAGGCCGGGCTGATGTCGCCGATCTCGTCCAGGAAGATCGTGCCGCCGTCCGCCTGTTCCAGCAGGCCGAGGCGGTTGCTGTGCGCGCCGGTGAAGGCGCCCTTCTTGTGGCCGAACAGTTCGCTTTCCAGCAGCTCGTCCGGGATGGCGCCGCAATTCTCGCAGTAGAAGGGCTGGTCGGACCGCGGACTGCCGTAATGGATGGCGCGGGCCAGCAACTCCTTGCCGGTGCCCGTCTCCCCCAGCACCAGCACCGGCACGTTGAAGCCGGCCACCCGTTCCGCCTGCCGGCAGACCTCCTCCACCGGGCTGCCTTCGGCCCTGACCAGCCCGTCGAAGCGGTAGGACTGCCGCACCCGCTCGCGCCTCGAGGCCACCCGGGTCTCCGCGACCGGCGGCAGCAGCTTCAGCTCGTTGGTCAGCCGGTCATGCTCGCGCTGCAGCTGGTACATCTTCGCCGCGTTGCGGGCGGTCAGCAGCAAATGGTCGGGGTGCCAGGGCTTGGTGATGAACTGATGGATTCCGGCGGTGTTGATGGCGCCGATGATGTCCTCGGGGTCGATGTAGCCGGTGATGACGATCCGCACCACCTCCGGCCAGCGTTCGCGCACCTGGGTCAGGAACGCGACACCGCTGACCTCCGGCATCCGCTGGTCGGAGAAGACCACCTGGATCCATTCGGTTTCCAGCAGGCGCAAGGCCTCTTCCGCCGACAGGGCGGTGAAGACCTCGAACTCCTCGTCCAGCAGGCGG
Organism: Azospirillum sp. INR13; assembly: GCF_015390205.1. Taxonomy (NCBI): domain Bacteria; kingdom Pseudomonadati; phylum Pseudomonadota; class Alphaproteobacteria; order Rhodospirillales; family Azospirillaceae; genus Azospirillum; species Azospirillum sp. INR13. Next base: position 3,989 of record NZ_VUOI01000042.1, read on the forward strand.
GCGATGACCTCGACGGAGCGCGGCTCGTCATCCACCACCAGGATGCCGGGGCGGGCGGGGGCGGTCATCGCGCGGGATCCTTCCTCATTCAACCGGCCTCACTCGACCTCGAGATCCTTGATCGTCATTTCGGTGCCGCCGTTGGGATGCAGCCGGCTGCCGCCGCAGTGTGGGCAGGGCGACAGCCGGTCGTCCAGATCCACCGTGTCGCTGCAGTCGAAGCACCAGCCGCGGCCCGGCACGTCCAGCACCACCAGTTCCGCCCCTTCGGCCAGCGAGCCGCGCGTCACCACGTCGAAGCCGAAGCGCAGCGCCTCCACCTCCACCCCGGCAAAGCGGCCGATCTCCAGCCGGATTTTGGTCACGCGGCTGAAGCCGTTCGCCCGCCCGGCCTCCTCCATCGCCTGGAGCAGGCTTTCGCAGAGCGCCATCTCATGCATCGGCGGCCTCTCCCGAACCCATGCCGAGCAGCGCCCGGCGGGACGGGCGCACCGGATCGGCCTGGACCGGTACGGGATCGGGCGGCGGCGCCAGTTCCTCCTCGCGCCGGCGCCGGATCTCGGAGGTCTGGGCGCCATCTTCGCGGATGGAGGGATCGAAGAGGGAGACCAGAGCCGCCAAGGCCGTTTCCGTCGCTTGGAGCATGGAGGCGAACTCGAACATCGGCGAGAACAGCGAGCATGCCTTGTAGGCCCCCACGCCCTTGCGGTTGGCGTGGACGAACTCGTACCAGCCGGACGGGAACTCGATCAATTCCTTGGCGCCGGGGATCAGTGTCGACCAGTCGTCCCCCTCGCCCGGCAGCAGGACGAGGTTCAGGAACCAGGGGGTCACCAGCGCACCCAGCCAGCGCTCGTCATGGCGGCGGAAGCCGACCGCCTTCACCGCCAGCGCGTCGTTGACGATGGGCAGGCCGCGCATCTGCGCGGTGTGGATCTCGCGGAAGGCCGCTTCCAGCCGGGCGATGGTCTCCACCGGCTGGGCGGGCGGGGCAGGGGCATACGGCAGCGGGGTGGCAACCATCTCCACCGCTGCGGTTTCGCCGTCCAGCGCCATGAACTGGTCGCGGGCGCCGTCGCAGACCGGGCAGCGCCAATGGTCGGGCAGGGCGGCGAAGGCCGTGCCGGGCGGCACCTGCCAATGCTCGCAGCCCTCCGCCGGATCGTAGACATGCCAGCAGATCTTGCATTCCATCCGCGTCGCCGCACCGATGCGCGTGGCGTCGCCGAGGTAGGACCCTTCGAAGCGGGAGGCGGCGGCGCTCATCGCACCCGCTCCAGATCGGCCGCCAGCGCGTCGAGGATCTCGGACAGCCGTTCGGCGCTGTCGGCGATGTCCTCCGCCGCGGCGCAAACCACCGCCGGCACGTCGACGATCTCCACCGTGTCGAGGATCAGCGTATCGACGGAGTTGTAATAACGCACCCACCAGACGTTCGGCGTCGCGGTGGCGGTGACGCGGCAGTTGCCGTAGCCCCGCGACAGGATGGTGGTGGCGCCGACGCCCAGCCGCTGTTCGATGAAGGCCAGATCCTCGGGCGTGTGGGGCAGCAGGCTGAAATTCACCGCGTGGGGGCCGTCGCCGCGGCGCCAGGCGACGCTGCGGTCCAGCAGTTCGGTCAGGATCGGCTGGCCGTTCATCAGTCCGGCCGGCGCCGGCCCGGTCACAACCGGTGCAACGGCAGTGAAGGCGCGGTTCAGCGCCACCCGCGGGAAGGCGCCGATCAGCAGGCTTTCGCGCACGGCCCCGTCACCGAAGCCACGCACGCGCCAGACGCCGGCCAGCGACGCCTCCTGAATCTCCAGCCGGTCGCCGGCGCGGTCGACCTTCACCGCCACCTCGCCTTCGCCCAGCGCCTCGTCCACCAGGGCCAGAACCGGGGCGTCGAGATCGTCGACCGGAATGCGGATCTCCTCGCCCGCCGACCAGCCGGCCAGAGCCTGATGAATGCGGACCAGCACCGCGCGCGCCCGCCGCGGCGCGGGCAGGGTCGGCGACCTCCGGCACATGCGGTTCGTAGACGCGCATGCCCGACGGCATCGGCAGATATTCCAGCCCTTCCTCGGTCGCGTCGGGCTGGCTGCCGGGGCCGAAGCCGACCGGCGGGTGGGTCATGCCGAACAGGGAGTTCATGCCGCACCGCCTTCCGAAGCGCCTTCCAGAATCTCGCCGATCCGCTGCAGGTAATCGTCCCAGTCGCGCACGCGCGGAATGGCGCCCAGCAGCCGGTCGCCGCGCAGGAAGACCAGGGCCGGCAGGCTCATCATGCCGGTCAGCGCCAGGATCGCGCGCTCCGCCGCCTCGCCCGCGACAGCCGGGGTCAGGCGCGGGTGCAGCGCGCGGACCAGTTCCGGCAGGATGACGGCCACGTCGGCGGTCTCCGCATTGCCTTTGCCGTGGCCGGGCAGGAAGATCACCCAATCCTTGGCCGGCCGGCTTTTCTCCGGCTCTTCCAGCCAGGGGCGGTCGTCGGCATGGTCGAGCCGCCGATAGCCATGGACGTCGGTCAGCAGATCGACCAGCGGCGGCAAGGGCAGGCGCGGTTTGACGAGCGGGGGTGCAAGGTCGGTCATGGCGTCAGGCCTCCGTCAGGCCGGCCGCTCGGGCCGCCTCCAGGTGGGGGGAAGGGTCGGTTCGCGGCCGGTCAGGTCGGCGAAGGCGCTGTCCATAGTTTCCCCGTCCAGCGCCGCGGCCATCGCCGCCAGCGCATCGAGGATCTGCGCCGCCTCCTCGGGCTCCAGCAGCCGGCGGGCGGCGCCCAGGAAGCCGAGCACCCAGTCGCCGGAACCGGCCTCCGGGACCAGCGACAGGTCGATGGCGGATCCGTCCTCCGCCCGGCCTACGATCCCGTCGACGGAGGTCAAGCGCAGGGGAATGCCGATGCACATGCTGGCCACGCTCCCGTCAGGATGCCGTGGCGGACAGCGCCGCCAGAATCCGGGGATCGCCGATGCGGCAGGCATCCTCGGCGCTGGGCCGGCCGCCCTCATAGGCATCGCGGGCGATGGCCGGGGCGGCAATGTCGGCGGCAGCGTCCCGGCGTACGCCCTCCACGCCGAATTCGCCGCGCAGCAATTGCAGAATGACGTCGATTGTGGGGGCGACCTGAGCGGCGACGGTATCGGTCAGGCCGCCGCCGTAATCCTCCAGGCATTCCGGCTGGACCCCGACCAGGATCAGCTTTTCCGGGCAGCGGCCGAGGAACATGGCGCTGGCCAGCACCTCCTGAAACCCGGTCTGGTGCAGGCTCATCTTCTTGGCGCCCAGGAAAGCCGGCACCTCGTCGCCATGGAAGACGCGGCGGGTGCCCGGCGGCAGGCCATAGTCGATGGCGTCGACCACGATCAGCGCGTCGGCATTTTCCAGATGCGGCAGCAGATACAGCCCCTGGGTTCCACCATCCATCAGCGTGACGGTGTCGGGAAACCGCCAATCGGCGGCGAGACGCTCCACGGTGCGGACACCGAAGCCCTCGTCGGCCCACAGAATGTTGCCGATGCCCAATACCAGGATTCGCGCCGCCCCGCGTCCGTCACCGTGCCCTGTTCCGTCCATTCCCATGCCCCGGCGTCTGTCCCGTTCCGCGGCGTTCTGCCGCCGAGGCTTGTTCGTACAAGTTCCATGCCAGGACCGACCATAAGGTCAGCCCCTTGATCGGACGGCATATTTCCCCACCCATCGCTCGTCAGGGCAGCGATTGTGGACATCAACATTACAGCATGCATGGAAAGTGGCAACTTACTTGCCGGTCTGGCTGCGCGCTTGCCGCAGAGTGTGCCGTGCGATTGTTCGCCCCAGCCGAACGGTGAAACCAGGATCCGGGCGTTTATCCCGGCACCTCGCGGAATTAGATCTTGTCCATCAGGGCGGGCATCCCCGTCCGGTGGAGGGTCAAATGGCACGCATGGTTTCTCTCATGGTCTTCGTCGGCGTCATGTCCTACGCGGCGTTCATCGCCTCGTGACCGCCGCCATGCGGCGGCACTTCAGCTTCTTCAGATAACTGCCTGATAAAAGCGGTTTTCTTTCAGTGCACCGTGCAGACCATGCATGGGTCGAAGGACCGGACGATGTGCTGCACCGACAAAGGTGTGCGCTCCCCCCCTGCACCGGCGCGCCGACCAGAGCCTGCTCCAGCGGTCCGGGCACCCCGTCAAGGTCGCGGGGGGAGAAGTTCCAGGTCGTGGGCGCGATGATCTGATAACCGGCGATGCGCCCGCGCTCCACACACAGCCAGTGTCCGAGCGCGCCGCGGGCGGCTTCGGTCAGGCCTACCGCCTGGGCGTTGTCCGGCATCTCCGCCGTCGCGCACCAGGGGCCGTTGGGCTCGATGGCGCGCAGCCAGCCTTCCATGGAGCGAGTCGTGCGGGCCAGTTCCAGCAGACGGGCGACCACCCGGCTGCGCACCGATCCACCATCCTGCGCCACCAGCGCCCGGATCAGCGGGTGGCCGTCCACCAGTTGCCGCGCAATCGCCCCGGTCTCATAGGGAAGCCCGGCGAGCCGCGGCGCCTTGCACCAGCTGTATCCCTCCTGGTCCGCCCCATCGGGCACGGTCGAGCCGGCGAAGGGCGGGTGGGGGCGGTCCTGCCCGGCCATGCGGCTGAAACGGTGATGCTCGGCCACCTGATCGGGGTCGAAGTCGGCGTCCCGACCGTCTGCAAAGATGCCGCGGCGGTAGAGATGCCCGCCATCGGCCTGCGGATAGGCGCCATGGCTGAGAAACCGGCCATAGGCACGGCCGAGATGGGCAAGGTCCAGATCCTCAGCGATCTCCAGGAACAGGCGGAAATCGCCGGCCGGACCCGAAAGGCGCCAGCGTTCCAGATCCTCCGGCGCCGCAAGCTCCAGAACGCGGTCCAGCGGAGCGCCGAACAGGCTGTCCTCCAGGAAGCGGCGGAAGGCGCCTACGGTGGCGAGCAGCCGCACCCGGTCGCGCGCATCCGCTGCACGGGTCACGCCGCCGGGCTGGAGCGTCAGCGTGTGCGGCCACTTGCCGCCCAGAATGCCCAGCACGTGGAACAGCTCCGCCCGCGCCGCGGTGGCGCCGCGCCCGGCACTGCCCTGCGCCGCCTTGAAGCGAGCCTCCGCCCGCTCGAACCACGGACGGCCTTCGTAGGCGGGCCGGGCGAAGTCGGGCATGAAGAACAGGTGGAAATGGGTCAGGTGATCGGCGGCATTCTCCGTCGCCGTCATCAGGTTGGTCGCCAGAACGCCGTTGTGCGGCGCCTCCACCTTCATCGCTCCGGCCAGCGCCAGCGCCGCCGCGTGGCTCTGCGAGACGGAGCAGATGCCGCAGATGCGCGGCGCCACCACCAGTGCATCCATCGGGTCGCGCCCCTCCAATATCCGCTCGAACCCGCGGAACAGGGGGGAATTCACATAGGCGGCGGAAACACGTCCGCCGTCGATTTCAAGCTTTACCTCAAGATCGCCCTCTACCCGATTGAAAGGACCCACGATCAGGCGTCGTTTCGGCTCTTCGCTCACCGGTTCAGCCTTTCCGGGTAGGGCGGATGGTGGGCGGCACGACGATGCGGTCGGCGGCGGCGTTGCGGCGCACCCGTTCCGGCGTCGCCGCTTTGGCGAGGGAGGCCAGCGCCACGAACCATGCCTTCGGCATGTCGGTCGGCAGGCCGATGGGGATGCCGGCGAATTTCGGGGTCTGCTGGAACGGATGCCCCGGCTCCTCGAACCCCGGTGCCGTGCAGTTGATGCAGGCGGAGCCGCCGCGGGTGCAGGACCCCTCTCCGTTCCACAGGCGGGTGTTGCAGTCGGCATGGGCCTGGGTGCCCAGGCAGCCGAGATGCTCCATCAGGCAGCCGAGGTCCGACGGCTTCTCCGCGCTCGCCTTGTATTCGTAATACTCGTTGCGCGGGCAGCCATGGTGGACCAGATGGTCGGCGTAGAAGCGCGGGCGCTGGTAGACGTCCAGGTCCTCAGACCGCAAGGCCTCCTCGGCCAGCAGCATCAGCGTCTCGGTCACCCAGTTGGGATGGGTCGGGCAACCGGCGACATTCACCACCGGCAGGCCGCCGCGCGCGCGGAACTCCCCGCCCAGCGCCCCGCCGCGTTGCGTCCCCTCATATTGCAGGCCACAGGCATCGGCGATGTTCTCACCGCCCGCAGTGATGCCGCCATAGGCAGCACAGGTTCCTACGGCCACCACGGTGCCGGCGACGGCGGCCAGATCGCGCGCCCAGTCGATGGTGGGGCGCCCGGTCCCCGCCAACACATGGAAGCGCCCGGTGCCGTTCGGCCCGCGCAGCAGCGATCCCTCCACGCACAGCACGTCCAGCGGCTCCGCCCCGGACAGGATGCGCTCGAACAGATCCAGCGCCTCCGCTCCGGATTCCTCGGAAAGACTGGGATGCCAGAGCAGGCGGATGCCGGCCGTCTCGAACAGCGTCATCAGATCCGGGGATTCGGCACAGAGCAGCGACATGGTGCAGCCGCCGCAGCCGCCCGATTGCAGCCACAGCACCGACAGCGGACGTTCTCTCATCGCCTGTCCGTTCATCTTGCGGCCCCGTCCTTGCGCCCGGCCGCCGGCAGGGTCAGGGTGAACAGCGCCCCGCCATCGGGATGGTTGGCCGCGGCCAGAGCGCCGCCATGGTCGCGCACCAGCTGGTAGCTGATCGACAGGCCGAGCCCGGTGCCCTTGCCGACCGGCTTGGTGGTGAAGAAGGGATCGAAGACCCGGCCCAGGATGGCGTCGGGGATGCCGTGGCCGGTGTCGCGGATGGTGACGACGACCTCCCCGGCCTCCTCCCTGCCATGCAGCTCCAGCCGCTTGAGCGTAGAACCGGCCATGGCATCGATGGCGTTCTGGACGAGATTCATGGCGACCTGATGCAGGTGACCGGGATGACCGGCGATCTCCAGCGTCTCCGGCAGGTCGAAGACGACGGTCAGATCCGGCATCTGCGCCTTCGCCACCCAGGTCACGGCGGACCGGAGAAGGGCCGTCAGATCGAAGCGTTCCGAGGCGTGCTTCTGTTCCGACGAGAAGCGGCGAAGCTCCGCCACGATGTCGCGCACCCGCTCCGTTCCCTCCAGCATGCCGTCCAGCGTCGCCGCCGCGTCGGCGCGGGCGCGGTCGATGCGCAGCTCCTTGCGCTGGGCCGCCAGTTCGGCAGCGCCGGCGCCCTCATGCACGCGGTCGAGATAGGCGGTCATCCGGTCGACATAGCGGCGCATGGCATGGGCGTTGCCGTAGACGAACGAGATCGGGTTGTTCAGCTCATGCGCCACCCCGGCGACCAGCCGGCCGAGCGAGGCCATCTTTTCCGAATGGACCAGCTGCTGCTGGGTCTGCTTCAGCCCTTCATGGGCGGATGCGAGGTCGCGGTAGGCGCGGCGCAGTTCCCCGATGGGCCGGCCGACCAGCACCAGCCCGATGGCGTGGCCGCGCTGGTCGTAGCGCACCGTGCTGTTGACGGCGACCGGGAAGGGACCGGTCGGCCCACGCAGGGACAGCTCCACATCGCTGCCTCCCTCCCGCTGAAGGGCGGCGCTGCACAGCCGGGCGAAGGCGGGGTGGGAGCCGGAGTCGAGGAAGTCGCGCAGCAGCCGGCCGGTCAACTCCCGCCCGGTGCAGCCGAGCGCCCGCTCGGCGGCCGGATTGGTCTGCTCGATCCGGCCGTCGCGGTCGCAGGCGATGAGCACGTCGGTCATCGAGCCGAGGACGCTGGCGATGAAGGCCTGCGCCTCCTCCAGCTCGGCATTCTTGCGCTCCAGCTCCACCTGCTGCGACACCAGATTGGCGTAAGTCTCGTCCATCTTCCGGATCACCTCGATCCAGGCGCTCTCGGCGTCGGCATCGGGCAGCATGCCGGGGATGGAAAAGGGTTGCGACAGGGGGGCGGTCATGGGGCTCAGCCTAGCATGCTCCGCCCGCCTTGGGTGTGGTGGATTTCGTCAGGCGGTCCAGACCGACCACAGCCCGGCAACGCCGCTCAGCACCAGCACATAGAGCGCGAAATCGAACAGCGGCGAGTGCCAGACCCAGCCATAGGCGCCGACCGCACGCAATCCCCGGCGCAGCAGCGCCGACACCGCCCAGGCCACGACGGCCAGCACCAGAAGCGGGGGAAGGAACAGGCCGTAGACGTCGATCTCGCCGATCATGCGCGTGCCCTTTCAGGAAAATGCATTTCGTCCGTCGGCCGCGGCTCGCCGATTGCGGCGTCGGGGAACAGGCTGCGCCGCAGGGACGCCAGCGCCACCACCGCCCGATCGCGTTCGGGGCAGCGCGGCGCGGTGCCGACCGCCGACAGCAGTTCGTCCATGCTGCCCAGCAGTTCGGCCGGAGCGGGATCGGGACGCTTGGCCGACAGCGCGCGGAAATGGGCGGCGACGCCGCGCAGAAGCCGGTCCAGCACCGGCCCGGCCGCGACACCCAGCACCGGCCGGACCCGCTGAAGCTCCACCACGTTCAGCCCGACCCGCAGGTCGCGCACCGCGTCGATGGCGTCCACATCCACCGATCCGCCGGCCTGCGCCAGCCGGGCGGACAGCAGCCCGACCCGGTCAAGCATGCGGCTTTCGAAGCCATCGGCCGCCGGCACCGTCCTGCGTCCGGCCAGATCGGCGATCTCGCGCCAACCGACATGCAGCAGACGCCGCGCGCTCCAGGCGGCGCCGACCGACCGGCACAGGCGGGTGACCAGCATGGCGGTGACGATCCCGACGATCTGCCCGGCGCTGCTGTTCAGGAAGGAGGCGAAGTCGCCGGTCCCGGTGTCGAGCAGGCTGAGCGAGCCACCGACGCCGAAGATCAGCGCCATCGCCTTGCCCATCGTCGCCGGCCGGGCGACGAACACGCCCAATGTCACCAACGTCGGCGCCAGGCAGAGGGCCAGGATCGGAAAGCTGTCGAAGGACGGCAGCACCACCAGCAGGTAGAAGGCCGACAGCGGCATCGAAGCCAGCGTATAGACCAGGAACAGGCGGATGCCCGGCACCGGATCGTCGAAGGACGCGAAGAAGCAGGTGAAGACCGCCACCATCATCGCCGCCACCGAGCCGGACGACCAGCCTGTCAGGATCCAGAAGGCGCAGATGACGGTGATCCCCAGCAGCGCCGCCGCCGCCGACCACAGCGCCATGCCATGGTCGCGGTGGAAGACGCCGCGCGACCGCTTGCGCGCCAACGGATCCAGATGGTCGGGCAGGGCGTGGTCGCCGGATGCGATGTGCACCCGCAGGTCCTGGCAATCGCGATGGATTTCCACCAGCGACCGCAGGCGCCGGATGAAGCTGAAGCGGGTCGCCGCCTCCCAATCACCGGCCGAGTCCACGGCTTCCTCCGCCGCGAGCCTGTCGAGCCTGCCGGTCAGCCGCTCGGCCTCCGCCGGATCGGCACCGGCCCCGGCGGCGATCCAGTCGCGCACCGCGGTCAACACGGGGGCCACATCCGGCGGCAGCGTACCGTCCGCCCGGCGCAGTGCGATCAGCCGGTCCTGAACCGCGGTCAGCACCGGCAGCAGATACACCATCCGGTCCTGCAAGGCCCGCATCGGCCGGGTCATCCAGCGCAGGTCGGAGGTGTCGTAGGGCAGGTGGGTGGTCATCACCCGCAACTCGGTCAGGTCGCTCGCCATCTTGTGACGGTCGCGCAGGCGGGCGTCGATCTCCGCCCCGTCCAATGCGTCGAGCGTCCAGCGCTCCGCATCGCGCAGCGCCGCGTCGAGCTTGCCGAGCAGCACCGGACCCAAGCCCCGCGGCAGCACCACGCTGTGGATGACGGTGGCGCAGACGATGCCCAGGATGATTTCCTCCACCCGGGCAAGGCCGGTGTCGAAGATCGCCTCCGGATTGGCGACGCCGGGGAAGACGATCAGCCCGGCGGTGTAACCGGCCAGCATGAAGACGTAGCTGCGCGGCGTACGGTCCAACAGCGAGACGAACAGGCAACCGCCCACCCACAGCCCGACCGCCAGCGACAGCAGTTCCGGCGCGTTGATCAGCTCCACCGTCTGGATGATGGAGGCGATGCTGCCGATCACCGTGCCGACGACGCGGTACACAGCCTTGGACCGAACCGTTCCCGACAGCGGGCTCGACACCACATAGGCGGTCAGCATCGCCCAGAAGGGGCGCGGCAACCCCATGCCGAAGGCGATGTAGAGCGCCAGCATCGAGGCCGCGAAGGATTTCAGCGAGAAGACCAGCTCGTTGAAGGTCGGCGCCGGGGGCAGGGAGAGGGCAGGGGCGGAGTTGGGAGACTTCGGCATCGCGATGCGCTCACCGCTCCGCCGGCAGTCCGGCGACCTTCGGCGCAGGGGCGGGAGTGCCATCCGGAGCGCTGACGACCAACACCGTCGCGGTGCGTCCGGCCACCAGTTGAACCGACTCCGGAACCTCCTCCAGCACGATGCGCACGGGAATCCGCTGGGCCAGCCGCACCCAGTTGAAGGTCGGGTTGACGTTGGCGACCAGCCCGGTGCCTTCCGCCCGGTCGCGGTCGACGATGGCGCGGGTGATGCTGTCGATCCGCCCGCGCAGTTCGGCATCCGTCCCCATGATCCGCACGGAAACCGGCGCCCCGGCATGGATGCGCGGCAGCTTCGTCTCCTCGAAATAACCCATGACGTAGAAGGAATGCCGGTCGATCAGTGCAACCACCGCCTGCCCGGCAGCAACGTAATTGCCGGTCTTCAGCTGAAGGTTGGTCACATAGCCGTCGACCGTCGCCTTCACCTCCGTCCGCTCCAGGTTGAAGCGGGCGAGATCGAGCGCGGCTTCGGCCTGTTTGGTGGCTGCGGCGGCCTTGGCCATCGCCGCCATCACCTCCTGCCGCTGCGCGGTGGAGACGACGTTGTTGCCCAGCTGCTCGTAACGACGGGCCTCGGCACCGCGGTAGGACTGCTCCGCCCTCGCGCTGTCGAGATTGGCCTGGGCCTGCTCCACCGCCAGCCGGTAGCGGCCGGGGTCGACGACGAACAGCACGTCGCCCTTATGGACCGGCTGGTTGTCGGACACCCGGACATCGGTGACCAGCCCGGCGACGTCGGGCGACACCTGCACGATGTCGGCACGGACGCGGCCGTCGCGGGTCCAGGGCTCGTTCATGTAATAGTCCCACAGCCACAGGCCGCCGCCGACTGCCGCCACGGTGATCAGCAGGGTCACGGCGATCCGGGCCACGGCCCGCAAGGAAGGCAGGAAAGTCACGGTCTTGGTTCCTCAATCACCGCACCGATCGGACCGGAGGCACAGCGCGAGCAAGAGCGCCGCCGCACCACCGGGATCGCGCCGCGGTCAGGTCTGTTCGCGCTTGGCGTTGGTTTCGATGGTGGCGAGCACGCGGTAGCAGGCCTCCACGTCGGCGTCCGTCACGTTCGCCATCAGGCGCTGGCGGACGTCGTTCAACGCTTCGTTCACCTGCGCCAACAGCTGACGGCCGGCGTCGGTCATGTGCAGGGTTTTCGCCCGCCGGTCGCAGGCATCCTCCCGCCGTTCGACCAGCCCCGCGGCCTCCAGCCCGTCGAGCAACCGGACGAGCGACGGTCCTTCGACCGCCATCTCCTCCGCCAGTTCCCGCTGGCGCAACCCGTCGCCGAGTTCGGCCAGCAGCATCAGCGGCGTAATCGCCGAGCTGGAGAATCCACTGTCCGCCAACACCCTGTTCGCCGCCCGCCGCCACAGATGAGAGGCGCGGAACAGGTGCAGGCCGAAATTAGGAGGAAGGCGAAGAGGCTTATCTTGTAGCATGGCTATTTAATAGGTTTGCTATCTAAATTCGGCAAGTGGCCCCGGCGCTGCGATGCCCCAATCTGGTGCATGGCTGGTTTGAGGAGTGTGCAATAATTTTCCATAACCAAAGTTATGTGTCGGAGCTCTTTTAGGCGGGTAGGTTCTATTCTGAAGTGCAACTCCGCTCCCTGCCGCCGACGCAGACGAGCCATGACCATTGGCACCGTATGGCAGACTTCACGCTCGAATCCCGAAGCTGATAAGGAAGAGGCTGCAAAGCGCCGGAACGGCGAGACGATGAGACCGGAGACGCCCGTGACGATCAATGCCGCGTCCGCAACGCTGAAGGCCGTTCTGATTGGCAAAGCTATCCCGTTCGGCAAGCCGGGAGCGTTCAGCGCCATCGACAAGCAACCGGCCGACGGCGCACTCGCCATCGGGACGGCTGGTCTTGCCGGCGACGAGCAGGCCGATCTCCGCAATCACGGCGGCCCGGACAAGGCCGTGCACCATTACCCGTACGACCATTACGCGGGCTGGCGGGCCGACCTGCCCTCCCCCGTTCCCTTGCTGGAGACGGTCGGGGCCTTCGGCGAGAACCTGTCGACGCTGGGCCTGACCGAGGAGGAGGTCTGCGTCGGCGACGTGTTCCGCATCGGGACGGCGACGCTGCAGGTCAGCCAGGGGCGCCAGCCCTGCTGGAAGCTGAACCACCGTTTCGGCGTGACGGACATGGCGCGCCGGGTTCAGGCCACCGGCCGGACCGGCTGGTATTATCGGGTGCTGGAACCGGGCGTGGCCGCCGCCGGCGACGGCGTCGCGCTGGTCGAGCGTCCCCTGCCCGACTGGCCGCTGGCCCGCATCCTGCGTGCCTTCTATCACGACACCGGCGACGTCCGGACGCTGGCGGGAATCGCGGAGTTGGAGCCGCTCGCCCCCGGCTGGCGCGATCTGGCCCGGCGGCGGGTGGAGAGCGGCAGGGTCGAGGATTGGAGATCGCGTTTGGGAGAGTAGGCGCCCAAACCGCCGGACGTCATACGTCTGTCATGGAGCTGCTGTAGCGTTGCGCGCGGGCGCGGGGTCGTGCCGACGCTGCTTGCCAGGGGAAGCTCCCGTGTACGACATGTCCACACCGAACGTCATTCCTGCGGCCGATCAGGCCGGTTGCTTCCCCGTCGCGGCGCCGGGCTCGTCACCCGTGCGTATCCGCAATTCGGCGGAAGCGGATGTGCCGGCCATGCTGGAGATCTACAGTTACCACATCCAGCGGGGGCTCGGCCCCTACGACATCGAGCCCCCGCACCCGGAGGAGTTGAAACGCCGCCGCAAGGCGATGCTGAAGCGCCGGCTGCCGCATCTGGTCGCGGATCTGGACGGGCTGGTCGTCGGCTATGCCTATGCCGCACCTTTCCGCAAGCGGCCGGCCTACCGCTACACCGTTGAACACTCGATCTACATTCACAAGGACCATCAGGGCCGCGGCATCGGCCGGCTTCTGCTGCCGACGCTGATCGAGGCCTGCACCGCCGCCGGCTGCCGCCAGATGATCGCGGTGGTGGACAGCGCCAATGCCCCGTCGCTGCGGCTGCATGAATCCTGCGGCTTCATACAGGCCGGCATCCTGCGCAATGTCGGCTTCAAGTTCGGGCGCTGGACCGACAGCGTCTTTCTTCAACGTGCCCTGGGAACCGCCGACCGCGAGCCGCCGCATGACCATCGCGGTAACTGGGCGGCTGAATAATCGCCCTTGCCGACCGCTACAGTCCGGCCCTTTCCTCTCATCATCGCTTCCTGCCCTTCCGGAGACCCGTCGCATGGATTTCTTCCGCCGCTTCAACTTCCTGGTCTGCGCCCCCGCCTTCGAGGTGGACGAGTTGGAGGGCATGCGGCTTCAGCAGATCCTGTCGGAAGTGGAGCGGATGGGCTTCGAGGTGGTCCGCGCCCGCCGGGTCGAGGATGCCGAACTGGCCATTCGCACCGACGCCCGCCATCGGCTGCATGATCGTCGACTGGGGCAAGCGCGGCGCCGACGGCAAGCAGGCCTCGCTGATCGCCTTCGCCCGCCAGCGCGGGTTGGAAATGCCGATCATCCTGCTGGTCCGCCGCCAACGGCTGGAGAACATTCCGGTCGACGTGCTGAACCAGGTCGACGGCTACATCTTCCTGGCGGAGGAGACGCCGGAGTTCATCGCCAAGAATCTGGTCAGCCGGCTTAAGCAGTATGCCGACACGCTGAAGACCCCCTTCTTCGGCGCGCTGGTCGATTACGCGGAGGAAGGCAACCAGCTCTGGACCTGCCCCGGCCACAATGGCGGCATCTTCTACAGCCGCAGCCCCATCGGCCGCATCTTCGTCGAACATCTGGGCGAGGCGGTGTTCCGCGACGACATCGACAACTCGGTGCTGGAGATGGGCGACCTGCTGGTCCATGAGGGGCCTGCCCTGCAGGCCCAGAAGGAAGCCGCCCGCATCTTCGGGGCGGAGCGCACCTATTTCGTGCTGAACGGCACCTCGGCCTCGAACAAGATCGTGCTGTCGGCGCTGGTGGCGGAGGACGACCTCGTGCTGTTCGACCGCAACAACCACAAGGCGGCCCACCATGGCAGCCTGTTCCTGGGCGGCGGCATTCCGATCTTCATGGAGACGGAGCGCAACGCCCATGGCCTGATCGGCCCCATCGACCCGCGGGCGCTGGACGAGGAGACGATCCGCGAGCGCATCCGCCGCAACCCGCTGGTCAAGGACCCCGATGCCTGGAAGCGCGAGCGCCCCTTCCGCGCCGCGGTGATCCAGCAATGCAGCTACGACGGCACCATCTACAACGCCCAGATGATGCTGGAGCGGATCGGCAAGCTCTGCGACTACATCCTGTTTGACGAGGCCTGGGCCGGGTTCCTGAAGTTCCACCCGCTGTTCAAGGGCCATTTCGCCATGGGGCTGGAAGGGCTGCATGACGGCCATCCCGGCATCATCGCCACCCAGTCTACCCACAAGCAGCTGGCCAGCTTCTCCCAGGCCTCGCAGATCCATGTGAAGGACAACCACATCAAGGGGCAGCGCCGCCGGGTGGAGCATCGCCGCTTCAACGAGACCTTCCTGCTGCACGCCTCGACCTCGCCCTTCTACCCGCTGTTCGCCTCGCTGGACGTCGGCGCGCAGATGATGAAGGGTCGGTCGGGCGAGATCCTGTGGGACGACACGATCCGGCTGGGCGTCGAGCTGCGCAAGAAGATCCGCGCCATCCGCCGCGAGTTCGAGGAGCGCGAGAGCGATCCGGCCAAGCGCTGGTTCTTCGATCCCTTCGTGCCCGACCGTGTCAGCCGCAATGGCTTGGAGACCGCGTGGGAGGAGGTGCCGACCGACGAGTTGGCGACCGACGTCCGCCATTGGGAGTTCGCCCCCGGTGCCCATTGGCACGGCTTCCGGCATGTGGAGCCGGGCTATGCCATGACCGATCCCAACAAGCTGACTCTGCTGACTCCCGGCTTCGACCGTCACAGCGGCGCCTACGGCGACCACGGCATCCCGGCCCCGGTGGTGGCGCAGTATCTGCGCGAGAACCGCATCGTGCCGGAGAAGAACGACCTCAATTCCCTGCTGTTCCTGCTGACGCCGGGCGTGGAATCGAGCAAGGCCGGCACGCTGCTGAGCGGTCTGGTCGCCTTCAAGCGGCTGCACGACGACAACGCCCCGCTGGAGGAGGTCATCCCCGAATTCGTCGCCAAGCGGCGCGCCCATTACCTGGGCCGGCGCCTGCGCGACCTGTGCGCGGAGATGCACGCCTTCTACCGCGAGAAGAACACCAGCGCCCTGCAGCGCGCCATCTTCCGGCCGGAGCATCTGCCGACCATGGCGATGCCGCCCCGCGAGGCGACGCGCCATCTGGTGCGCAACGACGTGGATTACCTGCCCATCGACGAGATCGCCGGCCGCATCGCCACCACGCTGTGGGTCGTCTACCCGCCGGGCATCGCCACAATCGTTCCGGGCGAAAGGCTGGACGCGCGGGCCAAGCCGATGATCGACTATCTGAAGGTCTTCCAGGAAAGCGCCAACCGCTTCCCCGGCTTCGACAACGAAATCCAAGGCCTGTACCGGGAGACCGATGCGAACGGCGTGATCCGCTACTTCACCTATGTGGTGAGGGAGTGAAGCCCATCGGGAGGAGGGCTTCTCCCTCCTCCCGGTGTCTTCCCGGCTGCTTACAGGGTTGGGATGCCCTGTTCCGCGGCGACTTTCTCATACGCATCCTGAAGCCCGGCCAGGACCGAGGGGCCTTTGACCGGCGCCCCCAGATGCAGGCTGCGCAGTTCCTCCATGAAGGCCTCCCACAACGGCGACCCGCCCTCTTCCAGCAGTTTGGCGCGGATGGCGAGTTCCGGGGTCACCGGCCGATGCCGGCGGCCCCAGGCTCCCATATGCACAAGCAGCGGCACGAGCTGAATAGCCGCTTCCGTCAAGCTGTAGATCGCCTTCTGCCGATGGGACGGATCGTCCCGCTTCGTCAGCAACCCGGCGTCCATCAGGCGTTTCAGCCGGTCGGACAGGATGTTGGAGGCGATCCGCTCATGCGACCGGCTCAGCAATTCCCGAAAATGCCGGCGATCCCCGAACATGATGTCGCGGATGACGATAAGGCTCCAGCGGTCGCCCAGCACTTCCAGCGTCAGATTGATCGGACAGCCCGAACGGTGCCTGTCCTCCATCGGGAACTCCTCCGAAAACCGCTTGCAAATTAGGATCGGTCTGGCCTAATGGCAACTGATTGCAGAACGCAATCGGATTGGCGGCAGGGCGGTCATTCGCTATCGCCGAGGCTGGACGCGAGCCTGGACGCGCGCCTGTCCCCGAAGCGCGAATGCGGGTTCGCCCCGCCCTCCACCGGTCACCTTGTCCCTGGTCATACTGCAAGAGAGGAAACGATCATGTCCTATGTCGATGGATTCGTCCTGGCAGTGCCGAAACAGAATGTCGATGCCTACAAGGAGATGGCCCGCAAGGCCGGTGCGATCTGGATGGACCATGGCGCGCTCGCCTTCGTCGAGTGCGTCGGCGACGATGTGCCTTATGGAGAACTGACATCCTTCCCGCGCGCGGTGCAGGCGACCGAGGAGGAAATCGTCGTTTTCTCCTGGATCGTCTACAAGTCGCGCGAGGACCGCGACACGATCAACGCAAAGGTCATGGCCGATCCCCGCATGCCGAAGGACATGAGCGAGATGCCCTTCGACGGCAAACGGATGATCTTCGGCGGCTTCCGCCCCTTCCTGGAACTTTGATCCCAGCCATTTGCTCCTCGCCTTACGACCCCTGCCCGGCCACATCCGGATTTCCGAACGCAAAACGCAGGCAGCGTTCGGAAATCCGAACGGCGACGGCTCTGACCAACGATGGAACCTCATAGTTCCAACAGCTTAGCGGGTTTCTTGCCGCTGCTCCCCAGTGGCACGCCGGTTGCTCCTTACGGGTCGCGTCCCGCGCAGGCGGGGCCGACTCATCAGATCAGGGGAGCGAAGCGTCCGATGCCTGCCACGACGCGCACCGAACACGACCTGCCGGGCGACCACGAGGCTCCGGCCGACGCCTGTCATGGCGGCCGAACTCCGCGCGCAGTCGAGAATCCCCCGATCATCACCCGCTGACCGTTCCGCCACCCGGCCCCCATTCCGGTCCCGCGAGGGGCTTGGAAAGCCGGTAACCAATCGACCGTTACCCCGGCCGGCGCGTGAGGCGGGCGGGAAAGGTGAGGTAGTAGGACCATGAACAAACAGACGACGCTGATCATCGTCGCCATGCTGCTGGGCATCGTCACCGGCTATGTCTGCAACAGCATGTTCGACCCGGCCGCCGCCAAGTCCATTGCCAGCTATTTCGCGATGGTGACGGACATCTTCCTGCGCCTGATCAAGATGATCATCGCGCCCCTCATCTTCTCCACCCTGGTCGCGGGCCTGGCCGGAATGAGCGACGCCCGCACCGTCGGCCGCATCGGCGGCAAGGCGGTCGGATGGTTCCTGATGGCCTCCTTCGCGTCGCTGTTCATCGGGCTGGTCTTCGCCAACCTGCTGCAGCCGGGCGCCAATGTCGGCGTGCCGCTGCCCGATGCCGCGGCCAGCGCCGGGCTGAAGACCTCCGCCCTGAACCTGAAGGATTTCCTGACCCACGTTTTCCCGCGCAATTTCTTCGAGGCGATGGCGAACAACGAGATCCTGCAGATCCTGATCTTCTCGATCTTCATCGGCCTCGCCATCGGCCAGCTGCGCGACACCAAGGCCGGCCTGCTTGCCCGCTCGATCGAAGAGGTCGTGCCGGTGATGCTGAAGGTCACCGACTATGTCATGCGCTTCGCCCCCATCGGCGTCTTCGCCGCCGTCGCCAACGTGGTGACGACGCAGGGGCTGGGCGTGCTGGCGGTCTACGGCAAGTTCATGGGCAGCTTCTATCTGACGCTGGCGGTGCTGTGGGCGACGCTGATCTTCGCCGGCTTCGTCGTGCTGAAGGGCGACGTGTTCCGTCTGGTGAAGACCATGCGCCAGCCGATTCTGCTGGGCTTCTCCACCGCGTCGAGCGAATCCGCCTATCCGCGGGTGATGGAAGGGCTGAAGGAGTTCGGCGTGAAGGAGCGGGTGACCGGCTTCGTCCTGCCGCTCGGCTATTCCTTCAACCTAGACGGCTCGATGATCTACACGACCTTCGCGGCGCTGTTCATCGCCCAGGCCTATGGCATCCCGCTGACGCTGGAACAGCAGATCGTCATGCTGCTGGTGCTGATGGTGTCCAGCAAGGGCATCGCCGGCGTGCCGCGGTCGTCGCTGGTCGTGGTCGCCGCAGTGCTGCCGATGTTCAACCTGCCGGAGGCGGGCGTGCTGCTGATCCTGGGCATCGACCACTTCCTCGACATGGGCCGCACCGCCACCAACGTGCTGGGCAACGCCATCGCCACCACGGTCGTCGCCAAGTGGGAAGGCGCCATCGGCGAGGAGGACGAGGAGGAGGCCGACGTGCCCCTGCCCGCCCCGGCCGCGGCGGAGTAAGCGGGACAGGACATCCACAAAGACAGTTTGCAAAGGCGGGCGGGCAATGGGAGGGGGGCTTCTGCTATGATGCGGCAGCCGCCGTTTCTCCCCATGCCCCTGCCCGCCTTTTTCATGCAGATTACGCGTCGCCTCCGCACCATCGGACTTCTCCTGCCGGTCATGGCCGGGCTGGCCCTGCTCGCCGGGACGGCGGGGTTCCGCATCAGCGAGGGGATGGGGCTGGCCGCCCTGCAGGAGACCGGTCGCCACCGGCTCGACCTCTATGCCGAGAGCCTGGAACGGGAGATCGACAAATACGCCTATTTCCCGGCCACGCTGGGTCTGGAGCGCGACGTTCTCGACCTCGTGACCGGGCGGGCGCCGCTGGCCTGGGGGCTGAACCGCTATCTGGAGCGGCTGAACGAGCGTGCCGGCACCCTGTCGATCTATGTGCTGAACCGCCAGGGCCGGGTGGTGGCCGCCAGCAACTGGAACCGCCCCGACAGCTTCGTCGGCGAGGATCTGTCCTACCGCCCTTATTTCATCGAGGCTGCCGCCGGCCGCCAGGGCCGTCTGTTCGGTGTCGGCACCACGCGGGGGGAGGCAGGCTATTACCTGTCTTCGCCGCTGGCGGAGGACGGCGCCATCGTCGGCGTGGCGGTGGTGAAGGTCAGCCTTGAGCAGCTGGAACAGTCCTGGTCCACCGTGGAGGCACCGGTCCTGGTCAGCGACGAGAACGGCGTGGTCATCCTCGCCTCGGTCCCCTCCTGGAAATTCACCACCCTGCGGACGATGGACGAGCCGACGCGCCGGCATTTCGACCGGACCCTGCAATACAACGCCCGCCCGCTGCCGCCGCTGGGCCTTTCACCGCTGAACCGGATCGCCCCCGATGCGGAACTGGTCCGGCTCGCCCGCCCGGCGGATGGGGAGGCGGAGTCGGCCGCCTTCCCCGTCAGCGGCAGCTTCCTGGCCCAGACGGCACCGCTGCACGGCACGGGATGGACGATGACCGTGCTGTCGCCGGTCTCGCAGATCACCGGCATGGCCTGGACCCGCGCGGCACTGGCGGCGGTCGGCAGTGCCTTCCTGGGCATCCTGCTGCTGATGTGGGTGCAGCGCCGCGGCCATCTGCGCGACCTGGAACGCAAGGTGGAGGAGCGCACCCGCAACCTGCGCGCCGCCCAGGATGAGCTTGTCCATGCCGGCAAGCTGGCGGTGATCGGCCAGCTGTCGGCCGGGCTTGCGCATGAGCTGAACCAGCCGCTGGCAGCCCTGCGCACCCTGTCCGGCAACACGGTCAAGTTCCTCCAGCGCGGCAACCTCGACGCGGCAAAGAGCAATCTGGAGCGCATCGCCCAGCTGGTGGACGCCATGGGTGCCCTGACCAGCCAGCTGAAATCCTTCGCCCGCAAATCCTCTGGCGCCCCCCGCCCGGTGGCGGTGCGGCGGCCCATCGACAACGCGCTGTTCCTGCTTGAGCAACGGCTGCGGCGATCCGGCGTGGCCGTGCAGGTGGAGGTGCCGGATGATGTTGCGGCGCTGTGCGATCCCAACCGGCTGGAACAGGTGGTGGTCAATCTGGTCGCCAACGGCCTCGACGCGGTGGCCTGGCAGACGGAGGGCAAACTGACCCTCACCGCGCGGACGGAGGACGGCCGGACGCGCATCCAGGTGGCGGACAACGGGCCCGGCCTGTCCGAGGAGGTCCTGCCCCGCCTGTTCGAACCCTTCTTCACCACCAAGGAAGCGGCGAAGGACGGTGCACGGGAAGGAAGTGGCGGGCTCGGCTTGGGGCTTGCCATCTCCGCCGGGATCGTGCGTGACTTCGGCGGCACCCTGACCGGGGCGAACGGTGCCGATGGCGGCGCGGTCTTCACCGTCGACCTTCCCGCCGCCGCCCTGCCCGCCGACCCGACCACCATCCTGGCCGAAGACCTCGCATGCCCGACACTTCCTCCACCGCCCTGAAGGTTCTTATCGTCGAGGACGACCCGAACGTCAGCCTGGGCTGCCAGCAGGCGCTGGAGCTGGAGGACATCCCGACCCAGGCGGTGGACAGCGCGGAGAGGGCGCGACGGATGGTGGCGGAGGGCTTTCCCGGCGTGGTGGTCACCGACATCCGCCTTCCGGGTATGGATGGCATGGAACTGCTCTCGACGCTGCTCGGCACCGATCCGGATTTGCCGGTGGTGCTGATGACCGGTCACGGCGACGTATCGATGGCGGTGCAGGCGATGAAGCGGGGCGCCCACGACTTCATCGAGAAGCCCTTCTCCCCCGACTATCTGGTGGAGGTGGTGCGGCGCGCGCTGGAAAAGCGGCGGCTAACGCTGGAGGTGCGCGAGTTGCGCGCCCGGCTGCAGAATCGCGACAGCATCGAAGCGCGGCTGGTCGGCGGATCGCCGCAGATGGAGCGGGTGCGCCGGCTGATCGGCGAACTCGCCACCTCCGCCGCCGACGTGCTGATCCATGGCGAGACAGGGTCTGGCAAGGAGCTGGCGGCGCGCTGCCTGCACGACGCCAGCCCGCGCCGCGCCGGCAACTTCGTCGCCATCAATTGCGGCGGCCTGCCGGAAAGCCTGATCGACAGCGAGATTTTCGGGCATGAGGCCGGGGCCTTCACCGGGGCCGGCAAAAGGCGGATCGGCAAGGTGGAGCATGCCAACGGCGGCACGCTGTTCCTCGACGAGATCGAGAGCATGCCGATGCCGGTGCAGATCAAGTTCCTGCGCGTCCTTCAGGAACGCACGCTGGAACGGCTGGGCTCCAACATGCCGGTCCATGTCGACTGCCGGGTGATCGCCGCCACCAAGGTGGATCTGCGCGAGTTGGCCGACCGCGGGCAGTTCCGCGCCGACCTTTATTACCGGCTGAACGTCGCCAACCTGCCGCTGCCGCCGTTGCGCGAACGGCGCGAGGACATCCCGCTGCTGTTCGAGCAGTTCATATTGCAGGCCGCCGCCCGCCACGGTCGCCCGGTGCTGCCGCCGGATACCGAGCGGATGCGCCGGCTGATGGCCTATGACTGGCCCGGCAATGTGCGGGAGCTGCACAATGTCGCCGACCGCTGCGTGCTGGGCATCGAACAGGGCTTTCCGCCTTTCGCCTCCGCCCACCCCGCGACCGCCCGGCCGCTGGCCGAGGCGGTCGAGGCCTTCGAACGCGCGCTGATCGCCGATACGCTTCGCCGCACCGGCCACAGCCTTGCCCGTGCAGCGGAGGAGTTGCAGATCGCAAAGACCACGCTGCACGACAAGATCAGGAAATACGGCCTGTCGTAACCGACTGTCACCCGGTCAGCGGGAAGCGCCTGCCAGGGCGGTGGCGTAGCGTTCGGCCAGCAGCGGACTGGCGGCGGCGCAGGCCTCCGCGACGAGGCGGGAGCCTTCGACATAGGCGTCGACGCGCTCGACGCTCCAGGACAGCGGGCGCTCCACCGCCAGCGCCTTGAGGATCGAGATCTGCTCGGCCAGCTTGATGCGCTTGGCGCCGTCAGGCGCGGCGGCGAGGCGGGCGGCCTGGATCGCCTTGCGCTCGGCAATCGCCCGGCCAACATCCTCGGGGCGCGTCGCTGACGGCGGCCACGAGGTCGGCGACTTCCGGGCCGAAGCGGTCGGCCAGTTCGGCGATGGTGGTCAACCCATCCTCGACCGCGTCGTGGAGCCAAGCGGCGGCGATCTCCGCCGGCGTGCCGCCGGCCTGGGCCACCAGTTCGGCAGTTTCCGACAGATGCGAGACGAAGGGCGTCCGCGCCCGGTCGGGGCGGAAGGTGCCGTCATGCAGGGCCGCCGCATGGCGCAGCGCCGCGGTGATCAGTTCATTGTTGTTGTCAGACATCTGGTCTCCTCCGTGCCGCGGGCGGGCGGCGACTTGGCATTGCCCGCCCAGTCGGCGACAGTGCGCCAATGGTCCGCTGCGGGGGCTTCGCTGCGGCTATTCAGCTGCAGGTCACCGGTCCGGTCAGGCGGCGCGCGCCATCGGCAGGCGGCGGCAACCCATCTCGAACGCATGCAGCCGGGTCCGGAGATGGTCGGCCGTCACGCGGTCGAAGTCCAGAACCTCGGCCGGCGGCAGATCGCCGCGGATCCGCATGTGGATGGCCGCCTTGCCGTCATGGGTCAGATGCAGGTCGAAGCTGCCGACCAGCCGGTGCAGCCCCTCGCCGTGGTCTTCGCCATGATGGGCGCGGTTAGAGCAGCTGCGCCCCGCCGTCACGCTCCACCAGCTCGACGCTGCCCACATCGGCCATGCGCCGTGCAAGCGCGTCCGCTTCGCTGTGCAGGCGAGCGACCACCTTGGCAAAAGCGGCATGGATGTCGGTTCCGAGCGGTTCGTGGTCGAGCGCGCGCTGGGCCGGGGCGACCGACCAGCGGTGCGACGAAGTATCGGTGTTCATTGGAAAAAGCACTCCTCGGGGGGAGGCGTGGACGGGCCGATCCCGGCGCGTCTCCCGTCCGATTCCTTACCATGCTGCATCGCAGCACAGGGGCGCGACAAATCGTCAAGTGGTATGACCAGTTGACAAAGCTGCCCTGTGATCAGGCCACCATCGCCAGTTCCGGGGCGAGCCGGTGTGCGTCGGCGATCAGCGCCGCCGTCAGCGGCGGCTGCGGATCGCGGCGGGCGACCACAAGGCCGATCAGGGTGGACAGTTCCGGCGCCACGATGGGAATGGCACGGATGGTCGGGGGCAGCAGCAGCGAATCCGCCATGATCCGCGGCATGATCGTCGACCACATGCCGGTGCAGAGATGGTTGGTCAGCACGACGATGGAGTTGGATTCCAGCATCGGCTCGGCATGCACGCCCGCCTCGGCAAAGGCGCGGTCGATGATGCGGCGGTTCTGCATGTTGGCGTTCAGCAGGCAGAGCGGCACGGTCGCCGCCTCCTCCCAGGTGATGCTGTCGCGCGTGCCGAACGGGCCATCCGCCGAGGTGATCAGATGATAGCGCTCGTGATAGAGCGGCACCTCGTCCACATTGCCGAGCGGTTCGTTGTCGAGATACGTGATGCCGGCCTCCGCCTCCAGATTCTCCAGCCGCGACAGGATCTCGGTAGAGCTGTGGGAGGCGATGGTGATCTTGATGCCGGGGTGCATCGACCAGACTGTGGCGGTCAGCCGCTGGACCATGGGCAGTGCCGTCGGCACCACCACCAGCCGCAGCGTGCCGGTCAGCCCCTGCTTCATCGTCTCCACGTCGGCGCGCATCGCCTTGTAGTCGCCGACGATGCGCCGTGCCCATTCCAGCACCCGCTCCCCTTCCGGGGTGAAGCCGATGAAGCGTGCGCCGCGGTCGACCAGGGGCACGCCCATGGTCGATTCCAGCTGCTTGATCGCCGCCGACAGGTTGGGTTGCGAAACCCCGCAGACCTGCGCCGCGCGGCCGAAGTGCTTTTCGGTGGCCAGCGCGATCAGAAATTCCAGCTTTTCCTGCATGCCGGGGCTCCTTCAACCACGTCAGGCGCAGCGTGGATCGGGAACTTTTCAATCACGACCCGAGCAACATCATTGATACGAGTCACGTGCTCACGTCTCCGCGCGGGCTGCCGCAGCGGCAATGCGACGCATCATAGGCGCACGAAGAGTCATGCTCACGACACCTCCATCTCGACCAATCGGAACCCCTCCCCCGGCGGCCGCTCGATCCGCAGGTCCGCACCCTCCAGGAAGGTGTCGCGGCTGAGCAGGTCGAAGGCATGGCGCAGGGCGTCGGGCTGAACCCTGCTGGATTGGCCGACCGACAGGCTGACGCGCACCACCCTGTTGAATGGGTTGGCGTCCCGCGCCTTCATCGCCTGTTCCAACAGGGATTGGCAAAGAGCGATCTCATGCATGGGCTGGGTCCTGTAAGTGCCCTCTCCCGCCCCGGGAGAGGGAGGGGACCCACGAAGTGGGGAGGGTGAGGGGTGACCCAAGGAACCGGAAGCGCATGGTTCCTTGGACTACCCCTCACCCTTCCCACCGCTACGCGGCGGGCCCCTTCCCTCTCCCGGGACGGGAGAGGGAGATACATCACGCGTAGGCCGGGGCCTTCTTCGTCGCGCGGGTCACCGCGTTGCTGAGGCCGCCCTTCAGCTTCGCGTATTCCTGCTGGACGTAATTCTCGGCCCAGACCTGATCGGCGATCGCCTCCAACCGGACGGCGGCGTATTTGTATTCCGGCGTCTTGGCGATGGGATCGACGGCGTGGATGGTCAGCTCGTTGCAGGCACCGATCCACCACTGATAGGTCATGTAGACCGCCCCCTTGTTGGTGCGGTCGGTGACGCTGGCGCGGCTGATCACCTTGCCTCGGCGCGACGACACCCAGACCAGTTCCCGGTCGCGGATGCCCAAGGCCTTGGCGTCTTTCGGGTTGATGGTGACATAGCCGGGCTCGTCGGCCAGCGTCTGCAGGGCGGCGCAGTTGCCGGTCATCGACCGGCAGGAGTAATGGCCGACCTCGCGCACCGTGCAGAGGATCAGCGGGAATTCTTCGGTCAGCTGGTCCTGCGGCGGACGCCATTCGGTGGCGAACAGCAGGCCCTTGCCGCCCGGCCGCTGGAAGACGTTGCCCTCATAGAGATACTTGGAGCCCGGCGAATCGAGGTCGCGGCAGGGCCACGGAACCGCCCCCAGCCCTTCCATCTTCTCGTAGGTGACGCCGTAGAAGATTGGGCAAAGCTCGCGCAGCTCGTCCCAGATCTCCCTGGTGTTGTTGTAGTGCATGGGATAGCCCATCGCGGTGGCGAGCAGGCTGATGATCTCCCAGTCATGCTTGACGTCGCCCTTGGCGTCCACCGCCTTGGTGAAGCGCTGGAAGCTGCGGTCGGCGGCGCTGAACACGCCCTCATGCTCGCCCCAGGAGGTCGCCGGCAGGATCAGGTCGGCGAACATCGCCGTCTTCGTCATGAAGATGTCCTGGACGATGACGAACTCCATCGCCTCGAAGCCCTTGCGCACCAGCGCCAGGTCCGGCTCGGTCTGGGCCGGGTCCTCGCCCATGATGTACATGGCCTTCAGCTTGCCGGTTTCCGCCAGATGCGGCACGTCGGTCAGGCGGCAGCCGATCTGGTCGGGCAGCGACTCGACGCCCCAGGCCTTGGCGAACTTCGCGCGGATTTCCGGGTCGGTGACCTTCTGGTAGCCGGGGAACTCGGTCGGCAGCACGCCCATGTCGCAGCTGCCCTGCACGTTGTTCTGGCCGCGCACCGGGCCGACGCCGACATTCGGACGCCCGAGATTGCCGGTCAGCAGCGCCAGCCCCGACAGCCCCTTCACCACATCGACGCCCTGGCCCCATTGGGTGACGCCCATGCCCCACAGGATGGTGGCGGAGGGAGCGGCGGCGTAGATGCGCATCGCTTCGCGGATATCGGCGGCGGGCAGGCCGGTGATCGCCTCGGCGTATTCGGGGGTGTATTTCTCGACGATCTTCCTGTACTCGTCGAAGCCTTCGGTGTGATTGGCCACATACTCCTTGTTGTAAAGGCCTTCATTGATGAGGACATTGGCGAA